>JAFCDY010000036.1 GCA_017609445.1 Candidatus Aenigmatarchaeota archaeon | reverse complement strand
AAAGTAAAGGGGTTCTGCATCTCCAGCAATGTGGATAAGAGTGAGTATAATTCTCCTTATTGAACAGCAAACCCCTCTTATCCAAATCATCTATTACCTTTTTGTTAGCTTCCCAGACAGTCAGACCACCCATATTCTTTGTGTCCTCTGTAAACAATCCGTCTTTTGTGACGTGCTGGATAAAAGCCATGTTGTATTTTTTAACAGTTTCATAATCTTCTTCGCCAAAAGCAGGAGCAGTATGAATTATTCCTGTTCCTTCTTCATCTGTTGCATAATCAACCATCACAACCTTCCAAGCTGGTTTTTCAACCTTTTCGACAAAGAAATCAAAAAGAGGTTCATATTCTATACCATCTAGTTTTTTTCCCTTGAATTCTTCTACTATTTTTGCATCTTCGAAATAATGACTAACCCTATTCTTAGTTAGAATATATTCTTCCCCGTTCTTTTCAACGACAACATAAACCAGATCTGGGTTAACAGCTAATGCAACATTTCCCGGGCATGTCCACGGAGTTGTTGTCCATCCCAGCAGAAATCTGTTCGTTCCCTTTATTCTGAACTTTGTTGTTATGGAAACTTCTGTTACGTCTTCGTATCCCTGAGCAACTTCGTGAGAGCTCAGCGGCGTTTCGCATCTCGGACAGAATGGAACAACTTTATGATCTTCGTAAAGAAGTTTCTTCTTATACAGCTCTTTAAGAGACCACCATACGCTTTCGACGTAGTCGTTGGTCATTGTTATGTAAGGATTCTTTAGATCCAGCCACTGGGCTAGTTTTTTAGAAAACATGGTCCATTCTTTTATGAACGTGAAGACATCTTGTCTGCAGACCTGTGCGAATTTATCGACCCCATACTTCAAGACATCTTTTTTTGTCCCAAGTTTTAATTTCTTCTCAACCTGAACTTCCACAGGCAATCCATGACAGTCCCAACCACCTCTTCTGGGAACAGTGAAGCCTTTCATGTACTTGTATCTGGGATAGGCGTCTTTGAGAAATCTTGATTCTGCATGATGGAATCCCGGTGGAGCATTCGCAGTTGGCGGCCCCTCTAAGAACGAAAACAATTTTTTCTTGGGATCATATTTCATTGATTCTTCTATTTTGTTTTTTTCCTTTTTCCAGAGCTCTTCAACTTCTCTCTCAACCAGTTTATGATCATATATTTTACCCACAGTTATCAACTAAGAACTATTTTATAGTTAGGTTTAAATAAGTTTGCAGAATTACTGAATTTTTAGTCCACCGGTCATACCAACCCAATTTAAATTCGGACTCAGAGTATTTAAGTCATTATTATGAATGTACCTAGAACCAGAAGCACCACACCAAACAGTTTTATCCATGCCACCTTTCCTCCGAATTCTTCTTTTAGTATATTTGGTCTAAGCCTGCTTATCAGGAATGCAAACAATAAGACAAACAATATATTCAGGGATCTTAAAGATGTTATCAGTGAGACAGGTCCTATTGAGATGGCATACACTATCAGCAGGAACCCTACCAGATCAAATAGCTCTGCGGAAAGTACTAATTTTAGATTTTTAAGTTTTTTATAACCCCTTATAAAATCTTTTCTGACTCCCCTGAAAAACCATAGTGGAATCGTACCGGCAAAGAAGCCTATAAACTGGTATAGTAGGTATGTTTCAAACTCTAAACCGGTCAGCGCGAACTTGATACCAACAACAACAAATGACAAAAGTATAACTGAAGTCAAAAGAGGTAACAACGCGCTTATTCCTTTAGGTAACCCATATCCAAACCTGAACGAAAGCAAAAATACACCTATGAACATCATAACTAATGCAATGTAGATATAGGTATTGAAAATCTCGCCTATCAGAATTGCTGAGAGAAAGGCAACAATAAGAACATAGATAGATCTTATTGGAATCACTCTTGAAACCTCCTCTTTTTTCATGGTATAAAGCAGCAATGTCAGACTGAATGTGCTTACAAGACCCGATAAAAATGCAACTACGATGTGAATAGGGCTCCCCCCACATCACACACAAAAGGGTCTGTCCATCCAGACAGGAACAACACAGGGGAATATATCTCTTAAACTGGGCAGAATGCAAGAGACTGGGACTGTCGTCAGAAGACTTGTGGATATTTATGGTTCGCCTCGTCCAAGTAAAGCATATTTTCTGGCAGAATAGTACAGTCTCTTGAGGATTAAAAAACAAAGATCATAATACCGACAAATCTTCTGTTATCAACATTTTATTTATAAAATCTCCCGACAACTTAACAGAACCTCCGATTCCCAAGCTTTGCACATAAACCCCCTGTAAACACATAAAAATTAAACCAAACCGGTCTCCAAATTTAGTTCAAAAATACCATTAATCAAAACGCTAACATTATGACAGCAGACTTTAGCCTAGATCTTAGGATGCCTAAACTAACCTCTAAATGTCGGATACCAGTTCTGATCCCAGTGCTTGTCTATCTCGTTCTGGATGTCGCTTAATTCTCTGAACTTATCGTTAGATTGAGGAACAAGAACATTATTGTATTCGTCAAGATAGTCTTCTGCCTTGAGCGTCGAACCATAATTCACTTCATAAATCTGCTTCTCTGAATTATCTAATAGGGAGTATGTTAAATCTGAAATAGATATGAGAATCTCTACTTGTCTTAATCTGTTAGAGACATCAACCTTGAAAAATTCGTTGGGTGCATTATTTTCTATTCTCTCAAGCCTGTCCCTTGCCTTGAGAAGATACTGTTTGGCATCGTTTATCTGGTCTTTTCCTAAGCCATACACATCTTTAGCGTATTCGTATACATATTCCCCCTGCACGTATTCGTTAGTTCTAATGAGATTAGCATTGGCAAGGTTTATGTTGTTGATAGCTACATGGATATTGATAACAGCAGTAGTATAGTCTTTCATGAATTCTATGGATTCGGCTCTACCAACACTGATTTTGTTTTGCCCGTAATTATAGACATAGGTATTACTAACCAAAAGGATAACAACAAGGATAGCCAAGATGTATATTAGAGGATTATTTTTCTTTTTCATAGAATTTTATTGAATATATTGCCTTATAAATCTACTGTGATTATATCACGAACATACTTTTTGTTAGACTTTTTTAATAGTTAATTATGAAAATCCTAAGTAAGAGAATCGGAAAGTTCATCCGTTGGCATACCAGCAAGTATCTTTGTCTAACTAATGAATTATCATTCTTGAAGTTGGATAAGGACTCTGTTTCTGTGTCTGTAGTTGAAGATAAAGGGAATAAAAGAATAGTTATTGAAAAGGAATAACAGAATTTATTTTAACTATTCTTTCTTTTAAAATAGCGAACTATAAGAAACCACACAAGAGCCAAAAAAAAAAAGCGAACTAATTATTATTCTTGGAAAAGAACCTAAAGATTAAAAGTTGAAAATGTTTTGTAAAATTATTAAAATCAAACCACCTATCACGCCACCAGCTAATATATCTTTATGCAGTACATCAGATACTTCTTCATCATATACATTACCACCGATTCCCACATAGTTTTATATATTACCTACGAGTAACTATTGTTAGGTGACAAAAATGGGTGGACGAGTTCACAAAGCAAAAGAATGATTTGTCCAGCCTTGAATTTACTGCTTCTTTGGACGACAGAGGGAGGGTGGTTATACCTGCGTCTATCAGGAACAAATTCAAACTAAAATTTAATTCTAATGTTACTCTTGAGTTTAAGACAAAAAATGGCTGCGGTGGTGTAGTGGCTAACATAAGAGACTGTGGATCTCTTGAGGCGGGTTCAAATCCCGCTCGCGGCCCCAAAAGACGAGGTGATGAGAATGGTTAGTATGAAAATAGTGTTGGAACCAATAGAGAAATATTTTCCAGCCCCAGGAGATACAGTGTTTCTAAAAGATGGTTGTGATATTGGCGTGTCTACAGTAACTGGTATTAAGAAGGGATATGTTTCCTGCTCAGGTGATATTAGTGGTATAACAAGAAGAGATATCTGGGATAAAAAAGTTCTAGCAGCCAGTAGAGATGAAGATGGAATCCCTACCTTGTATGCAGGAGAAACGGTAACAAGTTTAGTAGGAGGTGTTTTGTTATGAGTGGTGACAGGGTTCACATGTCCGAGAGGAGTAGAATTGATGAGTGGTCCAAATGGGCCTAGACCAGATGGAACAAGGTACAAGAGAAGATGGAGATGGGATATAGGCTATTATGTCTTGGAGAAATACTGTAACAGATATGGTCTGACTCCAGAACAACTTTATGATTTAGTTGGAGATAATTCAATATTCTCACAGAGTATCGGAAACCTACCCGAGACTTATGAAGTTTTGTTAACAATACAACGCGGTGTGACTACATTACCATTTGCCTCCAGATTAGTGAGAAGAAACAATGGAGGATTTTCAATAATTGGCGACGTAGCTTCATCTGAGCGCGCCAATAAAGATATAGATTTAGAAATACTCAAGAAATCCCTTGAGAGGCCTTCACCTATAGACTATATCAAGTCTGTGGTCAAGCAGGCAAGGAATCCAAAGAACATAGAAAAAAGGATGCTGGAGAACAGCTATTTCCAACCTTGGGGCACATCCTCAGACGGAAATATGAACAGGAGAACAGAAAGAGCTGTTGATGTGACGTTAGGGGTTCTGGATGTTATTGGAAGTTACAACATAGGAGAAAAAAGATCAATACCCAAGCTGATAATAATGCCAGCTGATTATTATGCAATAGATATTGACGGGTGGGATACAGGTATTGTAACACAATTCATAGAACAGCTGACGTCTTACGTAGAAGACATAGAAGACAACTATAAAGTTGATGTCAAGATAAAACCATATTCTGAGATTATCAGAGAAGAGAGAGAAAGATATCAAGAAATAAAATCAAGTATAGAGATCCCTGAGATTGATCCTAGAAAAGTCTTTGGTGCAGAAAGATGGGCACAGGGAAATTCAGAGGAAGCTGCCAGAGACTATACAATTGAGAGGCTCACAGAAGGGATTCTCATTGATGAGGTCTTCAGACCAATCAAAATAAGCCTCGGAAGTTTTGAAAAGGATGACTGTGATGGGCCTTTACCAGTCATATATCTGAGAGACACTCCTGTGTTTCCCTGGATTGTGAGCAAATGGGAGGATGGGTCGTGAACATAAAATCTATACTGAGAAAGTCAGTTGATCTCCACGTCCACGTAGGTCCGGAGATTATACCAAGAAAATTTACAGTAGAAGGATTATCTAAAGTCGAGAATGGGAAGCTGAAAGGCGTCTGTGCTAAGTCACACTTTTTCCCGACCGTTACTTCAATCAGTAACATCAGAGACAAATACAAAATAAAGATGATCGGATCAATCACACTCAATAATTACGTTGGTGGACTAAATCCAGATGCAGTGAGGATTGCGGCAGAACAGTCAGATGATGTTATCATGGTGTGGTTTCCAACAATAAATGCAGAAAACTTCCTCAAAAAAAATAAATATGAGATAACTCCGGAATGGGTGAATAAAAGAGACTTCATCCCAAGGTTATCATCTGAAGTCAGGGGGATCAAGATAAGAGATAACAAAAGACTGAAAGAGATGTTGAAGACGATTAAAGAATATGGGTGCATATTGGCTACAGGACACATCTCGTGGAAAGAATCTGAATTGTTGATAAAGAGAGCCACAGAATTTGGAATTGAAAAAATTATAGTCACTCATCCGATCTATCAGTTAATAGACATGCCAATAGAAAAACAAAAAGAGCTTGCAGATCTGGGAGCTTTCATAGAAATATCGGTTGCAATGTGTACAATTGACAAGATCCTTATAGAGAAAATAGTAGAACAGATAAAATACATTGGAGCAGACAGATTCATACTCTCGTCAGATGTGGGTCAGACATTTAGCGGCTCACCGTCAGAAGAGCTTGAGAAATTCATAAGAGTCTTAATGAAGAACAGTATAACTGAGAAGGAGATAAACCAAATGTTAATAAAGAACCCGAACAAAATAATTAAGTGATAGTATGTTTCAAACAGTAAAAGGCATGAGGGATTTTCCACCAGAAGAAATGGTTAAACGCAATTATGTTTTGAATATAATTCAGAAAGTGTTCGAGAAGTGGGGATATCAGCCATTTGACACCCCAGCTCTTGAGTCGTTTGAATTATTAGCTAAAAAAGGTGGCGGCGGAGAGGAGATAAAAAGAGAGATCTACTGGTTCAAGGATCAGGGCGGACGTGAGATTGGACTGAGGTTTGATCTAACAGTTCCAATGGCAAGATTTATTGTTTCCAATCCAAACCTTCCGAAACCATTCAAAAGATATCAGGTCGGGCGGGTCTGGAGATATGACAAGCCTCAGGCAAAAAGATATAGAGAATTCTGGCAGGCTGATATTGACATAGTCGGTAGTAATAGGCCAGGGGCAGATGCAGAGATAATTGCTGCTACCTGTGACGTGTTTAAAGAATTAGGATTCAAGGATTTCAAGATCAGGCTTAATAACAGAAAGATAATCGAGGACTTTGTTATTTCTCTAGGGATAAAAGAAGTTTTCGAAGTGTTTAGGTCAATTGACAAGCTGGAAAAGATCGGGGAGGACGGGGTAAAGGAAGAGCTGATTTCT
>JAFCDY010000035.1 GCA_017609445.1 Candidatus Aenigmatarchaeota archaeon | reverse complement strand
CTACCACTCAAATGGGGACACAAAATCTGAGATTTGTAAGATGGGCGGCATTGGGTATTATCTCAATGTTTTACTCAAGGTGTCTTTCTTTGACACGGCTGGTATAGGTGTTCCTAATGAAACCAGAAATAAACTGAGTAGCTATCTCTTAAGGAAGATACCAGGGAAATATAGTGTTCGTCAACAGGTAATGAATAAAAATCTGAAAAGCAGTCTCAGGATAGAAACAGATATTTATGGTGTGGTTGAAAAGCAAATTGCACATTTGTCTAATGTTGGTTTTGAATCAGTTGGAACTATCAAAGATTTTATTGATGGGAATTTCCTATACCACGAGGGTGTTCTTGGTGGATTATGTTCTAAAAAAAATCTAAGCGTACTGTCTGCAGCTATGGTGTATGTTGCCTCGGTGTTAACAGACCATTCTCTAACACAATATGATATTAAAGACAATCTTGTTGTCAGTCTACCTTCCATAAGAAACAATCAAAAGAAACTAGAAGGAGCATTCAGATCTGTGGACTGGATCAGATTTGAGAGAAAGAAAAGAGGGTGCAAAACTTTAGAAGTCATGAGCAATGGAACTGTCTTGGCTACTATGAGAGAAGTGAATGGTGCCCCCAGCGGGATTTGAACCCACGCCATCAGCTTTCTCCGCTATCATCGCTTTCGCTCTAATCTTTCGTTGTGCACGAAAGGCTGAGATCCTTGACCGGACTAGACGATGGGGGCGTCTAAACCTATTATCACCCAGAATCTTATAAAGCTTATTTTTTCTTCTTTAGAAGTCTCTTGTGCGGCTCATACTTGTCTGGAATTATATTCACCCTCTGGAGCTTGACAAGAATTATAGCTAACAACGCACCTATTAGCGTGAACACAAAGGCCGCTATCCATTTGTATATGAGCCCCTCTCCACCCGGAACAAACAACTCAATAGTTTCTTTTATTACGTCCCTCCATTGAAATGCGATTATGAACCCGAGGGCAGACAGCATCATTGTGATCATTATTTTCTTTATACTCATTTCTTCTGCGTGTTCTTGTAATGACATGATACTAAATGTGGTTTGGGTTTAAAATGCTTATCTGTGCCTTGAACGATGTATGTGATGTATAATATTTTTTACTTCTTTCTCTACTGTTTTCTTTCTAATTGCTATTATCCAGATTCCGATGAGAATAAACAAACCACCAACTAACTGAAAGATATCTGGAACCTCAGCTAAGATGATAAATGCGAATATTAGTGCAAAAACAGACTCAAAGGAGAGTATTAACGATGTTTTGGATGGGAGGAGGAATTTTGTTCCGTACATTATCAATAGATAGGCTAACACATTATAGAGAAATGCAAAGAGCAGTAGTAGAATGATAGATTCAGCTGTCAGATTGAAGCTGAATGTGAATAGTGAAGTAAAGGGGTTAAACAAATACGAGAGGATCCAGATTATGGGAGTTGAGACAAACGTAAACACACTTGCCCAAAATAATATTGTTAAATAATGGTATTTTTCAATTAGTTTCTTAACAAACACAATGTAATAACCGTTTCCCAAAGCGCCTAGAAGCGCAAATAATACTCCTATTATTCTAAGAGTGTTTGCTGTCCACGGCTGGGCTATGAGAAAAACGCCCAGTAAAACGAAAAAGAGGCTCTCAATCTTTCTTATTGAGACTCTTTCCTTAAGAAGGTAATGGGAGAATATTATGGTGAACAGGGGAAATGATGTTATTATGAAATTGGTCGTTGCTGCTGGTGTGCCAACACCAACCGCAGAGAATTCAAAAAACGTTACTATTGCCATAAAAAACCCGAAAATAAAGAGATAGGACAGATGTTGTTTATGTATCTTTAGAAGACCCTTATAGTAAAGTATTGGAATGAGCATTGGTATTGCGAACAGTGACTTGAAAAAAACTTGTTCTATTGGGGATATGTTCATCTTCACGAATATTGTACTAAATATATAGATAAATCCCCAGATTATCGCTGAGAAGAATACTGCAAGTACGCCTTTGTGCTCGTCCTTCATAAGGAAGATAGAATGTTTTTGGATTAAAAAGTTAGTCTTTCAGGAACTCAGAGATGCTTATTGCCTGGGCAGTTGACATGATATGGAAAACAACTGTCAGGAATTCTCCAGGATTGTCTGTTTCTCTCTTTATTTCCTGGACATATCTTTCGGCGATTTCAAGCAGTTCATCGAGTTTATTCATAATTTGTAATGAACATCTCTCCAGTACAAAATCATTTCACCACCAAGAGTAGTGGTGGGCCGGAGGAGATTTGAACTCCCGACTTCCACCGTGTGAGGGTGGCATCATACCGGACTAGATCACCGGCCCTACTCTAATTGAATCTCTCCTTTTGGATCATAAGCTGGGACATGAACTAAAAATAATCTTAACTTGCTTCCTTTTTTTGCTTTATAGTCATACGGCGTGTTTTTCGGAACAATAACAACGTCTTTTTTCCTGACAGAAAACTTCTTTCCCTTTATTATAAATTCGCCCCTTCCAGAGAGAACATAATAGATCCTGTCGCTTACCTTTGTCTTTACTTTCCCGTGGCTTCCGGTTACCTCGAAAACAGCAGCTGACGCGTTTTTGAATGTCTTTCTATCAGTGTAAGCTTTTGCCTTTAGTCCTGACCAGCCAAAGTCATAGGCACCCTTTAGAGTGAACTTGTTCTTTTTCATTTTAATGCCCCCCTTAACAATAAGTGGCGTCGGGGCTGGGATTTGAACCCAGGAATCCATAAGGAAACTAGCTTAGCAGGCTAGCGCCCTACCAGGCTAGGCGACCCCGACATAGTCTAAATTACTCCTAAAGTTTTATATACCGCTTTCGTTATTTATTATTAAGTAAATTATGATTATGGAGGAGATAAAATGGCAATAACCGTTAAAAACATCTCAGAGATGTTTAACAAGGATGTTTTCACTACAAAAGGAGTTTACGCTGGAAAAGTAGCAGACGTAAAAATCAACCTGGCAAAGTTCAGATTGGACTCGCTGATAGTGGAAGCCTCCAGAGGTTCATTTCTATCCTCTCTTGTCGGCGGTAAGAAGGGTGTTGTTATCCCCTATCAGCTTGTTGAGAACATAGGGGACGTAGTACTCATAAAACACATAACAACTCCTGCTGTGCCTGAAGAGAGAGAAAGCCCTGGAGAAGGGATGGTCACTCCTTTCTAGATTTTTAATCTTTTTCTCTATTGTCTTGACCAAATAGATAGATTTATAAATTATCACTATAAAATAGTAAATATGAATAAATCTACATATGGTTCTCCTTTGGTCTTAAAAGGAGAAGACGCAGACATTTGGAAGATTTATAAACAAGGCAGGCTACCTGTTGTAACTCTTAATCTGACAGGTGAATGTAATCTTAACTGCAGTTCCTGCCACGTTAGCGCTGGAAGACCAGACCCAAATGAAATGGATTATGATACTCTGGTTAGTGTAATTGATCAAGCATATGATTTGGGCGCCAGACTGATTCATATAGGTGGGAAAGGCGAACCTTTCCTTGACAAGAGTTTTGAAGCATTCGTTGCTTATACTGGTGGTAAGGGAATGACAACTATACTAGACACAAATGCAACCCTTATAACAAAGGAAAGAGCAGAGTTATTGTTTGAAAATGACGTCTCTCCTGTTGTAAAGGTTCTTGGATTTGATTCTAATGTATATGAAGCTATAGTTAGAAAACCGCTCTACCAGAAGATGTTAGACGGTCTCTATAATCTCTTGGATGCTGGATATGGAAATGTAATTGAAGATAACATTGATCGCAGGGTAACTAGACTTTCAGCAATGACATTTTTAGCAAGATCAATTTTAGAAAAGGATTGTTTTAATGGTTTTTTTGAATTCTGTAATGAAAAGAATATTGAACCAAGGGTTAGCAACATAGTAGCAGCTGGCAGAGCAGTAACCGATGGTTTTATTGACGAGAGGCTGACCCAAGAAGAATGGGAAGTTGTGAGAAATCTAGGCGGCAGGATAATGGGTTACGAACTCAATTATACTTATAAAAAATGTTACATTACTTCCGGGATATATATTGAAAACGATGGTCGTGTTATGGCTGACGATTTGGGAAGATCTTGCGATATTCCTGGTGAAATTGTTGTGGGTAGTGTGAGAGATAAATCTCTGAAAGATTGCTGGGATGAGCTACTTGATATTAGGAGGAAAAAAGCACGGGAATTAGAAGCTTTCGAAAAAGGTCATGAAGGTGGAAACTACTTCGGAAGCTGTCCAGTATTGTTCAAAACTTGGGAAGAAAATAGGATTACTGTTGAGTGATTTTTTTACCAAGATTTTTTAGTTGTTTTATTACTTGTTCGTCTTTGGAGATTTCGTCGGGGTCCACAGATATCCCATAAACATATCCAATGAAGTTCATCTCATGTATATCTGAAATGTTCTTAAGAAAATCAATAATAAATTTTCTAGAAACCTCTCCGTCTTTGCCTTTAAGCTGACCAACTATAACAAATGCAAACTTCTTTCCCTTGAGTTTTGTGTATAGTGGGTTAATTCTGTCTATAAAATTCTTCAGAAGGCCCGTTACACAATCATAATAGATTGGGGAACCAAAAACAATCACATCAGCTAACAAAAGTTTATCTCTTATTTCGTCCATATCATCTTTGATTGAACACTTTCCGCTTCCACCTTTGCAAGCATGACAACCATCACAAAATTTTATATCTTTTTCTCTCAAGAGAACTAACTCAGTTTCAGCTCCACTATATTCTGCACTCTTAAGAAGCGTCCTTAGCATAAACTCTGTATTGCCTTTTCTCGGACTGCCACAAATACTTAATATTTTCATGTTATCACTTAACCAATATTTTATGCGACTCCTTAAAACACTTTGTGGTCATAATACCCTTCCCATGTGTGATCAGCCTAGCTATTTTTGGTATCACCTTGGTATACTCCTCTTTGTTAGCAACTCTTAATTTGGTTATATAGTCCCATTCGCCAACAGTAAAGAAGACTTCCTCTACTTCTGGTATGACTGCCAACTTGTCGCCTACTGTCTCTACCTTGAATTTTGGATCAAGAGCAGCCCTAGACAGATTAAAGATCAGGAATCCTCTTCCTAGTTTCTCTGGGTCAAGAACAGCACAAAACCCCTTGATTATGCCCATTTTTTCAAATTTCTTCAGTTTGGTGTTGACGGTAGAAATGGGCATCCCTAGTTTCTTTGCTATTTTTCCCACTCTGGCTACAGCCATATCTTCTTCTTGTATCAGATTTAATAGTCTTTTGTCTTCATCCTTTAGTTTTAACATACGTATATTGTACGGTTTTTTATTATAAAAACGTATCTTTTTCGTATAAAAATGAGATAGAATTAAGTATAACATATAACATACTTACTATTAGAAGGTGATACTAATGTGTGAAACATATGGTGGTTGTCCGTTTTCATTGGAAATGACTCATCTCTTATTTATTCAGCAAAAAAATAGGTTGGCCTTAAATTCAGAGGAGCCTGAACAAAGTGAATATCATGGACAATGTAGAGCTACAATTAGTCTCTACCTGAATGATCGTAGGGTACCTGAAACGTCTGCAAAAAAGATGATTAGAAAACTCTTTGAAGACGGAACAGGGGTCGGGTGTCAACAATGTAAAGACACAGGGGAATATGTTGAAGCTGCAACATCAGGTGATGTGGAAAAGATGAAAGAATTAGAAGAAAGATATGGAATAACAGCAGCTTAATGTCATCTGACAATAATCTTCCTAGATTCTTTGAAACATTTTGGCGCGATCATCCCCTCGCATCTATCTACTAAAATAGCTATGTTGGGCGCAACCTTGGCATATTCTTCCTCGTCTTTGATTCTCATTTTTGTTATATAATCCCACTCACCGACCAAGAAGAATACCTCCTGCACTTTGTTTATACCAGACAACTTTTTCCCAATTTTCTCAAGGTCTGAAGTATTTTTGAATTTCTTTGCACCGAACTTGAAAGCAACAACTGACCTGCCGAGTTTTTCTGAATCAATCACAGCTGAGAACCCTTTTATGATACCCAATTTTTTGAACTTCTCTATCTTCGTATTGACTGTAGAAGGTGGTAACTTCATTTTGTGAGCTATTTTGGTTGTTCTTGGAGCTGCCATATCACTTTCTTGTACTATATTTAGGATCTTCTTGTCAACTGGCTTCAACTTTAAATCTGGATCAGTACTATCTACATGTATCTTGTAATCTTCTTTAAAGCATCTAGGAGCAATCAATCCTTTACAGACATCTAACATGATCCCAATCCTTGGAGCGACTTTTGTGAACTCGGTTTCATCCTTGACTCTGAACTTAATGATATAGTTCCAATTACCAACGGCATAATAGACTTCCTGTACTTCCGGCATAGAAGCAAGTTTCTTACCAATGACGTCAAGGTCTTCTGATTTGTCGAATTTTTTTCTTCCCAGTTTGAATGCCAAAAGTTTTTTTCCGACCTTATATGGGTCGATGATAGCAGAATAACCCTTGATGATTCCTAGTTTTTCAAACTTGTTTAGTTTTGTTTTTACAGTTGATGTTGACAGCTTGACTCTAGAGGCTACTTTGGATACCCTTGCCACACCCATGTCATCTTCCTGAATGACATTCAATAGTTTCTTGTCAGTCTCGCTTAACTTCATATCATCACCGCATGTGATACGTAAATGTACCTTCCCAAATATAAACCTTGCGGGAAATTTGAGGTCAGATTTAT
>JAFCDY010000001.1 GCA_017609445.1 Candidatus Aenigmatarchaeota archaeon | reverse complement strand
TTTGAAGAAGCATATCGATGGGACAAAGAGAAAGTAGGTGATGAAAAAGCTAAAACTTTGCCTGCGTTCCGAAATTTACAGTTCACAAAAACGGTTCCGAAAAAGATTATTTCACAAAAAATACTAATCACGAAAGAAGGTAAAGTTGGTATAAAAAGGGGTCGAAATGGAGGTGCGCTTCCATTAGATGGGATTGGTGATATATTTCATAAAGAAGTATTGGCTGGTGGTATTCTTGGTGGTCTACTTCTAATTATTCTACAGGACACGTTTTTACTCGCTGGATCTAATATCTTTCTTAGAATGGGTGTTAGTTTGCTCCTTTTAGCTGCTGTACTAGCTCTCATCATTTTCCTAACTATATGGAAAAATTCTAAATCATACTAACTATCTTCTCAATCATATTCCAAAGAATACAAATCAATTTATTTTAGTCCACCCAATAGACTAAAAGAGGCATTGTACTATCTATTTACTGTACTCCTCCGATACCATCATTTCCAATAATCTAACTTGGGTTCCCTACGCCTTTTTATTCTGATTGCGTTCAATACGTATTCTTTGAAACAGAGCCTGTGAAAACTCTTGAAGAATCTTCTCGAAGATGCTTTTATTCTGACTTTTGATGTGAATTTAATTCTATAATTCTTATTTCGCAACCTGCTTCCGAGTTCGTAATCTTCTAAGAACTTTTTCTTAAAGCGCTCTTTTCTCAAAAGAGATTTTCTAAAGGCCATATTTGCTCCCCAGATTGAGTTGTATCCAAACACAGACGCTAACCTTGGTATAAGGTCAGCCCACAGTTTTAAACCAAATTTCTGTTTGAATGCACCGTCATAAGGTTCAAATGGACCAGAGACAGCGTCATACTTCTCCAGAAGCTCAGAAATATTTTTCGTCCAATGTCTGGGCGGTTTTGCATCAGCGTCACAGTAAGCGACAATATCTGCTTTTGCTGATTTCCACCCGATGTTTCTAGCATCCGCCAGTCCTTTGTTATTATCAAACTTTATCTTGTCAGCATATTTTCTGGCTATCTTCAGAGTCTTGTCTTTTGAGTGTCCATCAATAATTATTATTTCAGGTAACAGTCTCTGCTTTTTAAGTTTTCTTAGACAGCCTCCTATATATTTTTCTTCATTTTTTGTACACACTACAACAGATATCTTTGGTCTTGACATATGGTTAAGTATTTAAGAAAAGAACTAATATAAATCTTAACATGCCGAGGTGGCTCAGCCCGGTAGAGCGGCTGCCTTGTAAGCAGCATGTCGGGGGTTCAAATCCCTCCCTCGGCTCCATAATCTGGAAAACCCAAGGTTTATAAACCAAGGTTTTGAAAATAATCTTTATGGAAAGAGTGAGTATTCTGATACCAGTGTTGAGGGAGACAGACTTGTTAGAAGGCCTTTTGAAACGAATCTCAAGCGATCCATACCAGAATAAAGAAATAATAGTTACAATAGACGAGCCTACAAAATCTTCTCTGAAACTTTCTCAGAGGTTCAAGAAAAATGTTAAGTTTATATTTAATAAGAAAAGAATTGGCAAAGTTAATGCACTGAATGCTGCTGCCAAACGTGCCCATGGTGATATTCTTTTGTTTTTAGATTCTGATATAATAATTCCGAGCAAATCAAAAAGATTCATCGGTAAAGTAGCAGAACAGATAAAAGATGTAGATATATTAGACATAAAGAAAAAGATAATTCAGGATTCGTTCCTTTCTAAAATTGTCAAATATGATTACATTACTGGTAACATAGTTTCATTACTGTTCTCGTCTCAAAGATCTGCTTTTTGGTTGTGTGGTGCTGCTTTTGCGATGAAAAAGAAATCATTTGAGGAAATTGGTGGCTTCAAACCCGTTATAACTGAAGATCTAGAACTAGCTCTTGACAGTTATATGAAAGACATGAAGTTTAAGATGGCAAAGAATATAGAAATCTATACAAAATCAAGCTCAACGTGGAGAGGATGGTTGGAACAACGAAGAAGATGGGCATTTGGGACAGGACGTCATGTCATCCAGAGACATAAAGATTATTCGGAAATACCGAAAAGAACCCCCAGATTATTTCTTTCTGTTTTACTTTACTTCTTCTGGCCAACGCTCACCTTATTACTCGCCCTTCCTTTATTGGATACAATATTTGGAAAGACTATCACAGTGATGTTTATGTTGCTTCAACTACTGAATTTCTCAGGTGCAATACCATTTTTTGTAATTAGTTTGACAACTGCAATGGTTTTTAAAAACGTTCTTTTATTCGTAGCAATGTATGCCTTGTCTGCTCTGGTTTTTTACGTATTGTCCAAGAAGCTAGGGTTTAGATTCAACCCTCTAGAGTATCTTATCTATTATTATTTCTACTTACCTGTATTCTCTACAATGTATTTTTATAATTTTCTCATGGGTTTGGTTAATTCAAAGAGATTTTCGTTCGATTGGAAAGTGTAGGTGATAACATGAAAATATTTATAACTGGTGGCGCAGGTTTCATAGGAAGTAATTTAGTAGACAAACTTATAGAAGGAAATGAGATTACTGTCTACGATAATCTGAGTTCTGGAAAAAAGGAATTTCTCAAAAATCACCTTGAAAAAGCAAACTTCCACTTCATAGAAGCTGATCTCAGAGACCCTGACAAATTAAAAGAATCGCTAAAGGGCCATGACATTGTCTATCATCTTGCCGCAGACCCCGATGTCAGAAGTGGAGCAGAAAATACTAAGACACATTTCGAAAACAACATAATAGCCACTCACAATTTGTTGGAGGCCATGAGAGAGACTGGCCTCAAAGATATAGTATTCACATCAACATCAACTATCTACGGCGAAGCAACAGTGATACCCACGCCAGAGGACTATGGGCCGTTGCTACCGATATCAATTTATGCAGCTTCCAAATTGTCCTGTGAAGCCATGATATCTTCTTATTGCTATACGTTTGGGATGAGATCGTGGTTATTCAGGTTCGCGAATATTGTTGGTAACAGGAGTACTCATGGCGTTATATTTGATTTTATCAATAAACTGAAAAGAAATTCCAAGGAACTTGAGATACTTGGTGACGGATCGCAGTCAAAGTCCTATATGCTTGTGGACGATTGTTTGGATTCAATGCTTTTTGCAGTAAAAAATTCTAAAGATCCTGTGAATATTTTCAATATTGGTACTGAAGACGGCACCAATGTCACCAGAATAGCGGAAATAGTGGTCGAAGAAATGAAATTAAAAGACGTTAAGTTCAGCTATACTGGCGGAAAGCGAGGATGGATTGGAGATGTTCCGAAAATGGGGCTATCAATAGACAAAATAAAAGGATTGGGATGGAAACCTAGACATAATTCTGAAGAATCCATCAGAGAGGCGGCAAAAAACTTGCTCTCTTCTTAGAACAGTTTTATATTTAAGAAGACATCTCCTAAATTAGGGATATGGGGCTATAGTCTAACCAGGCAGGATGGCTGGCTCCAGAATTTTTGCTGGAGCTTTGAGGCGTTTGCCGATGATAGCAAGATTGGTATGTTGATTAGTGAAATGGTGATACCAGCTGATGGGAGTTCGAATCTCTCTGGCCCCACCATGGTGATACTATGAAGACCGAATTAGTGAAAGTAGAAACTCCAAAAGATTGCAATACAATTCTACTAACTTCACATTTCATAAAAACTGTTGAAGATCTTCACAACGCACTGGTCAACGAAGTATCAGAGATAAAGTTTGGATTAGCATTTTGTGAAGCTTCAGGGACATGTCTAATAAGAAAAACAGGAACAGAACAGGAACTAGTGGATGCAGCTGTGGGCGAAGCCCAAAAATTAGGTTGCGGACACTCTGTGATAATTTTTCTGAGAGGCACATGGCCAATACAGGTTATGAAAGCCATAAAAAGCGTGGAAGAGGTATGTACTGTGCATTGTGCAACAGCCAATTCACTAGAAGTTATCGTAGCTGAGAGCGAACAGGGAAGAGGGATACTTGGAGTAATAGACGGCTCCAAACCCAAGGGGATAGAAACAGATAAAGATATAAGAGAGAGAAAAGAGCTTTTAAGAAAGCTTGGATACAAGTTATAGATGGTCATTATGGCAAATATATTTGCTACATCATTGGAAGAAGGCTGGACTGGTCTTAACTTAATTGCTCAGAATATCTACTCAGTTCTCCCCCAAATAGCAACAGCTGCCGCATTCATAATAATAGGATTCATACTTGGAAAAATATTCAAAAAAGTAATGGTGAGGGTTCTTTCAGCTGCAGGTTTTACTAAAGTAACTGCAAAGACCGGAGCTGATGAGAGCCTACAAAAAATAGGTTACAAGTCATCTGTATCACACCTGATAGGCGACCTGATCAAATGGATATTCTACCTGATATTTTTTGCAGCCGCCCTGCAGACACTGTTTGGACAGCAGTTTTTGACACAAATATTCATTGATGCTGCGGCATACATACCAAGGGTGGTTTTAGGAATCATAGTTCTGATAGCTGGTTTGATCACCGGAGATATACTATCAAAGATAGCATTTAATTTTGTAGGCAGGCTGAATGTAGAGAAGGGAGGGAGAAACGAGATAGCTTCAATTTCATCATTCATAGTAAAGGTGTTGATCTTTATTTTCGCTGTCATCATAGCCCTGAATGTTTTAAATGTTTACATCAACATCCTGACTGTTGGATTTGGTATAGTTATGTTGGCAATTGTTTTGTTCTTGCTCCTTGGAATGAAAGACATAATTCCGAATATATTTGCTGGTATTTACATCCAGAACAGCGGATTGTTGCAGAAAGGATACAGGGTCAGGTTTGGAAACATTCAAGGCAGGGTGAAATCCGTTGGTTTTATTTACACAATCCTGAAGAAAGGGGACATGGAAATCCAGATACCAAATTCGCAATTGCTGAAAAAGGAAATTCAGGTAAAGTGAGGTGATTCTATTCCAAAGAAAGTTGTTGGATTATTTGAGAAAGTCAAAGTAAGAGGGAGAAGATCTGTGGTTGCTAAGGCTAAATTTGACACTGGTGCCAGGGGGACTTCAGTTGATCCCTCAATAGCTGCCGAGGCTCAGATAGGGCCCATTGTTAAAGTGGTTAATGTCAAGTCAGCCAGTATGGGCAGGAAACCCAGCAGAAGGCCGATGGCTAAAGCAGTTATTGAGATAGGCGGCAAGAAGCTGAAGGCCTTGGTAAATATACAGGACAGATCGATATTTCCTGAAAAGGTTCTGATTGGAAGGGATGTGATAAAATCCAACTTCATTGTTGATGTGGAAAAGTCAAATCTCTTGAAGGTGAAGAAATGAAACTTTTGATGCTGTGCCCAAAAGGTAT
The DNA here is from genome assembly GCA_017609445.1 of Candidatus Aenigmatarchaeota archaeon. Classification (GTDB taxonomy): domain Archaea; phylum Aenigmatarchaeota; class Aenigmatarchaeia; order Aenigmatarchaeales; family Aenigmatarchaeaceae; genus JAFCDY01. The sequence goes on along the minus strand of JAFCDY010000001.1, from coordinate 22,534 downwards.
TTCGCAGAGCTCGAAAATGATTCACGAGGAAGCCAAAAAACTATTCAAGGAGGTTGACATTGTTCCGATAAAAGAAGTTGTCATCAATACAGATGGCCCTTCGGCAACCTATAACGGAAAAGAGTTGATCGATTATAATTATCTTTTACCTAGAATAGATTCTAAGAGAGCGAACTTTGGCTACCATGTAATTAAGTTCTTTGATAAGATCGGAACACCGAAACCATATAATGCTGAAACCATACTTGTTGCCCATAACAAATTCTCAACCTTGTTTGAATTGAGGAAACACGGCTTGCCTGTGCCTCAGACATTTTACACTGCTTCCCAGAAATCAGCTGAAGAATTAATAAAGAAAATGAAATTTCCTGGGATAATCAAGCTGGTAAGTTCATTTGGCGGCCAAGGTGTCATGTTTTTGGAAAGCAAACAGGCTGCCATGAGTGTAGTTAAGACCCTGGATGAGCTGAAACAAGATATTCTTCTTGAGGAATTTATTGAGGGAGCAGGAGAAGACATAAGAGGATTTCTGATTGGGGATGAGATAATCGGAATGAAGAGAATTGCCAAGAAGGGAGAGACAAGAGCAAACGTAAAGGCCGGGGGGAAGGCTGTCACCTACAAGCTAGATGATGAGGAAGAAGAAATGACTAGGAAGGCAGCGAAGATTCTTGGTGCCAAAATATGTGCTATTGACATGATGGAGAGCAAAAGCGGTCCCCAGATAATTGAGGCTAATATCAATCCTGGTTTGCTTGGAATACAAAAAGCCACTGGCGAAAATCTGGCCCAGAAAATTGCAAAGTTCTGTTACGAAGAGGCTAAAAAATGAAACTATGTATAATAGGCGACAAAAAGAAAAATGTGGGGCTGTTGGAAGAAGCCAAGAAAAAATTTGATTCTGTTCTCTATGTTCCTATTGACAACATAAGACTCATAAGCTCAGGAGAAAAGATAACTGCAAAGTACAGGGAAAGAGATCTTTCTGATTTTGACTGTGTTCTGGTCGATGTCCCGAGAAAGAAGTACATATACACTCATCTGATTCTCAGCAATCTTTCCGAAGGTGTGTTCAAGACGCAGAGTGCCAAATCCTTTTTAATAGCTTCCAACAGGATATCTCTTTTGAATAAGTTGGCTGAGTCTAAATTAAATGTTCCTAAGGTCTGTTTGGCAAACACTTCTGAATCTGCTTCTAGGGCTTTCGACGATCTGGATTTTCCGGTTCTGGTCAGGTCTGAAGAGAGAGGAGTGATGTTGGCTTACAGCAAAAAAGAAGCCAAGACGATGATAGACGCATTGCAAGCACTGGAAAAACAGATATTTGTCGAGGAATACAACCCAAAAGCCCAGTTGATTGACATTTATGTAATTGGTAACCAGGTTGCTGGTTTTGTTACTAAAAAGATAGTTGGTTCTGAATTTAAGAAAGCTAAAAAGAGAGTTAAGCTGAACAAAAAACTGATATCCACTGCTCTGGAAATTATGCGGGTTTTGGATACAGAATGGGCAAAGGTTTCTGTATTGAACTTAAAAAATCCTGTTGTTGCTGATGTCAGCCTGACTCCTCTGAACGAATTAGAAGACGATGAAACCATTACGTTGTTGGTTGACAGAATCAGGGACATGACTGAGATACAAAAGAAAGGAAGCTGGTTCTATCGGACTGTAAAGGAATCAAGTTCTTTGTTTAAGGACTGGTTGAAATAGTTTTAAATAATTCTTAGGTTAGATATGGATTAAGCGTCGTTAGTCTAGTGGCTAGGATCTCAGCCTTCCAAGCTGATGACAGGGGTTCAAATCCCCTACGACGCACCATTTATATTCTTTTTGGACAGAAATAAGATATATGGCGCCGGATTATCTCAGGAATGATTCTAGAGCACATAGGACTATTTACAGAGAACCTAAACACAGAAAGGGTTCTGATTACGAATCAAGGAGACAACTCTCCATTTATGGCCCCCCTCCATCTAGGGGAGTGAGATTGAGAAGGGGGCGTCTTGCCAATGAAGCTAGAAAAAAAAACATCTGATGAAACCCAGTAAAATAAGGAAAAGAAGAATAATGTCAAGTGCAATAGAAGCTGCAATGAAACGTGATCCTGACAGAAAAATGATGAGTATGCTGAGAGAGAACCAACGACATCTTGAATGTCTGGATCAAGGTTATTATCCAATGGATTCTGCTGCTATGAGTGACATTGGGAAATGTTTGACAGTGGCCGGTATTATGGCATTATCCGGAGCAAGTGCTTGTGTTATACATAAAGTAATGTACGTCGATCCACCAATTCTTAATTATGGCCAGAACAATACCACCGCCTCAAACGAGACTAGTGCAAACGAAACGAGTCTTTCAATACATCCAAGCCAGTCACATCTTTTCAAGGCTCTAGAAAAAATAAGTCTAGGTAACAGTTCTGATTATTTTAGTCCATCTATTCAGAAACACGGTGACCAGATCGTATTCCTTGGAAATTTCTCAGGAAAACATAGGGTGTTGATATATGAGAATGGCGATATAAGAGAGTTTGATAATGTCTCCAAAGAAAAGTTGAACCCGATAATAACTGAGAGTGGGGACTGTGTTGGGTTCACCGAAGAAAGGGATGACCACCTCATAGCGCAATTAGTGATCATAGATTCAATGACTGGCCAGAGGGAAATTATCAGTCCTGATGGTTATACCTCAAGGGGAAAGGCTGATTCAGCACCTGGGTCAGATGTCGTCGTTGCTGGCTTTGCCGACTACTTCTTGGGAGAATTCGATGTTTTGATTATTGATTCTGCGACCGGAGCCATGAAGAGGGTCCCCAAAGACAAGATTATCAATCAGGGGTCTCCCTCAGTACACGGCGACACACTGGTCTATTTGGAGGGCATGTCAAGAACTGAATCACTGAGCGGAGAGAACAGAGCAAATTACATGGTCATACACAATCTTACTACCAACCAAAAACAGAGGATTCCTATGGATTGTGATACTCGCGCTAAACCAGATGTATATAGAGACGATGTTCTTTTCTCGAGTCATCCTAATGGTGAGAATGACGGACAACACGATATATTCCACTATACAAAGGGTCTACAGGGGGTCCTGGCAGTTACTAATACTGCTGATAATGAGGGCGATCCAGACAATTCTAGAGATGTTGGGGTTTGGAGCGGTGTTGGTCCTGATGACGACAGAGAGATATTCCTCTACCATAAAAAGAGTAGGAATGTTGTTGTGTTGAGACTTCCTGGGGATCAGACGAGTCCTTCTATAAGCAATGATGGGCAATTGGTGTTCGAGCATCACAATGATGAAACAGGGCTCAGAGAGATTTATAGGATTGATGTGGACATAGAAGAGTTAACCACCGCTTAACTCTTCCAGAAAGCTATTTAAAGTTTTAGGGACATAGTAAGGATAGATAATGACTAGTTAGTGGTTAAGTGATTTTTAATGACACAACTTAAAACTACAAACGCCCAACCTAGAATCACAGTCTATGGGGATAAAGATAGTGGCAAGACTTCTTTCTCTCGGGTAGTCCAAGGGGAAAATCCCAGGATTGGTGGAGATTTATCAAACAAATTAGGTACAAGTTCAGTAGAACTCTTTGCTGGTATAGTTGATTTAGGTGATTTTAGAGCAGCATATACTGTTACTGACACCCCCGGAGAAGATACTTGGTGGAAAGACCCGAAAACATTGTTCATGCGAAAGGTTGCGTTCAAATCTTCAGATGCCTTGATAGGGATAGCTGATATTACTAACCCAACATCAATAACTTCCCTTACAGGTAATTGGGAGAATGTTATTGCACAATATGGTGATGAGAAAACTAGAAACAAAGCCACAAGATACTTCTTGTTAAACAAGGTCGATAAAGCACCTGAAATAAAAGATATTCTTATCAGAGAACTGGATAATACTGAAGACCCTGAAGAAAAAATGAGACTCATATTAAGGCGTTATGGTGGTATGGTTAAGAATGGTGAGTATATAGCAGGTCAACTTTACAAGGGTCTTGAGAATAGAGGACTAGAGGAACTATATGGTGGGACATATCTTGTATCCAATGGACTATCGACCACGGAATTTGGAGGAGAGTATTCACAATGGATGGAAAACTATAAAAACAGTATCCAAGGTTTCATGTCTCTGTTGACAAGAAACATACTAAAATCACAAGGAAAGGATGTCGGTGAGTTTGTTATCTCTTATGAAGATCATATGAATGATATGGCAGCTGCTCCAGCTTAAACATTTTTATTTCAACTAACTAATTCTTACTATGAGATATACAGCAAAGAAAAGATTTGAGAACAAAAAAATAGCAAAAGAAAGAATAGAAATACTGAACAACCAGATCGAGAAGACAGAGGAGGAAAAACTGAAAAATAGATACAAACAGCTTATCCTAAAACTATCAAAAAAGTACAGAGTAAAGATATGCGAGAAATGTTTAAGTGTAAAATGCAAATGCAAAGATTTTTAAACGTATATAAACCTATTAAGAAAAGGTGTTATTTTGATCAAGAATGTAACAGCTGACATCACGATAAATAAGCTAAAAGAAGAGCTAAAGAAAACAGATAAGATAAAACAGCCAGACTGGTCTCTATTCATAAAAACTGGAGTCAATGTAGAGAGGCCGCCTGCACAGCCAGATTGGTGGTATATCAGATCTGCGGCTCTTATGAGAAAGATTTATCTTAATGGTCCAGTTGGTGTCCAGAGGTTAAGAAACGCTTTCGGCAGTAAGAAAAGAAGAGGGCACAAACCAGCTCATCACGCAAAGGCTGGCGGGAAAGTAATAAGGACTATGCTACAGCAGTTGGAATCAGCTGGATTTGTTAAAAGAGTGGAAAAACCCAAAAGAGGAAGAATCATAACTCCAAAGGGCCAGAAGCTTGTCGATAAGGTGAGCAAATGAATGAAGAACAAGAAGCAGCTGAATTAGAGGCTGCAAAGAAATCTTTGCTGATGAAGATTCTCACCAAGGATGCTTATGAGAGGCTCGGCAGGGTGAGGATGTCAAATTCAATGGTCGCCGCTCAATTGGAATTATACTTGATTCAAGTTTATCAGTCAGGGCAACTCGCTGGATCTATTACAGACGAAAAACTCAAGCAGATTTTGAGTGTCTTGACAACAGACAAGAAGAAAACCAAAATAAAGAGAGTCGTCAAAAAGAGGAAGAAGTGATATGGGAGCCACAAAATATCTTGCAAAAAAACTGAGATTGATAGCAGCTAGGAAGAAGAAGTCTGCTCCTAGATGGATTGATCTCAAAAGATTCTCCAAGAGAGCAAGGACAAGAAGAACCAGAGTCCACAGAACAAAGCACTGGAGAAGAGGAAAACTGAAAGTTTAAGCTACTTTTTTTCAAGTTTGGTTTTTATGAAGATTTCAGTGATAATACCAACATACAATGAGAGAGAAAATATAGAAAAGATAACTAATGTTATTTTGAACGACTTCAGGAAGCATAAGGTTACAGGCGAGATAATAGTTGTTGACGACAACAGCCCCGATAAAACCTATGATGTTGTGAATAAAATTTCTAAAAAGCACAAGAATGTCAAACTGATTCACAGAAAAAAAGAAAGAGGAAAGGGATCAGCTATAATTGCTGGTGCTAAGAAATCGAAGCATGCTCTAGTGGCTATGATAGATTCTGACCTTCAGTATCCACCAAAGGATATCTATAGGTTGGCAAGAATTCTTGAATCCAGGAAAGTTGATATTGTGGTTGGTAAGAGGACGCACGAGAACCTTCCACTGATAAGAAAAATAGTCAGTTGTGGCTTCAATCTTTTTCAGAAGATATTCATCAGAGTCGATGTATCTGATGTCCAGTCAGGGCTAAAGGTGATAAGGAAAAAGGTTTTTAACTCATTGAAACTCAAAGAAAAGGGATTTTCATTTGACGCAGAGCTTCTATTGAAAGCCAAGAAAAAAGGTTTCAAGCTAATCGAAGTTCCCATCAAGTTCTATGACAGAAAGGAAGGAAAAACAAAGGTCAATGTAATAACGCACAGCTGGGATGTTTTCTGGAGATGTCTTTACCTAAAACTTAAAAATATCTTTGACTCCGACTAGGTCGACAAAAGCATTTGTAATCCTGCTGAGGATAGCGAAAGCAAACGCCACTTCAGGCGGTACGCCAAAGAAAGTAAACAGCAAAACACTTCCGCCTTCCATTATTCCGATTCCAGCTGGAGTTATTGGAACGAAGTTTAGAAGAGTTAATAACGGATGCAGTAATAAGAATATGAAGAAGCCAAGTTCTATGTTCAAGATAGAACCAAGATAATACCATTCCAGGCCCCGAAACAGCCAACCAACAACACTAATCATTACAACAAAGACTAGATCTTTCTTCAAGATGCGCGAACTTTTTCTTATGTTCGGCAGTGCCTGATATATTTTCTCACCGATTTTGAATCTTCTGAACGGTGAAAACAATTTATCCACTTTGTCCGACCACAAAAAAGCAGATACAATTATTATCAGAACGAATGCTGTTCCTATTCCTAGGAAAACGTAATTTGTCATGTTCAACAGGACCGTCGATAAAACTATTAGTGCTAACAGAGAACCAACAATCTTTATGAAGAAATCTCCTATGTGAATTATTCCCAGACAAGAAAGCGTTCTCGAGACAGGAACCTTTAACTTTTTTAGCGAAAGTGAAACTGAGAAGTAGCCGCTTTTAGCAGGAGTCACTTCACTCAGAAGCATCCCGAACATGTGAGCAAAGAATACTTTGGAAATACTCAATTTATGACCTAGTTTTTTTAATAAACGTCTCAATCTAAAGGAAAACAAAATGTTCATTGCTAGATAGATCAGAAACAATGGGATCAATTGAAGAATATTTATCTGAGAAAAAACACTAAGAATCTTTTCCACACCTATGTTGACTACTATTACAATTATTAGAACCATTGAAACTAATATCTGTAATATTTTCTTCAACATTCAATAACCTTTATAACCAGATATAGTTAAAACTGGTATCATGAGATATAAAGTTATTATTTTGTTGTTCATTCTTGCTCTTATAGTCAACTCAATATCCAGCCAAGCTTCTTTAGTGAAGTGGTGGGATGAGACAGTATATTCCAGCCTCGGATACGATCTAAAGGATAGTCCTCTTGACTATACTTTCAGCAAATGGGCTGACAGGAATCCTGATTGGTGGGACAAGGCAGGATTCAGAGCGCCGTTGTTATCATATTCTCTAGCTTTTGTCAACTTGATTACAAATTCAAGTGCAGTGGCTCTTGATTTCTTCATTCCGACAATTGGAGCTCTTGGGGTTGTTTTGTTATATTTATTGGTCAAGAAAATGTTCAACAAGAAGCTAGCGTTATACTCTTCATTATTTCTGACTTTCATCCCGTTGCACATTATATACAGCGGCAAGATACTTGCAGACGTTCTTCTGACTACATTAATTACAGCGACGTTTCTTTCATTTTGGTTGGGATTTGAAAAGAAGAAAGTGAACTTTAAAATTCTCACTGGACTTTTGATAGGCTTATCGATTCTTTCCAAATACACGGCCATTATTCTGCTTCCTACCATTTTCATATATCTCTTGATAAAAAATAAAAATCTCAAATTTCTCAAGGACAAATATCTTGGTGTTTCAATAATAGTTTTGTTGCTTACATTAACACCATTGTTTTTGTATGGTCAATCTTCTTACGATACCCCTCTTGGGGCATTCATCCACGGATATAAGGCATCTTCCTACTGGGGAGCTTCTTCACCGTGGCATTTCTTTGTAACAAATTCAGTGGTCATGTTTTCTGTTGTTGCTATACTTTTGTTGGTGGGTTTAGTCAAAATAATAAAGAAATTCAAATTTAAAAATCACAATCAACTCCTGATTCTGATCTGGTTTATAGCATTCTTGATCATATTCTCCTCTCTGTCTCATAAGGAAGATAGGTACTTCCTTCCGATAGCACCAGTTGTTTGCATAATAGCTGCCATTGGTCTGGATAGTCTAAAATACAAAAAAGCGCTGTTTGTCATAACAATGACTGTTTTGATACTCTCTGCTTTATCTGGAATTTATTTCCTTTACTATACTTCTCATGGAGAAGACTCGACATGCTTCCTTCAGTCCAATGCTTTTCTCAGAGAATCTGAAGACAATTCAGTCATATTTACAGACTCCTCGCCGATTGTTTATTATTACACCAAAATGGAAAACCATTATTATACTTCTGAGTTCAGAGATATGACCAAACTCATAGAAGAGCATTATTCTGGAAGACCTGTCTATGTTTTGTGGTCTCAATACGATTTTCCGACAGATTTTAGAGAAGATTTAGATCAGAGCGACAAATTTGAAGTGGTTCACAGATGCCCAGAAGACGGAAACTTATCTTTAGTTTATAAATACTTCAGGTAACGCTACCTTTAAATATATGAAACAATTAAACAGGACAGAGTGATTATATGGCTGACGAAAAAATATTTACTGTCCCTTTTAGGAAGGTTTTTCAGGGAACAAGAAAAAAGAGGGCCAAGAGAGCAACTACTTTAGTCAGAAATTTCTTAAAAAAACACATGAAATCTGAAGACGTTAAGATAGGAAAGTCTATTAATGAGAAAATCTGGGAGAGAGGAATCCAGAAGCCGCCCAGAAGAGTGAGGATTCATGCTATCAAAGAGAATGATATTGTTTATGCTGAACTGATCGGTGTTGATATAAAGACTCCTTCAAAGGATGTTTTGAAAAAGAAGGCCGACAAGAAGAAAGAAAAGAAAGAAAAAATAAAGGAAGAGAGAAAAGAGAGAAAGAAGAAGTCAATACAGGAAGAGATAGAAGATGAGACAGGAAAGAAAGTCAAGCTGGATGTTGATTCCAAGGAAGAGATAAAAGAAAAGATATCTGAGATTCCTGAAGAGAAAAAGCTAAAAGCAGATAAAGAGCTGCAGCAGGCCAAGAGATCTGAGAACCAGAAGACAACCGGCAAGGCCTAAGAAATAACATTTAATAAGCAACCATTCTAAATTTATAGCTATGGACAACGTGCTGTCTTTGATTATACTTTTCGTTGCTCACATGTTATGGAAAAAGAAAAGATGATTTCTAAATAGTTTCAATAACTTTTTTTATTCTCTCCAACCCTTCCTTGATGTTTTCCTCGGAAGTTGCGTAAGAAATCCTAACATGGCCTTCTCCCAGACTTCCGAACCCGCCACCGTCTACAACCTTCACGTCAGCCTTTTCTAGAATCAATTTGGAGAACTCAGAGGAGCTCATCCCGAATTTTCCTATGTCTGGAAAAGTATAGAACGCACCTTCTGGCTTATGACATTTTAAACCAATCATATTCAGAATCTTCACCATAAAATCCCTTCTTTTCTGATACAGCTCTCTTTTACCTTTCAGGAATTTCTTTGTTTCATCCCAGTTCTCCAGAGCAGCTATTACACCATACTGTGGCTTTATGGGAGCGCAAGCCATTATTGGTTGGTGGGCTTTCTTTACGTTTTTAATAACCTCCTCTTTACCGATTACAAAACCGAGCCTGCTTCCGCACAGACCAATGCTTTTCGAGAGAGAGTTAACAACCAAAGCATTCTCAGTCAACTGCGACATGCAGGCATGATCTCTATCATCATAAGTAAACAGATCATAAACCTCGTCAGATATTATTCCTATTCCCTTCTTTTGGCAGAAGTCAGCTATTTCCTGAAGGCTCTTCCTGTTCTGGATAGAACCTGTTGGGTTTGAAGGGAAATTAAGGATCATATAACTTGGATTTTCTTTTTCACAGATCTTAACAAGTTCATCCACATCTATCTTGAAATTATTCTCTTTTCTATGGGGAAGCCATACCACTTCTGAACCAACCAATCTGATCTGACTTGGATACATAACAAATCCAGGGTTTGGAATCAAGACCTTTCCCCCAAAGAAGGATGAGGCTATAGAAAACAGCGCCTCGGTTCCACTTCCGGTTATTAAAACGTTATCGCTGTTTATTTTCAGGCCGTATAGGTCCCCGTACCTCAAGGCAATTTCTTCTCTTAGTTTTTTGAGACCCTCTGTCGGTCCATATCTGTAATGAGCCTTGTCTATTGCCTTATGGACAAATTCCGGTGGTCCGTAGTCTGTCTGTCCAATGCTCAGATCTACTGTATTAGGTCCTCCCTTTGCAAACAGCCTTCTGATTGGACTCTCATCTACACTCTGCACTTTTTTGTTTGGTTCGAACATACGCGTATAATTGGCAGTGAAGTATTTAAATAGTTGCCCTACAAAATCACTTGCATGACTTTTAAGTTTTTAAAAACAGGTTTCCGCGGCGACCAGAATGTAGGTCTGTATGGTTTTGCTACTAATGATTATTGTTTGTTGGGAATAAAGCCTAGAAACGTCAAAAAAATTGAAAAAACACTAGGAGTTAATGTGAAAACAACCTCAATAGCAGGAACAGAATTGTTGGGAATATTTGCAACTGGAAACAGCAACGGAATAGTTATCACTAAAATGATAGAAGAGAATGAGTTAAAAAAATTAAAAAGAATTTTCAAAATAAATGTCGAAATTATTAAATCAAAACACACAGCTAATGGTAATCTGATTCTCTGCAATGACAACGGCTGTTTGATATCAAAATATCTGGAAAAGTACAAAAAAGAAATACAGGATGCACTTGGCGTTGAAGTTCAGGTTGGAACAGTTGGTGGGCTAGAGGTTGTCGGATCAGCAGCTGTCGCAACCAACATCGGCTGTCTATGTCACAGGGCAGCAACTGAGGAGGAATTAAAAAAAATAGAAATGTTACTGAAGGTGGGAGTTGATATCGGAACAATCAACTACGGAAGCCCATTTATAAAAGCAGGGCTAATAGTTAATAGCAGCGGAATGATAGTATCTGAGAGTTCAACTGGACCTGAATTAGGAAGAGTTGATGAGATTTTTAATCCTGAAAGGTGATATTATGGCCACAATTGAAGATTTTCAAAAACTAGACATCAGGGTTGGTAAGATAGTTGGAGTAGAGGATTTTCCAGAAGCAAGAAAACCATCATACATATTGACAATAGATCTTGGAGAGGTTGGGATAAAAAAATCCTCAGCTCAGTTAGTTTCCTTATATTCTAAAGAAAACCTTAAAGGCAAGTTGGTGATGTGTGTAGTCAACTTCCCACCTAGACAGATAGGACCTTTCATGTCAGAGGTTTTGACACTCGGTGTCCCTGATAAAGATGCTAATTGTGTTCTAATACAGCCAGAGAGAGAAGTAAAGATAGGCGGTAAATTGTACTAAGGGTGGTTTAATGAAAAAAGAAGATGAATTTAGAGAAAAGGCAATACAATTCCAATTAATGCAGTCGAACATACAGATGCTGCAGGAAAGAGAAGGCGTGTTGATAAAAAAGATGGAAGAACTTCAAAAGACAAAGATGGCTTTTGAAGAATTGGATTCAACCAAAAAGGGAGACGCGTTTATTCCGGTGGGAAGCGGGAATTTTGTTTCTGGAAACATCACTGATACAGATAATGTTCTTGTTGGGATTGGAAGCGGGGTCGCGATAAAGAAGACCATGAAGGATGCAGTGAAGATAATGGATGACAGAATAGATATGATAGAAAAGGAACTGAAAGGTATTTCTGATGAAGGACAGAAACTGTTGCCCAAGTTGGTCAAACTTCAGAATGAGATAGAAAAGTTGCAGAAGTGAGAAAAATGTTCGGATTCCTCAAGAAGAAGTTAAAAGAGAGTGTTAAAAAGATTTCTAATTCTGTTAAGGCTAAAAAGGAAGTTTCTATTGAGAAGATAGAGGAGGAATCTGAGAAGATTATTAAAGAGCAAGGGATACAGGAGGAGATTGAGAAGAAGAAAGAACTTCTCAGGGATGCTGAGATCAAACCCGAGGAAGTTGAGGAAGTTTTAGAAAAACCCTACAAGATTGAGGAAATACCAACTAAAGCAGAAGAGGTCATAGAGAAGATTCCTGAACCAGCAGAAGAAGAAATAATAGTTGTAGAGCCTCCCAAAGAGAAACCTAAAGAAGAGGTCAAAAAGGAAGAAAAGAAAGAAGGTTTGTTCAAAAGACTCAAGAAAAAGATCACCGAAAAAGAATTAAAGGAGGAAGACATCAAAGATGTTCTCTGGGACCTGCAGATCGGATTAATAGAGTCTGATGTTGCGGTTGACGTTGCAGAAAAAATTATAGATGATCTGAGGAAAGCTCTGTTGGGCCAGAGTGCTAAAAAGAAACAAATAGAGAAAATTGTTAAAGAGACATTAGAGAAAAGCATATTTGAGTTGATAAACATTGAAGGTATTGACTTGTTAAGTCAAGTCAAAGAAAAAAAGCCTTATGTCATGATCTTTGTCGGTTTCAACGGGTCGGGAAAAACAACCACAATAGCGAGGGTCGGTCATTTACTCAAAGAAAACGGATTGAATTGTGTGTTTGCTGCAGGCGACACCTGGAGGGCAGCTTCCATAGAACAGTTGGAGGAACACAGAAGGAATCTTGGTATTGATGTAATAAAACAAAAGTACGGTTCTGATCCAGCTGCCGTTATATTCGATGCAGTCAAGCATGCGAGATCAAATGGGATTGATGTTGTTCTGGCCGATACTGCGGGAAGGTCCCACGCAAATGTTAATCTTATTGAAGAGTTGAAAAAAATCTGTCGGGTTAATGATCCTGACATGAAAGTTTTGGTTGTGGATGCTTTAACTGGCAATGATGTTGTGGATCAGGCAAAAGTGTTCACAGATGCAGTTGGGATTGATGCCCTGATACTTACGAAGACAGATGTTTATGAGAAGGGCGGGGCGATTCTGTCCTCCATCCATACTGTTAAGAAACCAATATTGTTCTTAGGCATTGGGCAGAATTATGGTGATCTAGAGAAGTTTGATCCTAAGAAGATTGTAGAAAATCTATTGAGTGATTAGATGACTGAAGTAAGGATAATAAAGGAAGGTTATCTTGAAATAAAGGATAAGATAAAAGCTAGTTCTACTGTCACTCTGATTAAAGGAGAGAAGAACATCATCGTTGATACTGGGATGAACGGCGATGAGGAAAAGATAATTGATGGTTTGAAAAAAGAAGGTCTAAGATCAGAGGACATTGATTATGTCATATCGACACACTGGCATCCTGATCATACTTGGAACAATTTTCTTTTCAAGAATTCTAAGTTCATAGATATCGACAGCATTTCGCAAAAAGATAATTTTGAAACCTATGAACTACCACTTGAAATCTGTAAGGATGTTAAGATAATCAAGACGCCTGGGCACACTATTGACGATATATCTGTTCTGGTCGAGACCAATGAAGGCAAGGTCGCTATTGTTGGTGACTTGATAGCACTTGAGACAGATGTTGAGAGTAAAAGAAAACCTCTGTTTAGTGCTGACTTAAAATCACAGGAAGAAAACAGGAAAAAGATTCTAGAAGTGGCAGACTGGATTATTCCTGGTCACGGGAAAATGTTTAAGGTGAATAAATAGATGGCTGAGGTTAAAGTCTTGTTTGAAGGGGTCCATGAATTAATAGAAGGTGGCGAAAACGTTGGCTCAATGTCAGTTTTGATAAGAAGTGAAAAAAACATATTAGTTGATACGGGCTCTTTTCAAGATAAGCAAAAACTTATTGACTCCCTTCAGAAAGAAGGGCTAACTCCAGAAGATATCGATATTATAGTTCTGACACATCTACACATTGACCATCTTGCAAATATCAACATATTCCCAGATTCTTCCATTTATGTCAAGCACAATACATCTACTCCAGGATTGAGATGGAAAACAAGCAGTTACTTTATTGAATCTGTTGTAGTTGATAACCTAGACATTGATAAAGATGTTAAGTTGATAGAAACACCCGGACATTTCCCTTGTCAAATATCAGTTGTTGTAAAAACTGAAAAGGGTATTGTTGTTATCGCAGGTGATGCAATTCGTGATAAAGGCTACATGGATATGAGTAAGAATCCTGGTAGTTGTCACAATTTAGAAGAATTTAACAAAAGTAGGGAAAAAATATTAAAGATTGCCGATTACATCATATTTGGTCATGGTGGTATTGTCAAGGTGAAAAAATGAATAAAATAGAAACGCCGTTTGGACACGTAGAAATATTTGGAGGCAATGATGAATTTAATAGTTCTATTCTGGTTATCTATCCTGGTAAAGAGATACCCGCAGAGTTTCACAAGAAAATGACTGAATTTGAAATGATTTTAGAAGGTGAGCTGGAATTCCGAGGGAAGATACTCAAAAAAGGAGACTGTCAGGTGCGGAAACCAGGAGAAGTTCATGGTTACAAAAACAATTCGGAAAGAGAGGCAAGAGTTCTCTGTATAACAATTCCTCCTTTTGATGAAAAAGATGTTTTCAAAGCAATCTAAATTGGATGATTGTTAATTATGATTTTTCATATAACGCAGAAAGGATAATTGGGAGAATAATTGTGGCGTCACCGTCTACTGTCACGTATTTTGCCTTCTCTTTGATCTTTCCCCAAGAGACTGCTTCCTTTAATCTGGCGCCAGAAAGGCTACCGTCATACTGAGTAGCAGTTGTTATGAAGACAGAATAGTCCAGTCCGCCCTTAAACTGGTTCCACCATATGACGTGATGCTTTGATATACCGCCGCCGATCATCAGGGCGCCAGTTTTTATGTCTTTCTTAAATACCAGGCCAGACAGTTCTTTTTCGTCATCCAGAAGATTGATCTTAAAGTCATGGTCCTGCGAGAACCAGACTAGGTTGGTCCCAAACGCACCGTCAGTTATTCCAGGTGTGTAGATTGGGATGTTATTCTTGGCAGCCTGATATAAGATAGAGCTCTCATCCTCTAGTCTCAGACCGAATTCATGGATCAACTCGCGACCAGACCACTCTTTTTTCTTTTTGTATAATTCTTCAAGAATCGGGTTCATCTCCTCTTCTAATGGTTTTCCGTAAGAATCATTTGGAATAAATATGTTTCCCAAACGGTTAACGCCTTTCTGATGCAGTTCTGTATCGTCAGCATCAAAGCTTCCGTGGTAGTATTTTCCTCCCCAGGCCCTTGCGAGGTCATGGTCTAGAGTTCCGCAGGTAGTGACAATGACATCAACCAGACCCCTTTCAATCATCTGGGCGATAACGCCCCTCAGTCCAGTCGAGACAATGCAGGCTGGAAATGACAGAAACCTGACGCATTTTTCCTTGTTCATAGTCTCGAGGATCTGGACAGCTTTTCCTAGGCTCTTTGCCCCGAATCCGCCTGACTTTTCCATCTTATCTACTAGGTCGGAGAAGTTTCCGCCTATTTTATAATCCTTTACCTCTTTCATATTATCCACTTCGCATTACCATTTAAATAGTTTTCTGTTCAATAGAATAATTATGGGAGATTTGTCTTTTAATCTAGAAGATATCAAGGCAGTTATTGAAATGGCTACTAGAAAATGTCAAGACTGTAAGGGTATCTATCCGGATGATTTTACAGTTGAAACCGCTAGGATCAAAAACGGTAGGTATAATCCTGATCTTATTTCTGCTCTTCATGTTTGTGAGGATGGAATAAAAGGAATATACAGAACAAAACACAATGATTTTTTTGCAAATGATCTAGTCAGGGAACATCTAAGGAAATGCCCACTCTATAATGTTCTTGGTGGAGATGCTTATGATGTGCAAGTATCAGAGATAAACGATGAAGGTGCTGCGACCGGATGGGAGCTTAGATGTCCATTTATGGGAGTCGAAGGAACAGAAGCTTCTAGAAATAGAGAAACGGGTCTTAGATCAATAGGACTAGATTTAGGACAATAATAGTTTTTATATTCTATAATCCTATTAATAGCCATGAACCAGTTCGAGATCATCAAATATTATTCTAACCCAAAAGTCCAGGAGGAAATGAGGAGAATAGCCAAGGACAGAGAAGTGGCAGGTAGTTTCAAGGACGGATCTTTTTTTCATAGGCCAGACACGATAATATACCCCAAAGATATAGAAGAAAGGGTCAAGAGAGGAATAACCTGCTTTCACTGTTCTGTTGAGCACTGGAGAAATCCGATGCAATTGTCAGCCCAGTTGAAGCCTAAAGAATTAGATGACTTGAGGAAAGGTTTTGACGTTATAATTGATATTGATTCTAAATCCAAATTAGAGCATTCTGCAATAACTGCCAGGATAATCTGCGAAAAACTAAAAGACCTGGGTGTAAAACCGACTGTGAAGTTTTCAGGAAGCAGGGGATTTCATATTGCGATAGCTTCTAACGCGATTCCAGATAGAATAGACTTTAAAGATACGTCGAAAATGTATCCGCAAATTCCGCAGATGATTGCGTTGTATCTCAGGGAAGAACTAAAAGAGCAGATTCTCGAGGAATTGATAAATTACGAGGGCGGTGTTGCTGCCCTTGTACAAACCGTCCCTTCTGTTTCTGAATTGTCTCCTTTCCAATTTGTGGAAATTGAGAAAGACTGGGGGAATCGCCATTTGTTCAGAATGCCTTATTCTCTCCATACTAAGTACTGGTTGGCTTCTCTGCCGATAAAGATTGAACAGTTGAAAAATTTCAAAAAAGAGATGGCCAAACCCGAAAAGATTAATTTTAACGTCAAATTTTTGATAAATAAAGACGGCGAAGCAACAGAACTTTTAGAGAACGCACTGAAGTGGAAGTCAAAGGTAAAGAAAAAACCAGAAAAGGAATTCAAAAGAAGAAAGATCGGATCACCAATACCAGAAGAACATTTCCCACCCTGCATCAAAAAAATACTAGAAGGATTGGCAGACGGAAGAAAAAGATCATTGTTTACTATAGCCGCATTCCTTCGAGCGGTGAACTGGCCAAATGAGAAGATAGAAGAGAAAATCAGGGAGTGGAATTCAAAAAATAACCCGCCCCTGACAGATAGAACTATCAACACCCAGCTGAAATGGCACTTCAGACAAAACAGGGATCTGATGCCGGCAAACAATGATTCTGATATGTTTTATAAATCAATAGGTATTGAGCATGTCGATGAATGCAAAAAGAACCCTGTAAATTACGCCTATAAGAAATACTTCAGAAAGAGAAGAATTAAAAAGACCAAAAAGTAAGTGATATCATGGATCTGATTACATATGAAACAATAAGGGAAGTTGAGCGTTCAGAAAGATCAGAAGAACTTCAGAGACTGCCTCAGGGGTTTTTCGAAGCTGTAAACAATTGGATGAACGTCAAAAAAAGTAAGAAAGACGGCTCCTCTATTATTGAATTAGAAAACGCTAAAAAATCAATAGACAGGATAATCATGAGCAGGATGAAGAAGATAGTTCTGGGTGCTATGACGACCACCATGAAGAACAAGCTGCCTCCTGGAAACCTAACAGACTCAGAAAGAGTATTTTTTGACGAAGTTGTTTCTATTCTTAAGAAATACAGAAATGACATGCATGAGAAGACCTTTGGAATAGAGGAGATAGTGGAGGAGAAGATTGAGAGTGTCAAGAAAAGTGTTGATGATTTGAAGACCAAGCGAGTAAAAATACTGACAGAAGTCCCTAGGTTCGTGGGAAGCGACATGAAGAACTATGGGCCGTTAAAAGAGGGGGACGACATAGTCCTTCCGGAAGATATAGCTGAGATTCTTGTTTCTAGGAAAGCTGCTGAGGAAATGTAAAAAATAAAAAGTTAAATTACTGCAGCTACAAGAACCTTTGCACTTTTTATCATGTTTGCTGGGTTTATGAATTCATTTGGACCATGTGCCATTTCATAACCAATGCCCCAAACTGCAGTATCGTATCCAAGTTCTCTAAGAGGATTTGCATATGTCTGACCACTTATGCCCCCAATTTCAGCATTGATTCCAAGAACATCTCTAACAGCTCTAGATACTCTTTTTATAATTGGCGCATCTTCAGGGGTTGGTGGTGCTGCATCCATACGTTCTGCTATCTCAAGTCTTATTTTTCCACCATACATTTCACCAACTATTCCAGCTATTCTTGCGGCATCATTTATAACCTCATCAGGTGAATATTGTGGTAATGTTCTACAGTCCATATAGAAAACATCGTCACCTGGAATAGTATTGACGTTCGGAACATTTGCTTCTTTTTTGGTTGGATTGAAAGTTGAGAGAGGCACATCAAATAATTCATCTTTACCATCATACTTTCCACGTAGAAATCTGGTTAAAATTCTTACATAATCTATCCCCATTTCGAAAGCATTTACACCATTGTCTGGATAAGCAGCATGGGTCTGTTCCCCAGTGGATATGGCTTTTAACCAAAGAACATTCTTTTCAGCCATTTCTACGAGGCCTCCATCTGGTCTGCTTGCAGCATCAGGTACTATAAACATATCATCATTACCAAACAACTCTCTTCTCTGTTCATATACATGTTTTATTCCCCATTCACTTCCAGTTTCTTCATCACAAAATAGACCGATACAAATATCATACTTAGGCTTGACTCCACATTCAACAAGAGCAGCTGCAGCATAAATTGAAGCTATTAAATCCTGTCCATTATCTTCAACACCTCTTCCTATTAGTACTTCTTCTACTGGTTCATCAAATGAATATTCTTTTCCAAATTTAGCTATTCTTTCAGCCACATCTTCGGGGAACTCATCTTTTGTCTTTCTGACCATCTTAAAAGGGTCTCCAAAGGTCCATTTTTTTAGATCTCCTGGAGAGACAACATCAACATGAGTTGCCCACCAGATGGTTCTTGATGGATCTAATCCAGGGACTTTTACGACAAGATTTGGTCTTATGTATGTTCTCCAGTATCATCTTCATAGAGATGTTCACCATCAACTCTTTCATAAACAGAGGCAGCGTTTTTGAGACCAAGATCTCTTACAATTCCTTCTATTGCTTCCATTTTTCCAGATTCCCCTGTACCACCTTCAATTTTAGGACTCATTGCAGGAATAGCTACGATCTTTCCTAGGTTTTTAATCATTTCTTCCTGCTTACCTTCAATAAATCTTAAGACTGGTTGGATTTCTGCTAAAACCATTTTATCACCTCAAAATTATAATTTTCTATTAATTATTACGACCAAAAAGGATTTAAATGGCAAGTTTTATATACCTTCTACCAATAGTTTATAGTGATTGAAATGAACATACCTAAAAAGCAAAAAAGATATTGTCCGAAATGCAAAAAACATACTCTCCATGACGTCAAAAAAGTAGGCAGCGGGAAAAAGAAGAGTATTCTCGCGCAGGGACAGAGGAGATTTAAGAGAAAAATGAAGGGATTTGGTTCATTTCCTAAATCAAACCCAAAGGACAGGGCCAAACCAACCAAAAAATTAGACCTCAGGTACAAGTGTTCTATATGTAAAAAAGAGCATATGGTCGGGAAAGGCTTCAGGGTTAAGAAGTTTGAGTTCAAGAAGTGATGATATGGAGACAAAATCAAAATTTTTGAAGGTCAATTGTTCCAAGTGTAAAAATGAGCAGATTATATTCAACAAGGCAGCCTCCCGCGTTAAATGTCTGGTTTGCGGTGCTGAGCTGGCTGAACCAAAGGCGAGCAAGGCCAAGATAAAAGCCAAGGTTTCTCAGGTATTTTAGAACAATTTTTCCTTAGATATGTCCATTTAAATGCTTTTCTGTCCAATATTCTATCATTAATTTTTATGGAGATGATAAGATGAGTTTAGCAGAACCATTAGCGAGTAATCTTGGGCCATTTCAAGAGTTTCATGAAGGGAGATTACAGTTAGCAGTCAATGTTGATGCTGCTATGGGTGGAGCTGGTCCAGAAACACGTGCTTCTGTTTACGCAAAAGGTTACATTGACTTTGTTGTTGGTGATCCGAAGGAAGTTCTTGATGGTACAGATTATTTTAATGATGATAACAGAAGAATAAGAGATTTGGTTGAAGAAGTTTGGGAAAAGCACGGTAATCCGACTGAAAAAGAGCCGCCAGCATCTGATTTCTGGGATAAAGTAAAAGAGTTGAATGGAAAGAGAATAGCGATTGGTAAAAAAGTTACTGATGAGCAATTTCAGAAATTAGCTTCAATCGCAAAGAATGTGGACAATGAAATCCTTCAGGCAGCAATGTTAGATGAGCTTGAATCTTTATATGTCACACACCAGGTTAGTATGTATCAGGCTCATGGCATAACTCTACCAAATACACAAGATCTGGCACTTAAATCCCTTAGGAAAGGCGATGTTCCATTTGATTATTTAAATATGTTTACACTGTTGGCTGGTGTGGACGCAACTCCTCTGATTCCTACTAAAGATGAGATGGAACGACAAAAAACAAAAGTCATAAATGGTTTGATGGGCTTGTTGGTCAAAAAGGACGACGCGAAAAGCCTGTCCCAATGGATAGATAATTTTTATGAGGGTTTAGGATTAGGTGTCGTTGAAGGTGAAGAAATTCTTGATGTTTATACGAAAGCATCCTCAGATTTGTTTGAGTTAATAAAAAATGATTATGGTGGCATGATACCTGATGATATGGAATGGAAAGTCGAGAGGGCCGCAAAAGGGACCGGTTCAGGTGCCTCATTCCAGTATATGTGTGACGACGGACAGGTTTATGCTCTTTCGCAGATGACGTTAGACCAGCCAGTCAATGTTGCAGAGCTTGTAGACAATGCCCCACATGAATTAAACCATCTTATAACAGCTTTACTTTGTGCACAATTTGGTGTTAAATATAACGTACCAGCATTTAGAGTGGGAACAATGACTGGTTCTAACAAAGTTATGGTCGATGAGAAATTTGGTCTTCTGGGAATACCCATGCATAAACATAGGTTATTGTCAGTTTTTCCAGAAATAAATAATGTTAATAACCTTAATCTCATGTTTGAGAACCAAAAACTTGCCATGATGGTACTTCCATATGCAGGATCCATGGTAGAAACAGGACAAATAACAGAATCATCTCGATATAGAGACATTAACTTGGAGTATGGTGTCAGTATTGGAAGAGCAGACAGAAGAACTGACATTCAATTTGATCCACCAACACAGGCTATAGCGACCCCAAGATTTATTGGGACTCTGTATACAGGGACATTGTATGCATATCAAGGATATAAAGCGTCAGAAGCTGCTTTAGCTTATGGAGAGAAAGCGCTTTTGGGTGCGGTGTGTTCTGATTGTTTTGGTCCGGCAAGTGTGTCAACGTTTGCACCTATTGTAAAGATTATGGCTGAAGCGGAAGCTAGCACTTAATTGATTAACATGTTAACCTGTAGATCAATACTAGAAAAACCACATATCGGCATATATGACCAAGATTCAGATGCAGTTTGGGTTAAAGAACCAGAAATAAAACACACAAAAGAAAATGGTTGCCTGGCATTTTTTGTCTATAGACAAGACGGTAATCCTTTTTATAGATCTGAAATAGCTAATGTTATCTCTGATACAACAGATAATCCTGTAATAGTTGTAGGTGAAAGTCTTGGCATTGAGGTAAAAGAATCATACATTATTACCCAGTTTAGGCCTAAAGAGGGCACTAAAAGAAAAAGGGGAAAGACCATAGAATATTTTAAAGGCGGGCGTCTCAGTGTTTCGGTTCCTGTCCATGTTAAAAGTTTACATGATGAAGTGGAAGTTGATCTTAGACCGGGAAGTTATGATATGATTGGTGTTCTTGGTGGAAATTATGAAAATACTGCTCTAGCTTCATCTTGATGAATATCTGTAAAGGAATATCATTACATATAAGTAGTTTTCTAATATTAACTATTAGTGTGATATAATGGGAGCTGGATATCTTATAAGGGATATAGAATTGATGCCTGAAAATTCCAAAACAATACATATCTATGATCGTGACTTTAGATTCAATCTACCCACATTTTCTGATTATCTGAATTTTTTTGTTCGTAGAACAGATGGAGGATCATTTAGACAAAGAGACATAGGGAATATAATATTTCAAGGGACTGCTCCGAGCACTAGAGACTTCTATAGACTAGAATCTGGAATTTTGCATTCTGATGCTATACGTATGGCTAATCCCCCAATAATTGACTTTTCCATAGACCCTGATGGAAGAGATCTGAGAGGTGCTGACGCAATTTGCTATAATCTAGCCCAGATTAGTACATTAAAGAATTTTAGGGACAGTGATGGAGCAGAGCCTCGTGGTTCTGTGGAGTATTTTGTTGATGGGGTCCTCTACGTGACTATGCCTGTTGTTATTACGACTATATCAGATCAGGTCAAACTTAATGTTCCTGAACCAGGGTTTATTCCAATAGTAGAAAGCATAATAGAAATTTGTGATAGAGAACTATCAGCTGAAACATAAACACTTAAAAACATCATCATTCTATTAGTTATCTATGGTCAGAAAACAGTATGAGTGGCCAGAAAGAGGAGAGCTAGTAGTAGGAACAGTGGTGAGAGTAAACCCTTTCTCAGCTTTTGTAGCCCTGGATGAATACAATAAAAAAGAGGGAATGATCCACATATCAGAAGTTGCTCGTAAGTGGATAAAAGATATAAGAGACTTTGTAAAAAAAAAAAAAAGA
>JAFCDY010000062.1 GCA_017609445.1 Candidatus Aenigmatarchaeota archaeon | reverse complement strand
AGCATGGCATCATACTTACTATTATCCCAAACAGAATCAAATATCATTGAATTAGTAAGCATTTTATTGACTGCAATACATTTAAGACCTTTAAACTCTAACTCAAATGAGCATACTTTCACATACTTCTCATCTTCCTCCTTTCTATATTTTAGAATTAAAGAGCCTTCATTGATTATTTTGTTGACAAATTCTACATCGAAGAGATTTTCCCACAACTCCATATTGTATACAGGATATGTCTTATACATTCTCAACCCATATTGAAAAGGAAGAGTTCTAGGATCTTCATGTTTCCATACATCATACTCTGCAAGAAGTTTTATAAAGGTAGGAGGAGGATCATCACTTCTAAAATATTTCCAGACCAAAGCACAGGCTCCTAATCCTTCCTCTTGAATACCTTTTATTACAATTCCATCTTTATCACACTCATTGTGATAGTCTTCAATAGCTGTTTTGTGATGATCAATCCATACTAAATCACACTGCTCATTGAGCCTGAGCATCTTGTAAAAAGGTTGTAATGAAAAATCGACCATAAATACAGTATTTCCTATTGCATCTCCCCAAGGAAAAGTATCCCCATAATTTATTCCGATCAACTCACATTCCGGATTAAACATTTTAACAAGAGCACCAGATGCATGACCATCCATATCAGCCGAGTGGAAGAAACATTTCATCAAACTCATAAAGAACCCCTTTAAAAAAACAGGCTGACTTTAGTCTTTTCCCATAAAAGAATAGTGGATTGCGGAAGTCAGCCTTATCAACTAATATCTCAGATTGGCTTTGCAATAAAGATTAACGGTCTTTTGCAAATATTTGCTGAAGCCAATCTTATAAACTTTAAACTTCAATATTATATTTTTCCAATGCACGAAGCATAATAGCTATAGGAGAAAAATCTTCACCAGATAACACAGCTTTCAAGATAGAAGGAGAAAACCCGGATATAAGACCAACATTTTTAGCAAATTTGGTTGATGGACTACCAACATATCCAGCAGTATTCCAGTACACTATTTTTGGAATATCATATCCAGCCCGTTTCCACCTAGCAAGTGCCTTCTCTACTTCAGTACCATCCCCTCTTATACCCTGATGAAACTGCATGTCGCTCACTATAAGTAGCATAGTAGGCATCTGATCTTTAGACAGATTGAAAAACTTAGCTGTCTTTAAAATCAACCCCAATGCTCTATCAATTCTAGTAGAACCAATAGCGGCTGAGAAATAAAGAGCAAGTCCTTGAGAAATATCAACAGCCTGTACACTACCAGATACTAGTACAGACATAGAGCCGGAAGTATCTGCTATAACTATAGCTTTCTCATTAGAATTCTCAAGAAAATTTGGAAGAGCCTCAAACTGGGCATCTGCTATTTCTGTGTCCCCAAAATAAACTGTCCTAACACAGTCATGAGGAAACAAAACATCACTATGAATTTTAGCAGTTCCTTTTTTAAGAGCTTCTTTATAAGCTTCAAACCTCTCTGCATCATGTCTACCAAAAGCATTAGTGTATCTTGCCATTGCTACGGAAGGAACTGTCTCATAATCAATAGAAGACCACTCATTGGAGCACATTTTATGCTCTACGATATGATTCTTCCTTAGAGAGGCTAAAAATCTCCTAAAATCACCTATCTTTAGACCAGTTCTATCAGCCCACTTGGCTGCAAGAACATCTTTTTTTAGGAGAGCCTCTCTCCACAAAGAGACTGCATCTTCCTCTAGTGGAGTACCAAACAAAGCTCTAAGATCATCCCACCTACCAACCAAAGGAATCCATCCAATATGTCTAGAAAACCACTCAGGATCATGATTTGCCAACCAATGCATACAAGTTCTGGCACCGCTACGGTTGCCTGCTCCGCCTCTACAATCCCTCAACCACAAAAGAAGTTTTGTAGAAATAACCTTGTCTACAATATAAGTTTTCTGGAAAAGAGAAAGAGCGGATTCCTCCGGATCATAACCTGATCCATAAAAGGCTTCTCTTTCTTCAAATAAAGATCCTGCCTTATTGAAAAACTCTAAAGCATGATCTAACATATGTTCATACTGAATACCGCCTTCTTTTGTAAGCCTCATCTTATTTTCTCCTTGTAATTACAGATTGACAATTGACATATGTACAACTTACTCTAATTGCAGTTAATAATAAAATATTCAGTAATAAAATGCTGAAGTCAATCTTACTTAGAGATTATATCAAAAACTCTACCTACATTATGGCCTTAAAGTAGAAAAAATATTTCCCTTTCTTTTAAAGAAAAGAAGCAGAATATACCTTCCACTTTTTGGAAGTGGAAATAAACCTTCAGTATCATAGTCAAGAAATTCCCCACTTAAATCCTGAAGATTGACGGGAATAGCTTCTATTAGTTTCGCAGACAAACAAAGACGACCATTTTCGTACTTCAGTTTATCATAGCTATGAGAAAAATAAATCTTAGGCATAGGAATTAAATTCAAAAACAGGTTGATTCTCTTTTCCCAACAAAGAATTTGTGTTTGCTGAACTCAACCTTTTCAGATAATTATATTATGTAGCAGACTGTTATAAAGGCACAAACTTTGCATGTTGGCATATTATATTTGCTGCAAACAGTCTTATCAAAACAAGAATTCTACAGATTGGAATTATAAAGATTTCAAGTCTCTTTGGTTATAATTGCTGCACCCAATCTTATCGACTAGCAATAATAAAGTAATCATCAACCATGATTTGTCAAGTCCAAATGTGAATTTTTTTATTATGTCAATGATATCGGCTACTTAGCTTCTCAAGACCATCCTCAAGAGCAGATATGAAGTTCCTCACATGCTCAGGATTAGACAAGTTTAGCTCATCCTCGTACTCAATAACACCATACACCAATATCTTTAGTGCAGACTTAAATCTCCCATAGATGCGTTTGAACACATTAGAGCTATTCCAATAAATACTCCAAACTCTAGCCTTCCTGTAAAAATTCAA
>JAFCDY010000034.1 GCA_017609445.1 Candidatus Aenigmatarchaeota archaeon | reverse complement strand
GTTCTACAAAATTACGACTAAGGGCAGAAATGTATTAAAAGACGTGACAAATATTGAAAAATAGGATTATCCACCTAACTCTTCAAAAAGTTTTCTACATGATAATGAGTCAAGTTTAACATAATTATCAACATATGAACAATTGACCTCGTCAACTTCCATTATAACTTTTCTCTCATTTGGGTCTACATCGAATACAGCATATTGATTTTCTTTCCCTTCGTACCATCTTCTATTTACTTCAAAGTTGCCGTCACAGATAACTACTATGTCCTTCTCGTCTATCTGAATAGGGAGTTTAAACCAATATTCTCTTATTTCTATATCATATTTATTTTCTATGACAGTTCTCCCTATCTCAAAACATCTCCCCTGATATCTGACATATGAATTTTCCTTGGGATATTTTTCTATGACAATAGGGATTTCAGGAAAAACCGTACTTTTGCTCCACCACTTGTGGTGGAGAGGCGACGATGGAGATATTTCTTCTATCTCTGTTTTCTGTCTAAAGTAAAGATTAAGAGTAAACGATTTAACATCCCGACCGTTAGTAAATATACCTATATTTAATTTGTTTTCCAGATCAGAAACTGATAAGAAGTTTTTATGTTCATGTTTCCTAAACTCTTCATCAGCTACAACATCAGCATATGGATTAGCCTGTCTCATTTTTCCTATCAATTCAATATCCTCAAACGGCATGCTAGAATTGATTTTTCCAGGTAAATTTATTGTGAGTATTTGTGGCATCAGTCCAAAAAGAGCTGGTTCAATTTCATATGATATCTTAAAGATCTTATAGTATATCGGTCCATCATCAAAACTTTGAACATATAATGGTTGTGTAACTGTGAATGTTGATAATCTTGGACTCATCAATGGTTGTGCTATTTGATTCGTTATAATCCCTGTAAATACAAAACCTATGATAAGTGTCAATACAAGTATAATGGTTTGATACATTCCCCAATCGTATTCTGATTTTTTGGTTTTCATTTTTTCTAGTTTTGTTCTTTTCATTTTTTTCTTCTCTGAGGTTAATATTTTGAGTATCTGTTTCATTTTCTCACCCTCTAATTAAAGTAGAACCACCCCAAAGGTAGACCAATAACAATAGCTACGAAAAATATTATAAGCCATATATTTTCTTGTATGTATCTGTTATACAATTCTGTATGGGCTTCATAGCTCACATAACCAGCAAAAATCACAGCTACAGTAATTCCAATTACAAAGAGTATCATAATTATTTTGTCTAGCATGTTTTATTATTGTATAAAAGAACTATAAATATCTGAAATTTTTTTATATAAAATAACCGTTTTATATAATTCAGAAACTAGGATGCCCCATAGTGTAATTTCAAAAGGCATTTGTATATCAATACTCCAGAAAAATATACAATTAGTTTTTATAGAAAAACTACATCAGCTTAACCTATCAATCATCAATTGAATATTACTCTCTAATCTACCGTATGTTACATCTTTACCATCCATTTTTCTGAATATAGAGAAAGAATTCATTCTAGCCATAGTCATTTCTACATATTTCAATATCTCATTATAATCATCTTCTGTTATATTCATTGGACCTGATGCATCTTTCTCTATATAAAAACACTTGTTTCTTATATCATTCATCCTCTTATGAAAAAACAAAATATCTTTGAACTTTGGATATGTGTTAGGATCACTCTTCTTTATTGATTTGAAGGCAAGTTTTCTTTCAGACTCATCTAAACCATTAAGAGACTCCATAATTAATTGAACTATAACAGTTAATCTTTTTGAGTTATGACTATCAAACAAACTATTTAATTTGTTTTTTGAGATAAATACCCCTATAGGTTTTCTTCCAACATTCTTGGCTACTTCTTCTTCTGTTTTATCTTCTCTGTATATTCCACACAGTTTTGATTTTGTAGTTTCCTCTAAACAAAAAATTAGAAATCCACATGCTCTAGCCCACTTCAATTGCCCAGCAAATCCTTTAGCTTCCTCTAGAAATTCTTTAGCGTTGTTTAATGACAATTCAGACACTTTAGATAAATTTGATTTATCATCCCATTTCATCTATTCATCTCCTAAGATTAACAACAATGTCCATTCACAACTTCTCAAATAGAAATTAACGTTTTTTCTAAATCTATCTATTCCGATCTTCTTCTTATGATATTCTCCATGAAGATATTGTAAACCTTTATATGCTTTTACAAGAACATCGGATGCTGCTTTTGATAATTCATCATCATATTTTGAAAGGGTTTCTTCTATTCTGCTCCTTCTTGATCCCTGAACAGGTCCAACCTTTTCTAAAACAAAATCAAACAATCTACGCATGGATACCATAGCATGACTTAATCTCTCATCCTCTTTTGAATTAAATGCATCCCACACTGCTTTCCTTATCTCTACATAATATGGGTCTATCCTTTTCAATAATCTGTTTAGTTCTTCTTCTTCATCTTTAGAAAGTTTGTCTGTATTGAAAGAAATTGGTTTAGACGGAGATATAATTGACTCAGTCATCCCATAAAGAAGTGCTGATATATTTTGCTCCATCAAGAGTGGTATTCTCATGCTTTGAGCCAAATTCTCTATAGCACGAGTCTGTTCAGTAAAAACCGCCATATCTTTCATAATTTTATCGTATGTTCTAGAGAACTTCTTCATTACTTCTAAAGGAGGCATTATATTTTCTAGAACCTTCTCTATCTCTCTTTGTTGTATCATCAAACCAACATCTATACCAGCAAAGGCCCTAAAAATAGCTTCGTTGTTGATTAGAATAGAATCATAGGCTTTCTGAAACGAAGCAGTCGTATCAAATACCTTGGACAATTTTTCCATTGGTTGTACTATACTTTCCATTGCCTTTTTCCATGCTAAAGCGTAGTCTTCCATAAAGATAGAGTGTGAATTAAATTTATAAAAATATCAGGTCATAATCATGTATTGTCCTAACTATCTTGAAATATTAAGCTAAGGATTCTTATGTTTTTTTAGAATCAGCTCTGCTCCACCGTTATCGCATTCAACCTCGATCTTTAGTTCATCTATTTTTGATAAGTCAGTCTCTGGGGTTCTTTTAACATAAAATCTATTATCAAAACTTGATTTGGTGGGAATATGTAGTAGGGACATCCATAATCCATACCACACAGAAATCCCGTTTATAGACATAAAACAAGAAATCAATACGTTGATCATGAGCTTGACTTTCGTAAAATTATTCATGAGTCGCAGATAAAAACATATTTGGTTGATATAGCGGGGGATAAATTGTTAGATATATCGAAAAGATAGAGACAATAATAGCAATTAATACTATTATTGTACTAATTTCTGTTTTCTTTTTTAGTTTCTTTGAATTCATTTATTCACCCGATTTTCAATTATTTCAGAAACTAACTCATACATGTTTTTAACCCACTCTGGATATGGTTCGCCACATTTAGGACACTTTGAGAACACGTCTATTTCTTGTTCTTTGGTTGTTGTAGGAAGTTCGGAACCACAAGAAATGCAAAATTTAGCATTATCTTGTAATTCTTTCTTACACTTCAAACATTGTTTCATCCACGCACCCCATAATCTATTAAATCTGTAATAATTTAAAATTTGTGTAAAACCTAACTAACAGTTCCGAACTATGAGTTCCGAACTGATCGTTGCGGTTGCATTTATGAATCTATTTTTTACAAATAACTATTAAGACAAAAAAACTAAACCAAAAGGTTTAAACTTTTAGGATTAAACCAAAAGTTGCTGAGGTATTCATAAAGGTATTTTTTATAAATAAATATTAGGTGGCTGGATAATGAAAAAATTCAATTCGGTGTTCGAACTTGAGAATTACATAGAAACCGAAGCTCAGAAAAGAGTCACAAAAATAAAGAACGGTGGGTATAGTGGTAAGTAGAATAAAAAATACAGCTGAAAGTTATGACAAAGTCATAGTCAATACACTGAAAAGTGTCAATGTGCCCGTTCCACTGAATCTTCTCTCGTTCTTGACTGGAATCGAGAAGTCCAGATTATGTAAGTGTCTTAAATCGCTACAGAAGTTCGGACTAGTAAGCAAAGCAACGGTGACTGACATATCCCTCTATAAGTTGAACAAGGTGAACAAAAGTGGTTAGTCAGTTAGAAGTATTAGAATTCTTGAGAATATGTAGGAATTATACTGCAACGAGACAGAAATTGATAAAAAGTTTTGTGTCTTGGTACGGTACAATAAGCTGTCTGGACAACCAACTTGGTATTTTGTATAAGATGGGATTTATAAGAAAAATAAAGAAGAATCTAAAACTAAGAAGCTCCCGTGTAGCATATCAATTAACAAAAAAATCCATAGACTATCTTGAATACTTGAGAAAAAGAACCGGATATGAGTCATTTATTGTTGGTAATGAAAAAGCAATTAGATGGCAAAGAAGGTTAGATAGAGAATTTTGGATACCTGATGATATAATAGAGAATGATAATGAACCAATACCTTATCCTAAAATAAACAGGGGGTGGGATGAGAAGGTTGTCGAGGAGATGCCTTGAAATTGTCTTCTTTATTATTCTGGTTTGAAATCTTTTATTTTTTGATGTAGTTCCTTTAGAAAACTGACATACAAGGGATAAGTTTTCTCTACATCACCAATATTTTTGTTTTTTACATCTGATATAACTCTTTTTAGAATCTCAATTTTCAATTTCTTAAGGTTATAGTCTGTATTGATTCTTTGCCCCAACTTAATTTTCTTTATATGTTCAATAATAGGATCAACTCCAGGACTATTAAATATATGATTATAAACATCATTGGCTGCAGTCAAAACAATATTTTCTGGGAGCATGTCTTCCATTGTAGCCTTTAACTTTTTCATCTTTACCAAATCTTTGATTTCAAATGTCGTCTTATTAAATTTGTTATCAGTTTCTATAATTCTTTTTTTAGTATCTCTTCCTTGTTGATCAGAATCAACAACAACAAATCCTTTAACTAGTTTTTGATCGAAAAACTTAACATATTTTGGTACTTGGTTTACGCCTGTCGCTGAAATTGATTTGAAGGCACATGGATTTATCTCAGTTTCCAATTTTCTAGTGAAACTGTCAAACATGTCCTTGTCAGTACTACCTTCAAATATCAAAACATTAGGTTCAATTATCTCGTATATAGATGTTCCAAGAGCTTCGTATATGACTTCTTCTTGGAGAGGATTTTTCATGTTTATCCTTTCTATTATTGTTTTGCTTGTTTGCTTTCTTACAGTAAAGTGTCTTTCAATACTTTTCTTATCTACCATAAAAATAGAATGAGAAGCCACTAAAACTATGTTATTCTTTGAGATATTAAGAAGTTCATCTCTCAGATATTTTACGCTACTTGGATGCAAACTTCTTTCTGGTTCATCAAGAAGTATAATTTTATTTTTCAATTCTTTTGTCTTGTTTTCAACAGATAATGTAAGTAAAATGGATATGAATTGTTGGAAGCCATCGCTCCTCTGTTTCATAGTAAACTTTGGTTTTGTGTTGTCTTCGTCTTCAACAAAAACACTACAGAAATTATCGCCTTCAATTCTTACACGAATTTTAACTCTATGTTCTGGCCACAACTCAGTTATATGCTTTGTTACTGCCTCAGATAATTCATCCTCGAAATTTGATCTATCTACCACATTATTTTGAATTCTTGTTATGTTTTCTTTTAGAATATCTCCATCCATGTCTATCAGTTTAAAGATATTTCTAAGGGGTATCGAAACTTTTTTAGGGTTCTCTTTGAACTGATTAAGATTTATTGGATCATTTATAAGGTACTTATCTGAAGATTTCCAGAATATTAGTTCTGGCTCTTTTTCTTCGAAGGAATCATGTATTCTTGACACAATATATTTATCTAATATTTCATCTGTTAATTTATCATACTGTTCTTTTAAAATATCTTCTATTTTTCTATCACCATTTTTTTCCTTGTCCTTAGTCAATTCCATTATAACATCTTTTTCAGTTAGAATTTTTTTATCAGATTTTCTATAAAGAAACTTGTTGAAATCTATACCTTTCAAATGAATACATAAGTTTTCGAACCTTTCAGAATCCTTATCATACAAAACAACTCTCTCGATACCATCAAACTTAATGTTTTCTAAAATTTCATTTGGTAAACCTATTTCTTTAATTTCTTTCTCAATTCCATCTTCTTCAGTCATATCATAACGAAATCTAAGTATAACGTCTTTGTTTTTCTTCCGAGCATTTCCTTCGCAGTCATAATCATAGTTAAATTCAGATTCTTTA
This sequence comes from Candidatus Aenigmatarchaeota archaeon, assembly GCA_017609445.1. Lineage (GTDB taxonomy): Archaea > Aenigmatarchaeota > Aenigmatarchaeia > Aenigmatarchaeales > Aenigmatarchaeaceae > JAFCDY01. The sequence goes on along the minus strand of JAFCDY010000034.1, from coordinate 1,327 downwards.
TCAAGTAATGAAATTGCTCCTAGAATGTTACTTTTACCAGACTCATTCATACCAAAAAATATAGAACAATTCTTATTTGCTACCTCTTTGATATCAATATCTAATTTACTTATACTTCTGAAATTTTCTATTGTAATCTCTTTTAGCTTCATGGTTTACACCACTTAAAAAATGTGACAAATAGTATAAATATATTCATTTAACATAAAACCTCATTTATTGTCCTACTCATACTATAGCTTGAGTAGAAACCTGAGTTCTACCATCCACAATCTCCTGAACTTTTCTCTCTATCAGCTTCTCAATAATATCAGGAGTGATCATCTGTAAGAACTGCTTTTCCTTCTCTCTCAACTCTAAAGCAGTCTTCTCAGTCAGAGGCAACCGACATCTGCCACAGAAATCTGAACCAGTCAGATTTTCATATCTACATCTCGGACATTGAATAGACTTGATTTCTTCATCCTTCTTCTCTTCATTCTCACTCAACTTCCCATGAATCCTCAAAATAGCATTATCAACATCCCGACCAGACAAATGAACATAGACAGAAGCCATGTTAGAATCCTTAGTCCACCCAAACAATATTTTCATCTGAGCTTCTGTCAGTTTATTTGCCAAGTGAGTAGCTCTAGAATGCCTGAAAGCATGGGGGTTAACATCTTTTTCTATACCTGATTTTTTGGCAATTTCCTTAATCCTTGTTCTTATATAATCATAACTCAGTCTGTCAGCGTAATTGTTGTTTGTGGTTGTGCCTGTCCATAAAAAAGATTTCTCACTGTTTCTGTTGGGATGATATTCTAACCAGTTTGAAATAAGAGAAGCTGAGGAAACTAGTCTCACTCTCCTTACTCCTGTCTTACCGTTTACAATTGCAACAGCACCATAATCATCAAAAGTAAGATCCTTTATTCTTAATCCTAATAACTCCCCTATCCTGCACCCTGACTCATATAAACTTGATATTAATGCCTTGTCTCTAACGTTGTCTGCGGTTTTAATTAATTTTAGAACATCTTTTTTGGTTAGAATCTCTTCCGGCAGTTTGTTATTTTTCTTTTTCAACGAAAGACTTATCCAGCTTACCCTATCTGAATAAATGCCACTTTTCCACTCATGCCCATCTAGCCACTGCCAAAATTTCTTTATAGTTAATCTATAATCATGTTTAGTACGAACAGAATAATCACTATTTTCTATATTTCTCACTAGTGTTTTGATATCCTCTTTATTTAATTTGCTGAAATCTTTTTTATATCCTTTAGCTAGTACCCATAACCTAACCATATAGAACAATACACGAGTATCACCTAATCCCTGAGAA
>JAFCDY010000033.1 GCA_017609445.1 Candidatus Aenigmatarchaeota archaeon | reverse complement strand
CACAATTCTCACAGATTCTCCTGGCGAGGTTTTTTCTTTTTTTCACAAAATCTGGAAGTATGAGATTTATCACAAGATCAAGCTGTATTATTTTGTCTAACATTTCAGCTTGTTTTATGTTGTAAGTGACACCATCAAGTATATATCCGTTTTTACAGTCGTCTTGGTTTAATCTCTTTTCAAGTAGTGGCATGATTATCTCATCAGGAACAACTCCGCCCTCGTCTTGGTGTTTTCTTATTGTAGAACCAACTTCAGGATCATCTCTCGCAGCTCTCAATATATCTCCTGTTGATATTGCTGGAATTCCCAACTGTTCGCTTATTCTTCTTGAATAAGTTCCTTTTCCTGTCCCTGGTGCACCTAAAAACATTATTTTCATCTAACTAACCTCCTATGTGTTTTCTTATTGATTCTGGTATCTCATCCATGTGATGAGAAGATATTTGTTCGTAAAATTGATAAATTATCATTACAGTTAACAGGATTCCTGTCTCTCAACAATTCTTGGATCGTGCCTGAACCCAGGGATCATTATTGAGTATGCTTTAAACTGTTCTGCAACCGAGTGCGCATCCATTCCAGATGTGCTTACCCAGAATACTGAAAATATCACAGCACCAATTACCATCATTATCATGTAGATTATTGATCTCAGTATGTCAAGAGACCCCACTAATGGGAAGTTTAACGCAATTGTAGCAAGTATACCAAGAACTATACCAATGAGACCGCCAACAACAGCCATTCTCAGCGCATACTTCTTCCAGTATTTGTACGCTATGAGGGAGAACCCAAGAGCCACTATTCCCGCCAAAACTGTTATTAATAACAAACTTGGCGAAGAGGGATGTATCAGATAATACATCAAACCGCTAATTGGCTGACCTGATTGATCATAGGTCCCTAGGAAAGTTATACCAGCTGAATACAACAGTTTTCCAAATACCTGTATGTTAGCTAGGACAGCTGCTGTCAAAATAACTGGAATGTTGGAAGTATAGATAAACTTTAGGGGCCATCTTCTGGAGCCAAACTTCCCGAATGGCAGTGAGAATGCCATCGGTATCTCTATTTTCATTGACTGCGCAAAGACGACTATCGCAAATACTACTATTGTTGATATTAGAGGTAACAATGACACCAGCGTCAAACTTGGCTGGGCTTGCGTTAGAGATCCTATGACACTTGCTATTATTCCGCCAGAAGAATCTCCTATTGGTGGGGAGAAAATTCTGATAAACATTGTTTTAGAAACCCCTGCTGCAATGAACAATGAAATTCCAGATCCAATGCCCCATTTGGAAACAACCTCATCCATGAAGATTATAATTATACCACCTATTGTCAACTGGACGATTATTGCCAAGGTCATTAACGCGCCTGCTGAAGCAGGAGGTATTGCACCAGAGACAACGTAGGCAACTGCCTGTATTATACAAAATGAAATAGCTAATATCTTCTGGGTTCCCATGAATTTTTCTTTTCCTTCTTTGCTGTTAGTATCCCAATTTAGAATCTTGCTGCCGACCAACAGCTGAAGTATAATGGAGGCTGTTACGATTGGTCCAATACCAAGGGTTATTAATGAACCCATCTGAGATCCGAAAACAATCTCAAAGAATTCAAACCTCGCAACAGCATCCGGGTTTATTCCCCATACCAGAATTGAACCCATTATAAAATACAAGACTAAAATTAAGAATGACCATTTGAGTTTTTCTTTTAAAGTTAGTTTATGTATAGGCTTGATAACACTTGGAAACTTCTCACCAATCTTAGCAAGGTCAAACATTTAGATTACCCTTCTATTGCTTGTCCGCCCATTGAGGTTATCTTTTCCTTGGCTTTCTCAACTATCTTTTGTGCTTTGATTGTTAGCGGTCTCGAAAGCTTTCCTGTTGAAATAACTTTCTGATAACCATATTCAGAAACATTTATATCGTTCTTGCCAAGTTTTCTTGCAAGAATATCCAAATCTTTCAAAGTTATTGAGTTTACCTTCTTCTTGGCTTCTTTGGGTATCTTGAAACCTGATCTGCCAAAATGATCAGGATACAGCTTAATCATCAGGGACTTCTTATGTTTTAGCAGACCCGCTCTTCCTCTTCCTCCTCTTGAGCCAGCTCCCCTGTGTTTCTTCTTTCCGCCATATCCGCAGTACTTGCTTCCTCTCTTTTTTCTTGTTTTTCTTAATCTTGTCGGCATCTAAATCATCCTCAATAACAAATCATTTATTTTTTCTTTTCTGTATCCCAAGACTCCTTTCGGATAATGCTGCTTTATTGACTTCTTGAAACCTCCAGAGGGTGGTGACAATCTGAAGACTGGTTTTATGCCAGATTTTTTTCCCTCTTTTATAAGATTGAAAACTTTTTCTGCTTCTTCACTGGTTAATCTTTTATTTCCTGGTTTTCTTCCTCTCTTGATTACCATTTTTCTAAGTGTATCATCGTTTATTTCTCCCCATGTTATCCAGTCCTTAATTTTCTGCAACATTCCCTTTACAACTTTATTGTCCTGGAGAATAACACAATGGTTCTTCCTATTTATTTTGAAGATCCTGAAAGTATCCTTTATTTCTTTTTTTAACCCAACTAAGCCTCTTATTCTTATTACTGCGTACATCTATTCCACCTTTCCTAGTTTAACACCAACGCAATTGTTATACTTTTCGTTTGTCTTGAAACGGTTCAGTTTCTTTAGCGCATAGAAAGCTGATCTGATTAGGTTCATCCTGGTTCTTGTCTGGCCTCTGGTCTTACACCAAAGATCCTTTATACCTGCCAGTCTCATCATCTTCTTAACTTCGTTACTAACACAGAGACCGATGCCCTTGGGTGCTGGCAGAAATTCGACTGTGACAGAACCATTCTTATGCTTCACAGAGAAGGGTATCGTATGTGGCCCACCGCATTTGCATTCCCAGGAACCGCATCCTCTCCTAACTGGAATTATATTTAGCTTGGCTTTGTTGAGGGCCTTCTTCACAACATCCCTGTATTTTCCAGGTGGCCCACCGCCAACACCTACTCCAACGTAACCATTTTTATTGCCAACAACAACCATGACAGTAAGCCTGTATCTCCTACCGCTCTTATGCATCCTAGTAGTTCTCTTGGATGGTGTTCTTCTTATTCCACCGCCCTTACCAGTACTACCGCCTATAAGAATTATCTCATTATCAAGATTAGGGACTAGAATGTCAACTATCTCAGATTCACTTATCTTAACACCTTTCCTGAACAGTTCATCAATATCAGTTATCTTACCCTGAAGGACCTCCTTGCCTAATTTGGTTTTTGGAGACCAGCCCTCTGGAGCAATCACCTTAGGTGCTTCTGTAACTACTTGCTGTGGTATTACTTTTTCTGCTTCAGCTATGTTCTTGTCCTTTGTCGCTTCTTGCTTTGTTTCTTTTCTTGCTGTTTTTACCATTTCATTTCACCGTTTCGAGTATTTTGTTTTTTGTTTCTTCAAACTTCTTGGGCATGTCTTCTGATATATGTTGTCCTTTTATTCTTTCGTCTTTTGGTATTATTTTTTCTGAATGAGGAACATTAATCCCTGCATCGGCAACTCCTTTGAGCGCAGCATATATTCTTGATCCTTTTGTGCTGACCTGGAGACCAAGGTCGAGAATAGCTTCGTTTACGTTTTTGGACTTTGCTCTCATACCCGCCAATAACCCTGTTAAATATGCAGAGGGCAAATTGCCTTTGGACGTATCCCAACCGAATTTCCTAAGCTCAGTCGAGAATGCAGAGGCTATTGTTTTGTCTCCCTTCTCTTCAAAATCAACAAACTGAACTCTCATATTCTTAACACTTCTTCTTATGACCAATCTGGTTTTGCCGGATCTGACCAGAGCTAATCTTTTCTTATAATTCGTTTTCTGGTCTCTCCTTCTTTTGTGGGTTATTATAAACATTTACTCCACCAGATGCCCCTTTTCTTTTAAGTATAAATTTAGGTGATGCCTACTTCTGAAAGATCCTCCCTTTATCATCCTGTAGATCTTTCTGTATGCATTTGGCTTCAGCTTTTTGCCATCTTTCAATTCTTTCAGTAATTTTCTTTGAGGCCTTACTGATCTTAACCAGCCCTCTTTTTTTCTTTCTCTTGCACCAGCCTTTCCCTTAATACTTCCTCTTTTCTGTTGCCTCTTTTTTATTTTCCGAATATTTTTCTTTACTGGAAGTTTCTTTATTACGCCATCATCTATGAATCTCCTAATATCAGATCTCGTGATAGCTGTTTTGACTTTCTCTGATTTTGGACTAATCCAGACTCTATTAACTCCACATTTCAGTACTTTTGCTGCTAGTCTTTTCTGGCTGCTGCTCATGAAATCGATACCTCGTCTTTGCTCTGGGCCTCTAGTGCAAACCCAAATTCATTAAAAAATGAACTGCATTTTGGACAAACAAACATCCCGTCATATTCTTCCCATTTTTTGCCTTTGGTCCCACACGATGGACATCTGTTCTTATCTATTAGCATGAACATATGATCACTCTTTCTTCTCCTTAACAACCTTTTTCTTCAGCTCTACTTTCTTGGGATTTAAGATTTTTATTTTCTTTTCTTCAGCTTTTTTCTGAATATCAATTCTCTTTTTTTTGCCGACTCTCGATGAGATCCTTACGCAGTTAATTGAGGGGTCTACTTTAACCAACTCGTCAGCATTGTTTATCAAAACTTCTCTGAGACCACAGGGATGAAGTCCTCTCAATCTCTTAGGCGTACCGTAGCCAGGGCTGACTAAGAAGCCCCTGCTCTTGAAGTGTCTCCTCAATTTGTTGCTCTTCCCTCTGGGCCTTCTCCAAGCGTCTTTTACCTTTTTCACATATCTTGCGTATCTCTTGAACTTTGGTTTCTTAATGACTCTCATTTACTCACCAAAAATATTCCATCTTGGAATACTCTCCTATCTCTTCCTGAAACATAAGTTGCTTTCTCCAAATTGGCCGCTGTCTGACCAACGTCTTCTTTATTTATTCCGGTAACAGTTATGTCCTGACCTTTGGACTCTACCTTAGTGTCACCCACTATTTTTGATTTTCTAACAGACCTCTCACCTAAAAAGTTTGACACAACAACTTCATTACCAGCCACCTTAACTGTAAAGGGGAAGTGAATATAAACTATCTTTAACTTGTATTCATAACCTTTCGTCACACCGTTCATCATATTCTTTATATGAGCTTCGATGCAACCAACCTGGGACTTTATCTTTCTTTTTTCTGAACTTGAAACTATCTTTATCCCATCACTCCCTTTGATAATCTTTATATGATCCCTAAACAGCGGGCTGGAAAAGTCTTTTTCTAGATTTCCCTTCTCACCACTAACTGAAACCTTAAACCCTTCTACCTCTACCTTCACTCCTTCAGATAGTTTTATTTTCTTTTCCATAAGATCACTCTAGTAAACATAAGCCAGAAGCTTTCCTCCAGTCTTATTATTCTTTGCCTCTTCGTGGGTCATGACACCTTTGGGCGTTGAGACTATCAGCAAACCGATTTCAGATGCAGGGAGGTATCTTTTTTCCCATTTTTCATATTCGTCTGCAGCAACAGAAAACCGTGGTCTAACTGATCCGCATTTATTGACTTGGCCTAGAAGCATTATTCTAAACTTACCCCCTTTTCCGTCATCTATGTATTCAAAGTTACCTATGTATCCGTGTTTCTGCATCAAGATTAAAACATTTCTAACTAACTTTGAAGCCGGTGTAACTGCCTCTTTCTTTCCAAAATTATCCCCGTTGCTTATTGACGACAACACATCTGATAATAAATCATGCCTCATTTAATCACCATTAACTATACTTTTTGAAGCCAAGATCTTTCGCAACTTCTCTGAAACATTGTCTGCAATACATAAGACCATACCTTCGTATGACCCCTCCTTTCTTTCCACATCTTCTGCAGACATAGGACCCCTTTCCAAATTTTATCTCTTTTTTCTTGTGCTTCATTCTATTTTCACTCCTAGATTTTTTATTACCCATTGTTTTGATTCTTCCGAAGTAATATGATGTTTTCTTCCTACCTTCCTAGGTATTCTTTTCCTCGATACCCTATATCCCTTTCTCTCCAGAGTCACACAAACATCCATACCATATATTCCTATCCCAGGATCATACCTGACTCCTGGCAAATGTATGTGCTCTTTTATTCCAAAAGAGAAGTTTCCCTGTTTATCGAAAACCGAAGGCTTTAATATGAAATCTATAACATCCAGTGCCCTCTTCAAAAACTCTTCGGCTTGTTTGCCCCTTAGAGTCACCTTACAACCAATGGGCCTGTTTTTCGGAGTTCCGAATGTTGTTCTCTTCTTTGTTGACGTGACCATTGTTTTTTTCTCTGTTAAAGTATGGAGAAGCTTCTTGGCTTTGTCTAGTTTTTCTCCTGCCTCTCCGCAGCCTATGTTTATCGTAACTTTTGATATCCTGATTTCTCTCATTGGGTTCATGATCATCACTCTAGTTTTATTTCAGGTTCTCCCTTTCCGACCACTATTATCAGCCTGGTGGGGACCTCTATGTTCTTCTCTCCTTTTTTGAGCCAAACTCTCTTATTCTCCTTGTCTACTTGTTCTATTTCTGAAGTCGTTCCAACGTTTTTTCCGCCTATCACAAGAACAGTTGCTCCTTTTTCAAGTTTCAGTTCTTTTATTATTTTTTGTTCTGGTAATTGCATCAAAATCGAATTTTGGGTTGATAGTTTTTTATCGGTTATGATGTTTTTACCGTCGTCTAGGTTCAACTGGGTCCTTCCGCCTTTCAGTATTTTTTTATCAACTATCTTACAGATCTTCACGTTATGATCATCAATTTCAACCAGCTTGAAACCGTTTGTTGGCGTGGCTCTCCATGATTTCTTCATGCTGGGTATCGTTATAACATCAAGAAACCCAATACCATGATGAGTATCTTTTCTTATTTTTCCGTCGACAAAAACTTCTCCTGAATTGATTATTTTCTTTGCTTCTTTAGCATCGTCTGCTAATTTCAGTATGTCTCTGATGACAACTATAAGCGGTATTGAACGTTCCTTCTGATGGGAGCCTCTTGGAACTGTTATAAATTTATGAGTCTTTCTTTCTATTGGCCACCACTTTGGCGCTGATAATCTTTTTAACCAAACCATTCTATTTCACCTTTCTTTGAACTATTTTCTTTCTCTTAACATCATCCATGACCGGACTTACTATTAACAGGTTCGATGGATGGAAAGGAATATGAGTTTCTTCTCCTGAAACTTTTTTTCTCTTTATGTTTTCAATATAAACTTTTGTTTTCCTTAGGTTCACCTTAGATATCTTTCCTGTTTCTCCTGAGTACTTTCCTCTCATAACCTTTACTTCGTCGCCTTTTCTTAATGATAATGATCTTTTGTTGAACTGTTTAACCAATGATTTAGATAAGTGTGCTGCCACCAGTTTCTGTTTCTTATGCAAAGGTGCTGCATAGATTTTTTTTCTTTGTTTTTTTGGTTTTTTTGATATCATCATAACACCATCGTAGCGATTTTGCCTATTGTTGAAAACCTTTCAACTACCTCCTTAGCAATCGGTCCCTTTATTCTGGTTCCCCTTGGTTCGCCTCTTTCGTTAATCAACACAGCTGCATTGTCTTCAAACTTGACTCTTATTCCGGTCTTTCTTCTGTACTCTTTCTTCTGTCTGACAATAACAGCCTGAACTACCTGATGCTTCATCTTAGGGTTACCTTTCTTGACGCTACAGACTGCAACACCTGCTACTCCACAACCGCCTCTTCTTCTTTTAACACCCTTATAACCTTTTATTGCTATGATCTTGAGTATATCTGACCCTGTATTGTCAGCACATTTTAGGCGTGATCCAACTTCTAGACCCCTAGTCACTTTAGCCGTTATTGGTTTCATTTTTTGACGCCCTCTACTCTTTCTATAATAACAAACGATTTTGATTTGCTGAGTGGTCTACACTCAGATATTTTTACCAGATCACCCTTCTTGACAGGTATACAATCTGGGAGGTGGGCTGTAACCGTTGTATGTCTTCTTTCGTATCTTTCATATTTTGGCAGGAATTTGCTGAAACCCCACTTCACAGTAGCTGTTTTGGATGAACCGTGCTTCACAACTTCTCCTGTAAATACCTTACCTCTTAATGAAAGCTTTCCATGCCATGGACACTTATCATCTTTACATTCTTTCTCCGGTTTCTTTGCTTTTATCCCGACGTTTTTTCTCACCATCTTCTCACCTTTTTTTTCACCCTGTCTTCTGGTCTTGCTATCAACAAATTTCCGTTGACAGCAACTTTTTTGCCTCTTAATGTAAATATAAACGTTGATTCTTTTTTCTGGATTTTTTTGTCTCTACCCTTGCTCCTTATCACTAAAATGTTTTTTGTCTCGTCTACGATCTTTCCTGTGAGACCAACACAGTCTTTGTTGGAACTCTCACGAACCTTTACCGGCAGACCTATGAGCTCATGTCTGATTATGTTCTTAGGTGTTATCATCTTACTCAACTTCTATCTTATCTTCTTTGAACCCTGAACCGATAAGAACCTTCTTTGCCCTTTCCCTATGTTCGCCTTGAAGCTCTATTTTTCCGTCTTTGAAGGTTCCGCCACAAGCCAATTTTCTCTTGAGCTTTTTTGTAAGGTTTTTTGGTTCGGCATTTTTTTCTATCCCATCTATCACTGTGACTTTTTTTCCGTATCTTCTTCTTACAGTGTAAATCTTTATCTTTGCCTCTTCCTTTGCCATTGTTCCGCAAACACAAAGCTCCTTTGGCAGACCACACGTCTTACATACTTCAACCAGTTGAATTACCTCCTTTTATTTATCTCAGTGAGTAATCTGGCAATTGTCTTTTTTATTTCTCTAACTCTTCCGACATTGCTAGGACTACCTCCGACTGCTATTTGAGATTTTTCTTTAGCTAGTTCTAGTCTAAACTCACTCATTCTCCTTCTCAAATCATTATCATTTATTTCCTTCAGTGCTCTCTTCTTTATTATCGCCATTTTCCTCTACCTTTTCCTCTGGTTTTATTTCTCCCTCTTCAAGTTTTTTTAATGCAATTAGTTCCTTTGGTTGTTCTGTAAGTATCCTTACTTGGACTCCTATTTTTCCAAGTTTGACAACAGTAGTTGCAT
>JAFCDY010000032.1 GCA_017609445.1 Candidatus Aenigmatarchaeota archaeon | reverse complement strand
GCCCCATTAGTAATCTAAAGTTAGCTTCTGGCATCGCGCCTGTTAACAAAATGATCAACAATAATGTTAACGTTAAGTTAGGAACAGACGGTCCAACCAGTAACAATAATCTCGACATGTTCGAGGAAATGAAGTTTGCTTCACTATTACAAAAACAAATTACAAATGACCCATCAGTCCTTCCAGCCAGGAAAATATTAGAGATGGCTGTCGGAAAAATAGAAATTAGAGGAAAAGCTGACCTGATTCTCGTTGATTTAAAGAAACCACATTTGAGACCTGTACATGATATCTACTCCCACCTAGCCTATTCTGCAAACGGATCTGATGTTAACACTACAATATGTAACGGAAAAATATTAATGCAAAACAGAAAGGTTCTAACACTTAAGGAAGACGAGATACTTGAAAAAGTAGAAAAAATAAAAGAAGACCTCATTCACCGACAATAGTAACCAGAACTTCTCTTTCTCTATTCTCAACATCTAACTCCAAAAACAAAACATTCTGCCAGGTTCCTAAAAACAACTTACCGTCTTCAACAGGTATGGTCTGACTGCTTGAACTGAACATAGCTGATCTTATATGGGAGTGTGCATTGTCTGGGTGCTGATACAACTTACCCTCAGGTACTATCTTTTCGATAAACTTCTCTATGTCCGCCAGAAGCATCGGATCATTTTCATTCAACAAAATAGCTGCTGTGCTTCCAGTACAGAAAACAGAACATATCCCGTCCTTTACTTCTGATTCCTTGACTATCTTTTTGACCTGTTCAGTCAGGTCGTAGAAATGATTGGGTTTTGTTTTCACCTTTATGATTTTCGTATGAGCGACCATAAGAATATATTAATTTTCCCTTTATAAATGCAATAACGTTTATACATTTTGAAAACAAAGTATTACTATGAGAGATCTATGTACCATAGGCCATCTGGCAATAGATGTAGTAATCACTGTTCCCAAGTTCGCAAAGCCTGACGGTCTCACGGTTTATGCTAATAGTTTGGTCAGGGAATATGGCGGATTAGCTGCTAACATAGCTGTCATATCTAACAAGTTGGGCACATCAGCGGGGATATTCGGATGCCTGGGAAACGATCTATATGCAAAACTATATATCAGGTATCTGAACAGTCAGAATATTGACACGTCTCATATCCAAGTTGTGGATGGAAACACTGCAAAATGTATTGTGATAGCCAACGAGAAAATAAGGCAGAGAGAAATGTTCTTCTATGAGTCATGCCCTGCCCCGCTAACAAACGTGGATAAAAAATGGATAAACAGCTTCAAAACCATCTATCTCTGTCCGAGATTCCCATATACAATTTTAGATATTCTTGAGAGATATAATGGGGAAATTGTCTATGACCCCTCAACCACTATAAGGAGCATTACTGCCAAGAATTTAAAGAAAATATTGAGCAAAACAGACATCCTGTTTGCAAGAGACATGGAATTAAAAGTAATGAAGAAGTTGTTAAGGATGAATAAACAGGAAATTGTTGACAGTCATAAAATCAAGATATTTATCAATACCCATGGAACTAAAGGAGCTACTGTATATCATGATAACGAAAAACACTTTGTCCCGCCTGTAGGTGGAATAAGAGGAATACACGTTTGTGGTGTAGGTGAGGGATTCAGATCAGGGTTTGTCACAGCTCATCAAAAGGGTTATTGCCCAGAAGACTGTGCAAAAATCGGCGCAATAGTTTCATCTTTTGTTCTAAAGGAGATAGGTGGTCAGACAAATGTCCCAACATGGAGTCAGGTAATGGAAAAACTAGAACATCTAAACAAGAGTAATTTTATCTAATCATGTCAGCTGCAGCTGAACCCAGTACAGCGAACCCGAATAGGAACATGAATATCCTGAGAGGATCTGTAGCTAGGATAGCATCATAATATACATATGTCACGAAAAGTGTTGACACGGTACATATTGTGAGTAGTGACAGATATCTGATAGGTATCCCAAATATTTTCTCCCACTTGATCTCTCTGTATTTAGTATAGTAGAGGATCAATATCGATAGAATTATTGTCGAGACGAAGTGTATTGACAATTTGAGCCAAGACATTCTCAGGGGAGTTTCCATTATTTCTCCGAAGTGTGTCAGTGGAACCAGAACAATCCAAGCACCGACCAGCTGCTGTATGATGTCGTGGAATGTAAAAGCAGATGGTATTCGTCTGGACAACCTCCTTAATGCAGTATCCTCTAGAATCTTTATTTCATTCAAGCTCTTCTCAGTTTTCATTAATCTCTTTTCTACATGAGACAATTCCCTTTCAAGCTTTGAATTAACCATAATAATAATTAGGTGTAAGAAACTTAAATTACTTGTCTACCATCTTGGCATCCTTTATAATATAAGACCCAGAATTACCGTCCCACCTCACCTCTGCGTCTGTTACTTCTAGTTTTCTTGAAAACAGTGGACAGTCAAGAACAAGGGTTTCAAATTCACCACCTTCCCCTGCCAGGTGAATTCCCAGATTCTTATTCAAGGTTACTAGCTCATCTATCTTGTCCTCATTCAAAATCTTACCCAACCAGTTCTTATTCAGTCCCTCAGCTGCAACAGCTATAACCATTATCTTAAAATCATTCTTAAGCATGTCTTCCAAAAGTTTTTTGGGGTCCTCCTTCCATAAGGGAGCTATTAATTCCAACCTCAAATCCTTGCAGACCTCCTCAACCCTCTTTTTCTGATATTCCGACTCAATTGCCCCGCATATGACCCCCTCTATATCCAACTCCTTTAGAAGCACTTTGAGGTCTTTTACTTCTTCCTCTTTCTTACCTTCAGAATTCTTTGAAACTAGTCTGATGTTCATTAATTGGGATTGCAGAAACGTCAGACCAATGTTTGTTGTGTGGAACATGTAGCTTTCTGGGTTTTTGCTGTTGACAGTGACCAGATAATTCACATCGTGTCCCATTTTTTTGGCCAATAGAATAGAATAAGTTGAATCTTTACCACCAGAAAATAATGCTGCCAGCTTCATACCTACACTTCCTTAGGAAATTAGTATTTAAATACCTTTAAAAGGGATATATGTATTACTATTTAAAGCAAAACTTTAGGAGGTAGTAAGATGGGTTTCAGAATAAAGATAGAAAACGTGGTAGCGTCTGCTTCTCTTGGCGTCCCTATTAAGTTAGAGAAATTAGTTTCAAAACTAGACGGAATTGAGTATGAACCAGAACAATTCCCTGGTTTGGTCATGAGGATTAAGAATCCTAAAGCAGCATCATTGATATTTTCGTCAGGGAAAATAGTCTGCACCGGCGCAAAGTCGCCAACTGACGCAAAAAAAGTAGTGGGCATAATAGTCAGAAGAGTGCGAAGCATTGGTTTCAAGATACCGTCTAATTACAAGGTCAAATTGGAGAACATCGTTGCATCAGCAAAATTACCAACAGAGTTGAATCTAGATCATATAGCATTCACTTTGGAGAATACAGAGTATGAACCAGAACAATTCCCCGGTTTGGTCTTCAGAATGAGCGATCCAAAGGTAACGTTCCTTCTATTCGGCAGCGGAAAAATAATCTGCACAGGCGGGCGAAGCATAGCAGATGTAAAGAGAGCTGTTGAAAAGATAGACAAAGAACTCAGGAAGCTTTCAAGAAAACAAAAAAAGACTAAAAAGACTAAATAGTCTTTTATTACAGGTGGTCAGGTGGAAGTTGATAGATTTGAAGAGTTTTTCATGCAAAACTGCGAGTCTGAGCTACAGGATGCAGTTGCCCATGGTAAAAAATCAATAGAAGTAGATTTCAATTTCTTGGATTCAAAGTATCCTGATCTGGCCGACAAACTACTAAATGATCCTGAGGCTGTTTTGGAGAGCGCCAGAAAGGCTATATCTCGTCTAGACCTGATAACTGACAAACCTATTAAGCTAGAAGCTAGGTTTATGAATCTTCCAAAACAGGTTGCTGTTAGAATAAGAAATCTGAGATCAGGTCACATCGGGAAGTTTGTTTGTTTGGACGGGGTTGTCAGGAGAGCTTCAGAGGTCAAGCCTGAGATTTCTATTGCCATTTTTGAGTGTCCTGACTGCGGAAATAGGATAGAGGTTCTACAGACAGAAAGGACCATAAAACCTCCAGAATACTGCGAGTGCGGAAGAAAGGGCAAGTTCAACCAGATAGACAGAAAACTGCAGGACGTAAGGTTTGTTGTTATCGAGGAGCCATTTGAGATAGCTTCAGCCGAAAAGCCAGGAACTGTTACAGTGTATATGAAAGATGATTTGACTACGCCTGCTATGCAGAGAAAAACCGACCCTGGTTCTAGACTAAAGGTAACTGGGATTCTTAAAGAACTTAAAAGAAGTTACAAGGGGAAACTGAAAACACAGTTGGATATTTTTCTTGAGGCGAACCATGTCGAACCAACTGAAATAGAATGGGAAGAGGTTGTTATTTCTGATGAAGACGAAGAGACAATAAAAGAGTTGTCCAATGATCCTAAGATATATGAAAAGATCATAGCTTCCATAGCCCCATCAATGTATGGGATGGAGGACGTGAAGGAGGCCATAGCCTTCCAGTTGTTTGGCGGCGTGCCAAGAATATTGCCTGACGGGACCAGATTAAGAGGAGACATCCATATTTTATTGGTAGGAGACCCTGCCATCGGAAAGACACAGTTGTTAAAATTAGTTTCCAAGATAATCCCAAGAGGAAGATATGTTTCTGGTAAGGGTGTAACTGGCGTTGGTCTGACTGCCTCTGTAGTCAAAGACGAAGAATTTATGGGCGGTTGGGTTCTGGAAGCAGGCGCGATGGTTCTGTGTCATAAAGGAGTAATCTGTATAGATGAGTTTGATAAAATGCATAAAGACGACCAGATAGCCATGCACGAGGCAATGTCCACACAGACAATATCTGTTGCTAAGGCTTCTATTGTTGCTACACTTCCTGCAGAGACAAGTGTTTTGGCTGGAGCTAATCCCAAGTTCAGCAGATTTGACAGGTACAGGGCAATAGCTGAACAAATTGATGTTCCCGATACATTACTTTCAAGATTTGACTTAAAGTTTGTTTTGAGAGATGTTCCTGACAAGGAATTAGACGAGAAGCTTGCTTCTTATGTAATCAAAACCAGAACAGAGCCAGAAAAGATAACACCAGCGATTAAGCCTGATTTCATAAGAAAATATATTGCATATGCAAGGCACAACTGCATGCCTCAACTGACAGAAGAGGCTGCCGAACACTTAAAACAATTCTATATTAATATGAGAAACATGTATCAGGGCGAGGAAGGAGGGACAATCGCAATCACCTTGAGGCAGCACGAAGCTCTGATGAGGCTGGCAGAAGCGTCTGCCAGAATAAGATTATCTGATAAGGTTTCTATTGAGGATGCTGAGAGAGCTATAAAACTGATGAAAAGATCTATACAGCAGTTAGGTTATGATTACGAAACCGGCAAAATTGATATTGATAGAACAGAGGGGATGGCAAGTTCGGTGAGAAAGAAACATTATGTTATTATTGATATTATTGACAAGTTGACCAAGCAAATTGGAAGGGAGATTCCTAGGGAAGAGGTAATTGCCTCTGCTGAGAATGAGGGAATTAAAGAATATGAGGCAGAGCAGATTCTTCAGGAGCTCGAAAGAGATTCTACTATCTTTAAACCGAAACATAAATTCATACAGAGGATTTAGATGAAAACCGTAAAAATGAGTTATGGAACTTCTAAGATAATCGGTGAGAATAAGGATGTTACAGTAGAGATAGAAACAGTCAGACCCAAATCTTCTATACCTGAGATAATTCTCAAGAGGGGTATTGAGTTGTATTATGTTGTCGAGGGTTCTGGTAAATTCAACAAAAGAAAAATAAAGAAAGGGGATTACGTTTTATTAAAGAAAGGAAAGAGAGCAATAATACACAACACATCAACAAAAACAATGAAACTTATTATTGTTACAATACCAAAATATGAGAAAGGAAAAAGCGCTCGATGGCTAGAAGAATTGTGATTATATGGATACAAGAAGACTAACAGCAAAAAAAGTCTCAATCTCAGAAGTCATGAAAGGGAAATATGTCAAGAAAACAGGTTTTGAAAGCAGCTATGTTCTTAGCAATCTGGCAAGAAGACTGTCACGAGTGAGGATCCTAGGGTTGGTTGTTGATAAGTTCACAAGCTCAGACGGGAAATACGCAACCCTGACACTGGACGACAGCTCTGACACGATCAGGTGTAAGTCATTTGTCAATGTCAAGATATTCGACAAGCTGAAAGCAGGGGATCTGGTTGATGTGATAGGAAAGATTAGAGAATATAATGAAGAAATTTATGTTATGCCCGAGATTGTCAGAAAAATTACTGACAGTAATTTCGAAACCCTGAGGACATTGGAATTGGAAAAAATAAACAGAGATCAAAAAAAGAAGATGATCAAAATAGAAGAACTGAAGAAAAACCTCTCTGGCGATGATTTAAAAAAAACAGCAAAAGAGTTCATGAGCGACGAAGACATAGAACCAATACTTGAGTTAGAAAACAACGGCCAGGAAAAAACAACTAATGTCAGAACCACACTATTGAAGATCATCAGGTCAAGTGAAGAAGGTATCGACTACAAGGAACTGATACAAAAATCAGGTCTGTCTGAGGTCAAGGTTGACCAAACTGTTCAGGAATTATTAGAAGACGGAACCTGCTATGAGCCCAAACCAGGAAAGATAAAGAAATTATAAATACCATTTCTTTGAATTATTCTTATGAATTACGAAGAGCTCTTGGATAAAGCTTACGAGAAACTTCCAAAGGTAAAGGATCAGGGGGAAAGATTCGAGATACCTCAAGTAGAGATTGCTATCCAGGGAAGACAGACTATATTCAGGAACTTCACTCAGGTCGCTCAAACACTGAGAAGAGAACCAAGACATCTTCTGAAATATCTCACAAAAGAATTAGCAGCCCCGGGAAATATAGACGGGCAGAGAGCAATAATACAAACGAAGGTCCCGAGAAATACAATGCAAGCTAAGCTGAATAACTATGTTAGGGATTATGTCGTATGTAAAGAATGTAAGAGACCTGACACAAAAATCATCAAAGAAGGCAGAATCACATTTCTCAAGTGCGAGGCCTGCGGCGCCAAGGCAGGTGTCAAGTCGTTATGAAGGGACAGTTTTTCATAATATCAGCTGTCATAATAATAGCTGCCCTAGCTATGATCACACAGAATTTCTATGACTATTCAAAAGTTGATCTGACCAAGGTTGAGCAGATGCGAGAGGGAGATTATGTTTACATGATAAAGAATACTCTGAAGAATGTTGCTCGGATTTCTTATGATCAGGAGAGTTGTGTCAGGGTCAGTGCTGATTTGGACGAGGCTGAGAAGTTTTTTGAAGAGCAGCTGATAAAACAGGGGATTGACTTTGAGGGAGAGCATTCTGGTTGCCCTACTGTTGATTTTCAGTTCAACTTAACTTCTAATGAATTCAAGGCAGAAGTCTCATTTTCTGAAACCTTGAGTTAATTACTTACCTATTATCATCTTCAGATAAGGCATCTGGTTTTTGACAGATTTCTTAGAACAGTGTAGTTTCTTTCCTAATTCCTTGGCCAATTTATCCAATTCCTGCCTTTGTTTCTTGCTTCTACCCAGACTCATTATCCTAGAAGGATACTTGTAGGAGGTGAACTTGTTATATTTTTTCTTCTTTGCTAGAGCAACAGCAGCCACCATATTCCTCATATGTATCTTAAACCGATAATTCTGATTAACAAACACCTTTTCTCTAAACATATCAGCTTTACTTAGCATATCAAAAGCCGCAGCAACTTCTCTAGGATCCTCGTACTCGTTAGCAATATTCTCCTCAATCCACCAAAAAACCTCGTCCACATCCTTGTCACAGTAAGAGATAGATCTCACAGCTTCCCGAATGTCACTTCCCTTGAAGACAGCAGTCATAACATCAAAAATACCCACTTCCCTCTCCCTATAGCCCAGTTCTTTGATATCTTTGATGACCTTCCTGCCGCAGGTGACTGTCTCCAGATCAATGAGAGCAGATCTCAGGTCACCTTGGGAGTTGTCAGCTATATTTTTGAGAATAATTGGAGAGATGTCCAGCCCCTCTTCTTTGCTCACTTCCCTCAGTCTCCTCAGAATAGAAGTAGATGTCAGTCTTTTCATCTTAACGATCTTACATCTGCTCCTGACAGATTTTATCCTACGATCATAAGCATTGATGGCTGTCATTATTACGGGAAATTTACTGCTGTTAATTATTTCATTCAGATCAGAAGTAAATCCCCTGTCATCTCGAGACAAAGCATCGACTTCATCTATCAGAATCATCCTGCCTTTGGCAAACAATGATTTTTGCTTTGCGGCAGTTTTTAACATCCTCTTTATTTTGTCTGATGTTCTGACATCGCTTGCATTTAGCTCAAATATCTCTAATTTTCTCTCCTTTGCAAAGGCAGTAGCAACTGCTGTTTTCCCTATTCCAGGTGGTCCGAAAAGCAAAAGAGCCTGCCCTTTTTTCCATTTTTTGTACCAGTTCTTGATCTCCAGGATAACAGAATCATGTCCGATTACTTCTTCTAAACATTTTGGATGATATTTTTTTGCCAAAAACATAGAATCACTCTACTTGAATAGAGCGAACTGCGCGAGAAGAGCTTCCAGCTGTATCTGCTCGTTTGCACCAACATTTAGTCTGAATTCAAATTCACCAACCTTTTCAGCCAAGTGAACTTTAGCTTTTTCAGTAATATCCATGTCAAATATCTGTGTTGATATTAATTTGATGATGTCTTCTCCAGATATTCCTCGAGTGAGTATCATCTCTGTCAATAACTTCCTAGCGTCTATGAACTTGCCCTTTAGGGCTTTCTCGACCATTTTTTTGATCTCAGCTGGCGTTGCAGTGGAAACTATTTCATATATTGTTTTTTCGTCTATCTTTTCTGTGTTAGTTGCAGACATCTGCAGAATGTTTATTGCCTTTCTGATGTCGCCGTCAGCCAGGTTACATATAGCTTTCAGGGCTTTGGAATCAACATTTATTTTTTCTTCTTTGGATATGAACTCTAATCTATTTTTGATGTCATCATCCTTTATTGATCTGAATCTAAAGACTGCACACCTGGACTGTATTGGTTCTATGATTTTTGAAGAGTAG
>JAFCDY010000031.1 GCA_017609445.1 Candidatus Aenigmatarchaeota archaeon | reverse complement strand
TGATCTACAATATGTTGGTTATTGGTGAAAGAAGAAAACAAGAATATGTCGGCGTCTGTACTTTTAACTTTTTGATAGATGTCATCTGAATTATAATCTTTGAAGCTCAAATGAAGCAGATCAAGCACTTCTGGTTTATATCCTTGCCTTTTTGCAATTGGTGACAAGTGTGAAATCCACTGGGGTGGATCTGGTAAATCATAAACAGGTATTGCGGTCCCACCGGAGAGTTCAACAGAAGATGCCATATACTTTTCATATTGTTGCAGTTCGTATTCAGAAAACATTCTTTTAGTCCTTTCAGAATAGATTCCGAAGAATTCTTCTTCCTCAGTTTCCAGTCGTCCCTTTCTCAAAAACGGACTAACAACGAATATTACGTCCCCCATTTAGGTCACAATTAAATCTTAGATAGAAAACTTTATATATTCAATTCTCTCTTTCTGAGAAATGTTCCTTGAACAAGTTATAATTACCATTGAAAGACATTAGTTCACTGTCTTCTAAGTACCATATTCTGTTACATAATCCGTTTATGAAAGATCTGTCATGGCTAACAACTAGAACGTTTCCATTATAGTTCACTAGACCTTCCTGAAGTAATTCGGCCGATACTATATCCAGATTATTCACAGGCTCGTCCAAAATCAACAGATTTGATTTTTCTGCCATGAATTTTGACAGCATGACTCTCGATCTCTCCCCCAAACTTAGAGTTCCTACTCTTTTGAAAACATCATCGCCCTTGAAAAGCATTTTCGCCAACAATTTCCTGGCTTCACCCTCCTTTATGTTGGGATCAGAAGCCTTAATTTCTCCTAATACAGTCCTCCCCTCATCCAGTATTTCAAGTTCTTGGTCATAATATGAAATTCTGACATTCCTACCCACGCTTATTTCTCCTTCATATGGTTCCTGACCAATTATCATTTTTAACAGTGTAGATTTTCCTTGGCCGTTTGGTCCCAGAAGCGCTATCTTATCACCACTGTATATGGATTGATTCAAATCTAGCATTATGTCTCTATGACCATATCTTTTGGAGACATTTCTTAATTCCAATATGTAATTAGGTGTTCTCCCATGATCCCCAAAATCAACTTTCATTTTGTCCACTGGGTCGATTGGTCTGTCTATCCCTCCTTTTTCTAATTTATCAGCTCTTCTTTTCAGATGTTTCACTGTACTGCCAAGCTTTGTAGCACCTCTCATTACCCACATTCCTTTTATTCTTGCAGATTCTCTCAGTCTTGCTATTTCTTCTTTTTGTCTTCTGTAAAGCTCTACCCTCTTGCCGAATTCTTTTGACTTTTCTTCAAGATAGGATTCATAGTTTCCTGTGAACACCCTAAATCTACCTTCATCAAGTTCCCATATCCTATTTGATACTGTGTTTATGAATTGTTTATCGTGAGATACCATGAGAACCGTATCTAGGCGCTTTAGGTATTCCTCAAGCCATTCTCGTGACTGTAGATCAAGATGGTTAGTCGGTTCATCCAGTATATACATATCAGCTTTCTGAGAAAGGGTTCTTGCGACAGAAACTTTACTTCTCTGGCCGCTGCTCAAACTGGATATTGGTATATCATAATCAGAGTGCTGAAAATCAAGTTCCTCCAACAATTTGTAATACTTATTTTCGTCTGGTTCTCTAATAGTTGCCACTATACTTTCATATTCTGATATAACAGCGTCCTGCACTTCGGGGTCTTCGTATGTTTTAGGGTCTGCAAGTTTTTTATTTATAGCTGCCAGTCTCGGGTCTTCTTCCCTCAGAATATTTCTGGGGGTCATGTCTGGTTTACGTCCCCATATCTGAGGAGAATAGCTGACAGATAAATCTCCTTTTTTTCTTACTGTTCCATCATCATATGGTTCAATGCCTAGAATTATTTTTATCAGTGTAGTCTTCCCTCGTCCGTTCTGACCAACGATGGATGTCCTGTCTCCACTATTTATAGACAGATTCACATCTTGAAAGAGAACCCTGTCATATGACTTCTTTACATCTGATATATTTATGTATTCCATCTGACCACTGATTATACATAGGAGCAAAAACTTTAAATATCGTATTTTTTACCACAGATTACAATAACGTCCTTAAAGTTCCCTGGTGAGTTGAATATCCTTTCAAAGGCCTCATATTTGATATGTAGTCCCTTTCCAATAAATGGGTCGTTTAGGACAAACCCGTCCTTATCAAAACCAATTAACAAAGTGAAATGTCCCTTATACTTATCGTTTGTTTTCTTTAGGAGATTTCTATCTACTACAACTATGACCAGGCACCCTTTCTTGAGGAATCTCCTAAGCTCTTCTATGTTTATATTTCTCTTTTCAAAAAGACTGTTTTTTTCAACATAGTCAACGCTCTCTTCGTAAGAATCTACATCAAATTCCTTCTCAAAGGATATTTCTGAGGCCTCTTTTCCTGTCAGTATTTTGATATTGTTTATATCCTTAGAGACTCTTGGTATGTTATCAGGAAAGAAATATTTGACCTTCAGGCCAAATTTGTCTAACCCCATTGATATGTGTGTAGAATATAACCAATGGCCGATTTTATAATTCATTTTCTCTAATATTTCGTTTTCGTTGATTCCCTTTTTTGGATAGAAGTATTTCAAAATCATCTTTACGCAAGCCAATCCCTGACAAGACGCCTCTCTTTTATCTTCAAAAAATGGAACATCGAAAATCATACATATTACCTATACACCATAACTTGAATTGTTTTAGAGGTATATGTTGTATTCGTGGGTGAAGTGATATCAAGTTCAAGATTAAGAGCTCCACCTATAACTACTCCAATCAATTTAAGCATCTTTCGAAATTTGTTCATTATCTTCACTTTCCAGATTAATGTTGTTAGGTTTTCCGTGTTTCTGTTCTTTTACCACGTTTCTATTTCTTTTTTGGAGGCAAATGGTTTCTCTCTCTATATATGGAACATATATATAAATGTCTGGGGATTTTAACCAAAAATATGGTGGGCCCGAAGAGATTTGAACTCTTGACTTCCACCCTGTCAAGGTGGCGTCATACCGGGCTAGACCACGGGCCCTCAAAACTAATTCAAATTACTGTTTTAAATATTTAAAGAAAATCAGCGTCTGCTCATATAGGGACCCTTTGCAGCAGATACCCTCTCGTCAATGATAGCTTTGATCTTTTTTGCTTTAGGTATCATTCTCAAACACAACTGAGCTGTCTTGCCGCCAGCAACAGTCTCTATTCTTATTGTTCCATGGTTCATTATTCTCTCAAGAAAACTCTGTGTCATTGAATAGTGTGAAATCATCTCATATTCAATATCAGTCTCGTTGGTCCCAACATAACCTTTGAGATGTCTAATTCTTCTGTTTGTTAAATAGTATCTTTCATATCTTAATTTCAACTCACCGACTGCAATCAATAAAATACCCAGCGGAATCAAACCAAAGAAATAAAGTCTATAGGGTTCCATTGCAGACACCATATCGACGACTCCAGGAGTTTCAGGCAAGAGACCCAGAATCAGGATCGCTGATATTATAAACACAATAACAGCTCCAAAATACCATTTAAGGTAAGTAAATCTGGTTCCATAAACCTTTGCGAGTACTTTTTCCCCAGAATCCTCGGGCGGTTTCTGTGGTGGTGCTTGCTGCGGTGCAGGCTGTACAGGTCTCTGTGGAACCGGTCTCTGCGGCATCTGTTGGCCTTTCATGAGTAAAATATGACTATTCTGCTATAAAAAATAAATCCAAGATAACATTTTATATTATACAACCAAATATTCATACATGAAGATAGATATAGGAAAATCAGACATTGGTGAAATTTCTGTCAACGCTCAGGAGCTGGTTACAGGAAGAACATGTGTTATCGCGCAGAGTGGTGCGGGAAAGAGCTGGACTCTAGCGGTTCTCTGCGAACAATTCCTAAAAAACAATGTCCCTTTCTGTGTCATAGATACAGAGGGTGAGTATAATTCTCTAAGGCAGAAGTTCAAGATATTATGGGTCGGCGGAAAGAAGTCTGACATTGAGCTCGAAAAAATTGATTTGAGAAAGCTTGCCATGAAAATAGTTGATGAGAACATTCCAGTAATACTTGATGTTTCTGACACCATGGATGAGAGGAGATTTGTTGCTGAATTCACAAAAAATCTGTATGAAGTAGAAGACCATCTGAGGAAACCATATTTGTTGATAATAGAAGAAGCTGACAAGTTTGTTCCGCAGTCAAAAGAATCTATGAAGCAGATAGAAGAGATCGCCAGAAGAGGAAGAAAGAGAGGATTGGGGCTGATGTTAGCGACCCAGAGGCCGGCTCTGGTTAACAAGAACATTCTGTCACAATGTTCAAATCAGTTTATCGGAAAACTAACAACTGAAAATGATCTCAAGGCCGTTGATTTATTCTTTGCCACCAGAAAAGAGCTCGAAGAAGTACCCGAACTAGACCCAGGGGAGTTCTTTGTCATGGGAAACATCCTGAGAAAAAAAGAAAAAGTCATGATAAGGGAAAGGGTTACGAAGCACAAAGGATCCACACCCAAACTAGTTATTAAAAAATTCAAAAACATTGATTTCAAGAATCTGTTGAAGACAGACGAAATAGAGACTTATTCCGGATCTAAGAAAACCAAAGTAAAGATGTTGAAACCCCAGATAACCCAGGGAGATGCTATCAATGTAGCATCCAAAAGAAGAAAAAAGAGATTTATATTCTTCGGAAAAAAAGAGGACATAAGATTCGCAGAACTCCTGGCGAGGCCGATGATTAACATCCAGTTGACACGCAGAGAAGGCCTGGTCAAAAAGGAAAACAAAAAATATTCCATAATAGTCGATGGTAATACTGGAAGAACAGTTTCCCTAAGAAACGGGATTACGTTCTATTCTGGTTTCCAGGAAATTTCTGATCTAAACGTCAATGAGGTCAAAGTTCTTTTGGAACTGAACAGGGGAAAAAAGAATCTGACCGATGTCAAGAAGAAAACAAAACTATCTGACAGGAACGTCAAATCAGCCCTGAACAAACTGGAGAAGAGCAACCTAATAACCAAAGAAAAGGTCGGTAGGCAGAAGATCTATTCTCTCATCAGAAAAATAAGGCTTCCTGAACTTAGGCGCCACGAGGAAGTCAGGATGAACGAGGTAACCGTTCCTGCGAAAAAGACTGAAACTATTTTGAAGAAGAGAGATCTTGAAAACATGATCAGCGCTTTCATGCCAGGGTCAAGGATTGTGAAATATGAAGAATTCTTTTATCCTATTTATTCTATACATTTCGAGAGAAGGATCATAGAGGTCGATGGAATTTACGGGAATATTATCTAATTGGTGCGCCTACCGGGATTTGAACCCGGGTCGACAGCTTGGGAAGCTGCAATCCTAGCCACTAGACCATAGGCGCATATTTCTTACATATGTTTTTAAGTTATTAATTATTAATTAATGGGATATGATAGAAGCGTTCAAAAAGAGAATCGGTTATTGGGGAGACCTAAAAGACATTTCCCTCGGGATCTGCAAGCAATTCAGACTGGGAAGCTTCCTATCAAATAAACTAGTTCTAATGGGTTATGAAGACTTTAACTTCAGTCTAGAAACAACTAGTGGAAAATACTTTGTAAAAGTTTTTTCTAATTTTAGAACTGATAAGGACTGCGAAAGATATGTAAACATCATGTTGAATGCAATGGAATCTGGAGTAAGTATTCCAAAACTTTACAAATCTCAACAGGGTTATCTTTGTAAATTAAAAATAAATGATTCTGACTTGAGGTTGTGTATAATGGAACATGTTGAAGGCAAAACTATCCTTAGTGCGAGGGAGAAACTAAGTGATGATGAAATCAGATTCATAGCAAGACAAGCTTCCTTGATTGATTCCATAAATATGAAACCATATTGGATATATGACACGTGGGCAATCACAAACTTTCTAAAAGAATACCAAAAAAAGTGGAAATATCTTTCTGAAGAGGATTTGGAACTAATAAAACCACTGGTAAAGGAGTTCAAAGATCTAAAAATCGAAGAACTGCCGCATTGTTTTGTCCATGGAGATATTCTTACAACTAATGTTATGAAAGACAACAACGAAAAACTCTGGATAATCGATTTTGCGGTCTCAAATTACTATCCGCGCATACAAGAATTGGCGGTTTTGGCCTGTGATTTACTGTTCGACCCAAAAGACAAGAAAAAAAGCGATCATAATCTCATGGTCGCCCTGGAAGAATACCAGAAAAAAATACAACTAACAGGAAGAGAATTAAAAGTTCTACCGACCTACATAAGACTGGCACATGCAATGCACCTTCTTCGTGCTAACTACGAGAAGATTGTTGGAAAAAATACCTTTGAGGAGAACGAACATTTCATCAATCAGGGTAGGTTCGGATTAAAACAAATGTTGGGTTGATTATCCAAATATCCCACCCATTCCAGCTGCAGCCGCATCCTCTTCTTCTTTTATCTTTTCCTTGGCTTTCTCCAAATCTTTGGATTCTTCCACAAACTCCTTTATTAATTCCTTGCATTTTTCTACTCCTTCGTCGCTTCCGGTTATATAGAAGAAGCTCCCATCACCCTCTAATCCCAGAGAATTAGCGTCCCTGATCTTGATGGATTGTTTTGCAGCTAGATCAAAATCCTCTTTTAGTTTGTTTTCAGCTTTTGTCACATTTTCCTTCTTTACAAATATTGTCCATTCCATGGTTACACCTCTATTTAAATCCTTTTTGGTACAATAAAAATATATGGTAGATATACCCACATTGGAAGAACCGAGATTTGTAGATATTCCGATGTCAGATGACGATAGAGGTAAAGGATATCGAGAAATGCAGATATCAGCTGAAGTCGCGATTCTTCATCCGGGTCAGCCCTTTTTCCCCTATAACGTTCTCGAAGCCATTGCAGCTGTACACAAACTGAATCCTAATTACCAAGTATCTTCTGTCCGTGAGCGGTCTTTGGCATATTTTCATGGTATTGCTCCAGAACTTTCTACCACCTACCCAGAGCTAACACGAACAGGGGTAGTGATAGAAACCCACACAACAGGATTACCACAACCACCATATGGCAGGATTCTGCTCACTAAAACAGATGCTTGTGGTGTTCATCCAGATTTTGAGGGTGGTCGTGGGAATATTGTTATGTTTGGGCAGATGACTAACCCCATGGCAATAGGATCTCTTGAAGAATTAGGTTACTTTACTGCTTCAACTGTTACAACAAACGGACTACCAGTGACTTTAAGCAAAGACGAGCCTGCTGGAAAAGCAATGGCTATTCAACTTAAGAAAGATCCCAGAAGACAAGGACTGATAGATCTAATGTATCTAAGACCAGTTGACGATATGCCATTGTTCTGGAACGATGAGATTTACAAAACCGGGTTCAACTATATGTTTCACATTTCTAGAGAGAAGCCAAAAGAATGAATCATCTTTTCAGTTTTTTTACTTTGTCAGCATAATCGTCGAATATCTTTGTGAACTCTTTCATGTATTTTTTCAAGTGAATTATTCTAAACGGCTCGGCCAATTTTCTTGTAAGTTTATCTTTATTAAGTTTCTTGGATTCCCCACACCAAGGGATTTCTTTAATGTACTTCTTAGCTGGTATGATGTAGTAAACTTTCTTTATTCCTACCCAATAAGCTGCCCCAAAACACATAAGACAAGGCTCAAAAACAGTAACCAATGAATATTCTGGTAATAAGAATCTCTTTTCTTTTTTACAAACCTTTTCAATAACTAACCTTTCAGCGTGGGCAGTAGCATCTTTCTTAGAGGCAACATAACTCCCGGATTTCCCTATAATTTTCCTCCCCTTGATTAAAATAGCTGCGTTTGGGAGATTGCCTTTTTTCCCAGAATCTATAGTTAGTCTTTCTAAAACTTTTAATTGTTCTTTTGTCAATTCCATAATCATAGTTATTCTACCAGAATATAAAACTTGGAGCCTCGGGGGAGATTTGAACTCCCGACCTGCTGTTTACGAGACAGCCGCTCTAGCCAACTGAGCCACCGAGGCACATAATCTATTAAATCATTGACCTATATTAATGTATATGAAAGAGTCCATTCTCTACAAAAAAACAGGGTCTGAGGTGAAGTGCAACACCTGCGGCAGGAGATGCACCATACCAGAAGGACTTTTCGGTTTCTGTAAGGTGAGAAGAAATATCAAAGGAAAGCTCTATGCTTTGAATTACGGAAAGGCAGCTGCCCTCCAGATTGATCCAATAGAAAAGAAACCCTTTTTTCATTTTGCTCCAGGATCAAGAAATTTATCATTATCAACTGTGGGATGCTGTTTCCGATGCAAGTTCTGCTGCAACTATCATCTGTCAATGGAATGGAAGAAAATATCTGGGAATGAATTATCACCAAAGCAAATAATCAAGCTAGCCAAAAAATATAATGTGGAAGGATTAGCTTACACATACGTTGAGCCTTTCATATTTTTTGAATATGCATACGACACAGCAGAACTTGCCAAGGACTTCTATAATGTGTTTGTCACAGATGGTTATGGAACACCAGAAGCAGTAGACAAAATATCAAAAAATCTGGATGCTGCTGTCGTTGATTTCAAGTGCTCGGCAAACCCAGATTCATACAGAAAACTGTCCCTGGTACACGACATCCAGCCGATATTTGACTGTTTATTAGAACTAAAGAAAAAGAAAGTTTTCATTGAGATCAGCAACCTGATAATACCAAAGCACGGCGACGATCCAAAAGATATCCAGAAGCTATGCAGGTGGATTGTAGACAATCTGGGCCCAAATATCCCGTTTCACATAATCAGATTCTTCCCATCCTATAAGATGTTGGACACTCCCCACACACCCATCAAAACCCTGGAGAAAGCATATGAAATAGCTAAGAAAGAAGGCCTCAAATACGTCTATCTGGGAAATGTTCCTGGCCACAAATACGAGTCAACCTATTGTTCCCAATGCGGTGAGCTGGTTATATTTAGAAAAAATGGCAGAATACAGATTCTAACAGACAAAAACTTCAAATGCAAATGCGGAAAGACTATTCCAATCGCAGGAAAACAATACATTCCTAACTACATGTTAAAACAATAACTTTATTACCATTGTTTTACAAATTATTATCTATGATCACAGAACAAGAAGCAGATGATTATGTCAAAAAGGGTTGGTTGAGGTCTTTGCTCATCTTTGAAGTCATAGCCGCAAAAGAGGAAACAACAAAAAGCGCCATAGAGACCCATTTGAAGAAGCTAGAAGACGATCAGAGAGTCA
>JAFCDY010000030.1 GCA_017609445.1 Candidatus Aenigmatarchaeota archaeon | reverse complement strand
AAAAAAACAAACATACCGGACTTGATATGGTTAGTGTTACTAGGCATAATTGTTGGTCCTGTTTTGAGACTAGTAGATATTAATGTCTTTCTCGTCGTAGCACCACTGTTTTCTGCAGCAGCACTTCTGATAATTTTGTTTGATGCTGGTTTGAACATGAATTTCTATCAGTTTATAAGAGAATTCCCAAGATCAATTGCATTAACTGTCTTAGGAATAGTCAGCTCAATTGTAATAGTCGGATATCTTTCCATAGTTCTCTTTGGATTTAGTTTGGCAAAGGGAATGTTATTAGGTGCCATGATCGGCGGGACAAGCACACCTGTCGTCTTATCTATGTTGAAAAATCTTAAAGTAAGGTGGGATGTTAAAACTGTTCTCAATCTGGAGTCTATCTTAACTGATCCTATTGTGATAGTTGTAGGCCTCGCGTTTTTGGATCTTATTCTATTAACAGAAACCAACATAGTAACATCTATAGCAACAACATTTTCAGTTGGGACGATATTAGGTCTTGCTGCTGGGCTCATATGGGTTCTTGTTCTCGATAAGATACAAAAGAAAAAGTTTGATTATATCTTGACATTGGGAATTGTATTTTTGGTTTATGTTATTTCAGAAACTCTTGGTGGCAGTGGCGCAATATCAGCTCTCTTGTTTGGTCTGATACTAGGAAACTGTAAAATATTTACCAAGTTCTTTAGAATGAAGGAAGACATCAAAATAGACAGAACTCTGAAAAAGTTCCATTCTGAGATAACATTTTTCTTTAGATCCTTCTTCTTTGTGTTCATAGGCTTGATTGTCACGATTAATTTGGAATATGTCTTATATGGGATAGTAATAACAGTAATACTTTTAGCAACCAGGTACTTCTTAGTGAAACTTGGAACCATAGGAATGGGCCTGAACAAATATGAATTAGGGTTGATGAGATGCATGGGACCGAGGGGACTGACAGCTGCCGTATTAGCTCAATTACCACTTGCGTTTGGGATAGAAGGCGGTGAGATATTTCTAGGAGTAAGCTTTGTAGTAATTCTGGCAACTGTAATCTACTCAACAATATGGATAAAAATAAAAACTCCTTGAAACAGTAACCTTTAAAAGCTTAAGAGTAAGCTATTTATAATAGTAGAAAGAATTTTCTACAGCAAATGTCGAATAGCTTCGACATTATCCATAAGTCGGCGTCGGTTTTGAGTAGCTATTCTTAGCATCAATGAAAAAACCTTTTTCAGCTTATGGTAAATATGAGGTCAAAATAGACTATTTTGGCTGATGTAGTAATTTGGTGAAACTCTGTGTTAGGAACGCAAAGAGTAATCCCGCTATAATTCCGGTTGATCCCGCCGGAGATCACTGTTATCAGGGCTCGACTAAGCCATGCGAGGCGTGAGTCATCTGGACTCGCCGAACTGCTCAGTAACACGTAGTTAACCTACTCTTAGGTGGAGGATAATCCTGGGAAACTGGGGCTAATACTCCATAGTTACTAGATGCTGGAACGCACTAGTAGCCAAAGCTTCGGCGCCTAAGAATGGGACTGCGGCCTATCAGGTAGTAGTGAGTGTAAAGTACTCACTAGCCTATAACGGGTAGGGGCCATGAGAGTGGAAACCCCGAGTTGCACTCTGAGACATGAGTGCAGGTCCTACGGGACGCAGCAGGCGCGAAAACTTTCCAATTCGTTAGCGCGTGAGAGGGGAACCCTGAGTGGTTATGCAACGCATAACCTTTTCTTTAGCCGAAACAGCTAGAGGAATAAGTGGTGGGCAAGACAGGTGCCAGCCGCCGCGGTAATACCTGCGCCACAAATGGTGATCACGATTATTGGGTCTAAAGCGTCCGTAGCCGGTTTAGTAAGTTTCTGGTGAAATCTGGCAGCTAACTGTCAGGCATGCTGGAAATACTACTAGACTTGGGACCGGGAGAGGGTAGAGGTATTCCATGTGTAGGGGTTAAATCCTTTAATCCATGGAGGACCACCGGTGGCGAAGGCGTCTACCTGGAACGGGTCCGACGGTGAGGGACGAAAGCGTGGGGAGCAAATGGGATTAGATACCCCAGTAGTCCACGCTGTAAACGATGTCCGTTTGGTGTCACGAATCTCACGGGGGTTTGTGGTGCCGGAGCGTAGGTGTTAAACGGACCACCTGGGGACTACGTCCGCAAGGATGAAACTTAAGGGAATTGGCGGGGGAGCACACAAGGGGTGGAGGCTGCGGTTCAATTGGATTCGACGCCGAACATCTCACGGGGGCTGACAGCAGAATGAAGGTCACTCTGACGGGGTTACCAGACGCGCTGAAAGGTGTTGCATGGCCATCGTCAGCTCGTACCTTGAGGCGTGCCGTTAAGTCGGTTAACGAGCGAGACCCACGCTGTCAGTTGCTATCACACTTTTTGGAGCAATCCAGTCTGAAGTGTGAGCACTCTGATAGGACCGCCACTGTTTAAAGTGGAGGAAGGAGTGGGCTACGATAGGTCCGTATGGCCCTAATGCCCTCGGCTACACGCGGCCTACAATGGATAGGACAATGTGATGCAACGCCGAAAGGCGAAGCTAATCACCTAAACCTATCCCTAGTTCGGATTGAGGGCTGTAACTCGCTCTCATGAAGACGGAATCCCTAGTAAGCGAATGTCATAATCGTTCGCTGAATACGTCCCTGCTCTTTGCACACACCGCCTGTCAAGCCATGCGAGTAGGTTCCTGGTGAGGCTTAGCTTTAACTAAGTCGAGCCAGGAACCTGTGAGTGGGGCTAAGTCATAACAGAGTATTCAGTACCTAGTTTTGATCCTGATGATTGGAGAAAGGCGGAAGACATTATGTCTTTAAGGTAGGTGAGAAGAGGGATTGTTTCTGGTACTCTATGATAAGGTAGCCCTACCGGAAGGTGGGGCTGGATCACCTCCTAATCATTACTAATACAGAGCACCAAAAATTACTACATCAGTCACTATTTATTAAGAACTTAGTGAAAGTTTACTCAATTCATTTGAAGCAAGTAATAAGACAAATAACCCAACAGAAAAGGCTCCTATAAGAGCTAAGTTAGAAAAGGGAGCACCCACAAAAAATATTTCTTCAATTGGTGGACCGGACGGGATTTGAACCCGCAACCTCTACCTTGCAAGGGTAGCGATCTTCCGTTGATCTACCGGCCCGTGTTCTAGATTATCATTAGATTGAATTTAAATGTTTCTGTCAAAAAGACATAAGAGTTTCGGTCAATTTGACGGTCAAAATGACATAAAGAAATGGTTGGGCCAAGAACTAAAGCCCACTGAAAAACTGCTTTACTTTTTAGCTAAGACTATCTCAATGGAACTGACATTCAATTTTTCGTTGTTGTCCCCTTTGACTTCCTCTGTTCCTATCTTCACGCTTTTAACCTCTGTGTCTGTCACAAATTTGTTTCTGACTATTTCTGCCACATCAACTGCATGAGAAATTGCCCTTCCTCTTGCTTTCAAGATAATCTCTGAATTTCCCTCGTTAAACTGGGTTACGCAAGCTAACACATAAGACATCGCTGGTTTTTTGCCTATAAAGACTACATTACTATCTGCGCCTGGCATACTTTATCACCTCTGATTTATTGACAGCCACATGCCCTCTTACAAGCATCTACTGTATTGTGTCCCAAAGCACCACAAAGTTCCCATAAATTTAATTGCGTTCCAGCATCATCCTTTGCTGAAGTTGTTATTGCTTTAAAGTGAGAATCTGCTGTGTATCCTTCACAATTAAATGCAACAGGACTGCATGAATTCCTTAGTGCTGCCTCATTTGTCAATCCACCGCCAGTTACACCAAAAACGCCTGTAAATAGAGCCACTATTCCCAACAGTACTATTACTGCTAGAGACACGATGACCAATACGTTAATTGGTAATTCAACACCTTTCATCTGCATACCTCCTAATGAATATTATTATTTCTCAATATAAAGCTTTATATGGGACTACAGCCGCAGATTCTCCTGATTTCATCATCGCTGTGCACGTTATAGACTACATCAAACAAATCACCGAGAGAATCATTAGTTCCATCACCATCTACATCATAGTCCACTTCAACATTATCTGGATCTATTTTGTTTCCAGAAGAATCAATGCAATTTATTGAAGTTATCTTGTGACAACCAAAAGTTTTTGCGTTGTCAGCTGCCAGACCACCGGTTGTCGGACTCCACGTAGTATAGAAGAAAACTACCAAAGCCAACAAGACAATCACAGCTATCATCAGAACTATCATCGTATTTGTTGCTAATTGTACGCCTTTCATTTCATCACCCTTTTATTTTGTGAATTGTTGTTCTTCAGTAACATTCCAGTTATTGCTTGTATCATTAACATATACTTTCCATAGTATAATACTATCGTCAGTTATTGTGTCATTGTCCCAGTCAAAAACTAAAAGATGGCTTGTTTTGGATTGAAGATCATAAGGTGAACCATAACTTGTTTTGTTTTCCCAACTACCTGTTTCATTGGTAGAAAGAATAGCATACGAAAGACCCCTATTGTCTCCCCAATCACTTTTTAGATAATGACCTCTGATTGGTCTTGACATTGAGAAAACTGACACATACTTTGGAGCTTCTTCATCTAGTTCATAGTCAAATTCAAGTGTAGTTTTGAAGTTAAGAGTAAGATTGTCCTCTGGAATAAGCAGTCCCAAATCGTCCATTTCCTGCATTGTAATTGGTATCCTTTTAGTTCCGGTCAGAACAAAGTCCATTTCAACAACAATATGATTACTACTCCCCGTAAAAGAGGGTGTTATATCAAATGCCACATCAGCGTATTCTGATTCTAACCGAGTTTTCATCTCAAACGCTGTGTCATTTAGTCTGTTTTTTATAACAGTGGAATCTGTAAGTTCTTGATTTGAAAGCCCAGCTAAACCAACTGTATCCCCCAGACCACACAACACAGAATAATGAATATAGTTTTCTGTTTTGTAATTTACAGGTATCGGACTCGGAATGGGCGAACAGACTGCGTGATAAGGAATTGTGTTTACTGAGTAGGATTGTTCTTCAAACAGATTTCTTCCTATTTGTAGTAACTTGAAATAATCAGAAGCTATTGTTTTCTTATAATTCTCTATCTCCAAATATGATTTTGCAGTAATCTTATCGTCAATCAGTTGAACACTGTAGTTAAGATTAATATCAAAATCCTGATCAGCATCAGAAATGTCTGAATATCTATCAACTTCAATCACAGGAGACGAAAAAACTATTTTTCTGTGAGCCAGTCCACCTTCCATCACACCCGACGGAAGAAGTGAACTCATTTTTCCTTCAAACCTGTCTATTAATTCATCTAACGTGGGGCGGTCATAGGTCCAATATAAATCAACCCCACCTCCTTCTATTCCCAAGTCATATGCTGCTCTGTGTGCTGTTAATGATATTGACTCGTAAATCATCTTTCTTAATAGTTCAGTATGGTGGGAAAGCGATAGCGCCCTCTCGCCTCTTAGAATTATCGAAGCCTCATGAGCAGAGTCGTTTATATAAATTAAATAATAAGCTACAGTTGTGACTACCAAAAGTGCCATTGCTATTATTGGTATAACAAATCCTTTTTTCACATCAATCACTCACATACAGAGTTAATGTGGTCACGCCACCGGGGTAGATAACTTTAACAGGAGCCCTTCTTATCTCTAGTCTTTTTGTGGAGGTAGATAGCATTTTTCCAACGCTTCCTGCGATACGTTCTTCACCGCCATCAATAGTCATCGTAACTAGATAGTATCTATCTCCCACCCACATTGACATGATATCATAACTATCTTGTTCGAGAGTTACTATACGTACACCATTGACATACGGTTGTGTCGTTCCCTGGTATGCTGCATTTCTGATTATTGTTTTCATCGGAATTCCATTTCTGGGTGATGTTGTTTCTAAATATGACATCATTATATTTTCATACTTTATAGGCAGATGAAGTCCCTCTACTGTCACATTTACTGTTGCCCCGCCGAATGTTTCTGCTAATCCATTTGCCCAGACAACGATTATCAGAATCGGTATGCTCACACCTATCAACACCAAAGTCGAAAGTAACAACGACCAAAACTGTACGCCTTTCATTCACATCACGACATAGTTAGATCTACCAGAACTGGTAGAACCTTATCTGAATATTTTATCGAAGCAGGAAATACTGATGTTATTGAATTCTCGTCAGTAAAAATCGTTGCGTCTCCAAAAGATTGTTCCCAAGTTTCATTATATATCCTCAAATGAAAACTTTTGGGATAGTTAAAACATGAAAGATCTAAAGCTGAAATCTTAGATTCAGACAACAGACCCTTTACCGGATAACCACCCATTTCTTCTGCTAGACATTCTGAAGCTATGATTCCTTCGCCAAACATCAACGATTCTCTATCCAACCTATCCCCTTCCATTATGACATTATAGCTCATGAAATTAAATATAAAGGGCAGGAGTATAACCAGAGTTACCCATGCTACGTTAAAGATAATCAATACCCACGTTGCTAAAGTGGTTTCTCCTTTCATCATTCTCCCTCAATTTTACTTATTGTAATTTCACAGTCTTTTTTAGATATCTTTATCGTGCTGCCTAGCTTCTCTGTTTTAATGGTGTTAGTTATAATAGAACAGGAACTTGGGATCATGAAATATTCATCTGTTGCAGGCTCTTTAAATGCCAATGTCAATGGCTTCACAGATATATAATTGGTCCCCAGTGTTATTTCATGATGTGCATTAATTTTTCTGAGAACTTCAAAATCACCAGGATTATAAGAAGCAACAAATATGAAATCTTTTTGTTCTTCCTGTAGGAACTTCGGCTCAACTATGACCGAATAGCCTAGAATACTAGCAATCACGCCTTGTCCCCAGGCAAGAGAAAGAATAGTTAAGATAGCTAGAACTGAACCTATGAATAAGAACATTCTTGTCGGAGTTGATGTTGCTTTCATTTACCCACCGTTAACCTAGCCAGATATTTTTCCATATCTTCATAATTGAGTGGTTTGTTTTTTTGAAGACCTTCCTCGAATGGATGTGGTAGAACTGGGAATGTAGACCTAACCGGCCATGCAAGAGAAGCATCCCCCATTATTTCTATCAATGTACATAGGTCGCCTGCCCACATGCCGTGCTTTTCTGCTTTCTTTACTGCGTCGCCTGCCAATTCTCCACTCTTTTTGCTATATCTGACACCAAGAGATTCTAATATATCATAAAAGTCACAAGCATCAGCCATCATGTAATAATCCCAGTAACCCATACCACTATCAGTTGCTGGGGCATTTTTTTCAGAAAGTGTGGCAGCCTCTGCTTCAGCTGATAATGCAATCTCACCTGCTATCGCGCATCGTCTAATACACTCTGATGCAGCAATAGCTTGTGGACCGAATGTACAAGCTCCTGCACAAAGTGCGAGACCAACATCTGTTGTATAGACTAAAGCAGCGCCTTTACCTTTACCCCACACATAATTATAATCTGCATAACAATAATTTGCAGTATCATACTCAGTCCCAGAAACATTTTTCACAGTACCTCGTACTACAGTTTTGTCGTCTCTTTCGGACATTGAAACAAAAACAACAGTGCTCGGAGTTCCGTCTTCCAACATTGTTGCCCCCTTCCAAACTTTCATAAAAGTGAAACAGGGACTGACCGTGTAGAACCGTGGATGTTCCTTAACACTTTTGTGCATCCATGCTGTATTGATGAATATAGGATGAGGTATTCTTTCTGTTACAGATGGTTTTTCCCTCCATAATCTAACTTGATAACCAGTGTTTTCGAGAGGGAAATTATATGTATCTGCTCCCAGAGCTGATATGAGACAGATACTGTCACCTTGACATTGATCTGTTATCAAATTTTCTGCTAATCGTGTGTTTTGTCTTCCACCAAACGGATTCAATGGACTCCAATGAGCTCCGAATTTTATCCAAGCATATCTTTTTGTCATAGGAGACTTGACTGCTGACGCAATTTTACTTAATGTCGTTGGAGTGA
This sequence comes from Candidatus Aenigmatarchaeota archaeon, assembly GCA_017609445.1. Classification (GTDB taxonomy): domain Archaea; phylum Aenigmatarchaeota; class Aenigmatarchaeia; order Aenigmatarchaeales; family Aenigmatarchaeaceae; genus JAFCDY01. The sequence continues at coordinate 1,415 of JAFCDY010000030.1, read as the reverse complement.
CTTGCCTTGGCTGGAATTTTGAGAACATTATATCTCGAGAATCTACTTTTCTAAATAACGTATTTAATCTTTTACTGTTAAATCTTCTTTCAATTTTCTTTATCTTTCTAGAGTTTAAAACAAGATTAGGATTCCTTCCAAAAGGTAAAGATTCTATTGAAGTTTTCATATCTTTTCTGATAGCTTTTAATATTTTTTCGTCAGCGGGATTGTTCATGTCTAGTTTCAAAACACTCTTAGATCCTTTGTTCAGATCATTAACAAAATCCTGTTTTTCTACGAATGAAAGATCATCCCACTCCTTTGTCCACTTACCTTTAAAATTATTAGCAACATCCACAGGACTATCGCCAGCTTTTCTGGCTAGAGTAGAAGAATGTAATTTCATATCGCTTCTGAGAAGGTCTTGAGCAGTCTCATACGCATGAACTCTTTTGTTAACTTGCGGAGCAAAGGAAACAAAATCCTGAGAAGCTTTCCCTTCATAATTTTTAAAGACTCTAACCATATCTGCATCTGTCACATCGTCTACAGTCTTTATTTTTCTATTCGTGGATGCTCTTATAGCTCTTTTTATATTGTTACCATCATCTGTATCCCAATTCTTTCTCAGGTAGTCTTTGAAAAGATCTCTGACCGGACGAGATTCTCCAGTTTCTGTAAATACCTCGCTATTTAATGCCATCATTCTATTAATCTCCCTAGCTTCAAGTATATTGTTCGCTGGAATACTTTCTTTCCAAAAAACTTTTCTAAGGGTTTTCTTTACTCTCGTTACACCGTCTCTTATTGTACCTAAACCTCTCCTTATTCGACTTGTCTTCCACCATTTGTCATAAATCTTGTTTTTCATTCCGGGTTTGAATTTCCACCAACGTTCCTGTATTGCACCTGCAGGCCACCTTTTCTTGATTAAAAACATCTGATCAAATGACTTTCTATCTGCTTCAGACATCAGGGATCTAGCATGCCTGAATAAATCAGAGGCTTTGACTTTTGTTGTTCTTCCGAATAGACCTTTGACCTCGACATATGAATCTGGGTTTACAAAAAGCTTTCCCCTATGAGGCCCATTATCCATGAATGTTCCTGCTATCATTTTTGTCTTTAGTAAGTCATCCATTTCAAGCTTATGAGTTTTTGCTGCAGCTTCACCTATAGATAGAGTTTTTACCTCGAAAATAGCTTTTCTATATTTACTTCTGAACAGCCTCGCATCTCCCAACTGTGCTGCCAAATCATCAGAAATAGAATATTTATTTGAGCGTGACAACATATTCCCTATAATTGCGAATCTCTTCCTCAACCATGTTATAACCTTTATTATTCTAACAGGAATCTTCACGGTTCCTACGGCTATTTTCTTTACCAACGTGACAGGACCTAACAGTATCTTAGGCCCGTATCTTATAGCA
>JAFCDY010000029.1 GCA_017609445.1 Candidatus Aenigmatarchaeota archaeon | reverse complement strand
ATTTATTGGAATTGAAATTTTTATCAAAAGTACTATATTGATGAGGCTTACATCCAGCCGTGGTGCCCGGTTGCAACTTATGTCATGGTTTTAACGTCAGGCAAGGAAGGCTTTGAAGAGGTAAACTACACAAAAGAATTTGAGGTTACATTATCTAAATTAGTCTTAGAGTCAGGTGTAAAAGTTGACTCATATTCTGATAGGGCAAGAGTTTATTTCTTTGCTGAGATCATAGAGGACGAGGATAAAGAATTCTTCCACGAGCTAACAGTTGAGGGCGAGATAGTTCAAGATGATGGAGAATGTGAAATGGATATTTACCTTAATTACGATCCTGGATTAAGAAGATATACAGGCGAAACAACGCTTGTCAGGGAAGAATGTTCGGCAGGAGACTACACTCTAAAGCTCAAAGCACACGGCCCACAGTATGAAACAGTTTCAACAGTTCAGAAGTTTGAGGTAAAATATGAAGAGGGTGCTGAATACAAGGTTATAAGATCAGGAGAAGACTGCGAAGAAGTTTCCTGCGGGGAGAACTGCATACAGAGTGTTTGTGAAGCAAGCGAATCTGTTTCAGCAGCCTGCAGGGTGGTTCTTGACAAAGGATGCTTGGCCTCATGTAAGGAGAAAACCTCAGAGAGTGCAATTGAGAGTTGTATTGAGTCTTGTGAGATTGAGCAGTGCGGCCCGGTAATGAGTTCAGATGAAGAGATAAACAAGAAGCTGGATCAGATCTACGAAGAAATAAAGGAGACCAGAGAAGATGTTGGTGTCCTTCAGAGTATGATACAGGGTTTGATTGATTTTCTTTCTAATCTGTTCGGTTGGGGCGAGACAACAACCGTAACAACAGCTCAGCCCGCTGTAGTCGAGACAGTCGGGTAGTTTTTTAAGTTCTAAAAATCAATACCAAATAGAGGTGTTTTTATGGTAAGTAATGTTCATGCATTTCATATTCTAGTAAAAACAGAGGATGAGGCTAAAGATATTCTAAAAGAACTAGAAAGCGGCTCAACATTCCAGAGGTTAGCCCAGATGAAGTCAACCTGTCCCTCTAGCAAAAGAGGCGGAGACCTGGGGTGGTTCGGAAGGGGCCAGATGGTGAGGGAATTCGAGAGAGTTGCCTTTGAACTTCAGAAAGGCGAGACCTCCCAGCCAGTGAAGACACAATTCGGTTGGCACGTAATAAAGGTTGTAGACAGAAGATAAGGACATTTTATATCTTTTTCTTTCCTATTCTTTAATAGGTGTTCCAATCGATGCTAGCCTCAGTATATATAAGCCTTGCAGCAGACGGTGAGAGAAAATTCGTTATTTTCGAGGGCGCCGATCAGAAAGGCGGGTATCAATTATTATCACACCTGCCGGTACCATTAGCTTCCAGAAACATTCTATATAATGATCCAATGACACAACACACACTACTGACACAGGTCACTTCGGTGACTAAGGAAAACGAATTTTATCTTAAAGCTCTCGGTAAGTGTGGGGAAGAAAATGGAAGATCACAGGACGTTCAAGAAGCAATAAAAAAAAGAGAGACATACAGCGCCCAACTTCAGGAATTAGTTGGAATTATACAATCAGCATCATAAAAACAACAATCTTTTTATATTACAACAAACCATCTCTACCTAATGTCTTCAAAGAAGAAATTAAATAAGTGGATGATGCTATCACTTGTTTTGGGAGTATTGCTGATCATCAGTATTGCTCTTAATGCTTCTCTAACAGGGTCTTCTGCACTTACAGAAGAAGAGGCCTCAAGCAAACTATTAACTTACTTGAACACTCTAGGTTCTGGGGCACAAGTACTGGAGATAAACAAAACAAACGGTCTATACAACATTAAAATTTCTCTTGAGGAAACACCCTATTCATTATACATGACAATGGACGGATCATTACTATTCCCACAGGTAATCAATCTAGACGCACAAATAGGAGCAGAAGAAGCCCAGGTTTTACCAAAAACAGACAAGCCGTCTGTTGAATTGTTTGTGATGTCAGAATGCCCTTTCGGAACCCAGACAGAAAAAGGAATATTGCCAGTTCTGGAAGCATTGGGAGACAAGGCAGACTTTAAGCTAAGGTTTGTATACTACCTGATGCATGGTGAACCTGAAGCAAGGGAACAAGTAAGACAATACTGCATACAAGAAGAACAGAATGACAAATTCCTAAGCTATCTCTCATGTTATCTTGAAGCAGGAAACAGTTCTGATTGTTTAACACGAATATCAGTTGATACAACAAAACTAGACGAATGTGTGTCAAAAACAGACACTCAGTTTGATGTGACAAAGAATCTAGAGGACAAGGCATCTTGGCTGAGCGGAGTATATCCACTGTTTAACATAGACAAAGAGCTTAATGAACAGTATGTGATTGGCGGAAGCCCGACCATAGTAATAAACGGCATTAGTGTTGGTGGTACACTATGTTCATCTGATAGCGACTGTAACTCTTATGAGAGATGTGCCAAGATACAGAATATTAAGAAATGCTCATTGAAGAGAGACCCAGCAAGCCTTTTGGATGCTGTCTGTTCATCGTTCAACACAGCACCAGCTGAATGCAACACACAATTGTCATCTTCATCTCCAACACCTGGATTTGGATATCAAGAAACAGGAGCCGACACATCAGCCACCTGTTCTTAATGAAGAAACACATCCCTTTAAGTTTCATTTCTTTTAATCATTTATTATGAAGATTCTAATGTCGCTGGTTTTAATTTCAGTTATACTCATTTCTGGCTGTGTTCAGGGGTCATCTGATTCGGATACAATAGAGCAACCAAACATTGAAACAGATCAACAACCAGAAATAGATTTGCTAACTTCCGAAGAGAGAACCAACATAACAGACTACATAGAAGACAGAGGATATACTAGGGATAACATATCTTCAGTTTTATCGTTGACTTTAGTGTACATAAGAAATCACGACACTTTCAGGAATACAGACATCCCAAACATCCTGGAAAAAATGAGAGAATATTCTGATACAGACACATATTCTGTCATACTAACACTTGACAAGGGATCAACAAAGACCGATGACGACACAATTTGCAGGTATACTGGAAGCAAGAGCATTGTAGACGAGCTAATAAGCGTGAACTGGGTTGGTTGGGAAGACACTTTAACTGAATCCGGATGCCAATAGAAGAGAATTTAAAGTTTATTTTTCTATTATAAAACATGGCCAAGTCTGACATGATTGTCATGGATAAATTTGCTTATTCGGCGGTGTCTGTAGATGGTTCCGAGCCACAAGACGTCGCAATTTTAACAGATGGTAATGATTATCTTGTCTTTAGTATTGGAGAGAAAACAGCAGATTCATTGCGTTATTTATCAGAAGGCAGAACAAGCGTCGCGTCCGCTTTTGGAAAAAGGATATTGGACTTGACAAGTTCTAAGGTTTCAGGAGTTGAGTTTTATGGATCTATGGTTTATGGAAACAATCCCGATGAAGAATACACTGTGTCCTCAGTTTCACTTGGGGACAACCAGATATCGCCATCACAAGCCCCCGCAGCTCTAGACTTGACATTACCATCTGAATTGTCCAATATCTTGGTAGGTCCAGATACAGTTGTCAAGAAAGATGGTAATAGAGAAATTTTATCTGCTTTCGCGGAAATTGAATATAATAGGTTTTCACAGACCAGAGTCAGTCCTGCACAGGACCTTCATCTAAATCTATCAGAATTCAAAACCTATTACTATAAAACATTTGACTTCAATAGGCAAGGCCTTCAACCGATGTTTTGTGATGGCGGATATGGTCAAGTAGACATATTAAATGCGTTTAGAATGTTGGAGAAGATTATGTTATTAGTATATGAAAACAGTTCAGGGGACCCGTTTTCCATTATATTGGGTGAGTGTGCACTGAGATCAGATATATTCAGACAGAGATTTAGACTAGATTTGGGCGTACAGCATCCATACGAACAGTTGCCAGATTTCAATTTTATGATGAACCAGGCTTTGGAGAAGTCAGGTGCGGAGATAGTAGATGTGCTTTTTGATTTATCTGGTATTGATGTTTCATCGTCTTATCTGGTGCTGAATAATGGCAGTGAACATATAATAGAGGCACCTGTTGAGACGGCATGTTTGTTTGCTTCGTTTAGAGATTCCATATCAGTAAGAAAGCCACCAGTTAATTCGAGGACTATTTCCTTAAAATCAAGAAACAGGTATAGTTATGGAGATCTTGTTTATCTATAAAACTAGATAGGATAATAAAAGAAAAATAACTTGAACCCTATCCGATGTACCTGCTTTCTTCAGGATTCTTCTTTGAAGCAAAAGGCAACCTTATAGTTGGCGGTAACCCAAGCTCTTCACTGATGCTTAGAGATCTTATCACGCATTTCTTAAGCACAGAGTTCAATACCTGAAGATTGACTTTGTCAGGCAACTTCTTGCTCTTCTCCCAGTTCTTAATAATGTCTCCATGTGCCTTGTCAACAAACAACACGTCCCCACCAAACATTATTTTTGCCACACTCTTGCTGCCCTCCAGATAATCAGCTGTATATTCGAAAGAAACGACTATTCCTTTCTTTCCAATTCCAGGGAGATCCTGCTCTCTGACGTTAGTTATTTTTGTTTCATTGTTTATCTTCACGTTTCTGATCAAATCTTGTTTCTTCTTTGCCTCAATAACCTTTGTTGTTATTCCTATTACTGGCATTAATTTCACCTCTCTTGAGAGTACATGGTCTAGATTTAAAAAGCTAATTATTTTAAACACCTAAATCAATTATTCTTAACTAATTCGTGGGGTGGATCAAATGGCTTGTAGTTGCTGTGGAACAAAGAAAAAAACTAAAAAGAAAAAAACCAAGAAGAAAACCAAGAAAAAGAAGTGATAAAGGTATTGTCACAATAAAAGATAAATCACGCATTTATTTTTATATATTTAAAATGTTAAAATACAAGCAGGTGATATTAAATGGTTAAAGTTTTAGTTCCAATAGCAGAGGGATTTGAAGACATAGAAACAGCAACAGTAATAGATGTTCTCAGAAGAGCGGGTATAGAGGTAGAAACAGCAGGGCTAAGAGGAAATATAATAACAAGCATGAACGGCGTCAGAGTTCATACAGATTCCAGGTTAATTGACTTTGACAGGTTGACTCACGACGGAATAGTCCTTCCAGGAGGAGATCCAGGATTCAAAAACCTCCTAAAGAGCGACATGGTAAAAAAAGTAGTTGATCTAATGGCAAAAAACGGAAAAGTGGTCGCAGCTATCTGCGGTGCACCAATAGTTCTAGCTGAATTAGGTCTGTTGAACGGAGTTAGAGCAACAATCTATCCTGGAATGGAAAAAAATCTTGATATGCCAAGGGGAGATAAGGTAGTAGTAGACAAGAACTTCATAACCTCTCAGGGGCCCGGGACTGCTATGGAGTTTGCTCTCAGGATTGTCGAGCATTTTCTTGGAAAGCAAAAAGCAAGTCTTTTGAGAAAAGAATTAGTGGCTTGATAAAAATGGATCTGACAAAAGAAGAGACGCTGATACTCAAAGAGATAAACGACAGACACTTGGTTACTCAAAGTGACCTGGTTAAGATCATATCAAAAAAGACCGAAAACTATTCTCTTTCTTCACTCCAAAAGCTAATAGACAGAAAACTGATCAAAAGATTGTCAGGAATAACAATGCAGACATCCTATATTATAACACAATCTGGAATAAAGAATTTAAATAAAAAATAAAAAAAAGGCGGTTTACCTCAAAGCTGGTCCAATAGGTTCTGGACCGACCTGACATACCTCGCAAGCTCTTACTGTAGACTCGTCTGCACACTGACCACTGTCCCAACAACAGCCATCTGCTGCATTACAATCTGAACATGTTCCGTAACCTGCGCACGTGTCCTTGCCCTTTGTACAGTCACATCTTGTATCCATCTCACATTCCACAGACATGCTCTTTGTCTTATCTACGTTCTGTAGTCCGCAATATTGATTGCAGCTGTGAATGCTTATTGACGTCACTAATTCTGGTTTTTCTAGTGTAATACCGGTCTCTGTAGTATCAGCTTCCTTGTAAAAGCTACAGATACCGATAATGTTTCCCTTTCCTGCGACTGCATAGCCGGTTATTGTTGCAAAACCGCCTGCAACTACGATACCAGCCACGAAAATGGCCACTATCGCTACAATTGCTACGTTTGTTAGTTTGTCATTTGCCATATAATCACTATCTAGAATATGACGGAATAACTATAAAAATGTCTCCTACTTCTTGGCTACAAAATAAGTCTTATCTGGTCTTTCTATTCACTGTCACATGCTTGCTAGAGAAGTTTTTATATTCTTTGAGAAATATCTTTAAACTACAGCCCCGTAGTCTAGTGGCCAAGGATGGTGCGCTCTGGACGCACTGACGTAGGTTCAAATCCTGCCGGGGCTACCATTGACTTAGAAAATGTTAACAAGATTGTTGTACAAAAGTGATATGATGGAGCATTATTTATTCGTTGTATTATTCACAATACCTCTCCTAGTTATTTTGCTCATAGAGAGAAAACAATTCAAAAAATATCTCTCGTTGGGAATAACAGTTATGGTCGCAGCGTTTATCCTTGAAAACACAACAACATATTTGGGATTCTGGCACCATCTATCAACACCACATATCCCATATGTATCAGTATGGACGCTTATTCTCTATCTTCATTATATATCATTCTGTTATTATTTTGGCAATAGGGTGAGTAAAAGATGACAGCTGAATTATGGTACTCATTTTTTGTTATAGTTTTCCTAGTCTTTATTTTCATATTGTATAGGAAGAAAGAGATAAGATTTTTCTGGTATTTTGTATTTGGATCGCTTTTCGGGTTCATGTTTGATTTATTTTCCTATACATTCGGATATTACTCCTATCCGGACTTCTACCTGCTCACAGTATTTGGTCTGCCGTTTTCCATGACACTTGCAGAAGGATTTTGCGTGGCTACCATGATATTTTTCTTTGAAGAATACCTGTGGCCGTTAATTAAGAAGTAATCAGGCTTCGGCCAACCCCAAGGCTCCTTTCAAAGCATCATATTCTGCCAGGTTACCTTTAGCGGTTTCTAGCATTTTCTTCTTATTTTGTACATCGGCAGCAACCACAGACTCTGCGCTTTCAAGCTCTCTACTAAGATCCTCTAGAGACATCTCCTTTCCATAGAGATATGCTTGAGAAGCAAGGCCCCAAGGAACCTTATCTGTTACCATTCCATATCCATCTGGATTTGCAGATCTTGGAAGCATCTGATATACATCATCATTAGGTTTTTTGAATATTACAATATCTCCTTCGGCATTTGTCATAACTATCATTTGATAGAAAAACTTAAATACATTTCTTTTTCCGTCAAATTATTTAAACCTTAAAAACAAAATAACTAACATGGTAAATATAGACAGTTCTTACTTCGGAAACATCATCATAAACGGCCAGAAATTCAACCACGATGTCGTAGTTGACTGGAAAGGGGCCGTTCAGAAAAAAGACGGGTCCCATTCATTCACAAAAAGAGAATTAGAAGATCTGATGCTTAGGGATCCGGAAGTGGTTATTGTCGGAACAGGGACAGCCAAAATGATGAAGATTGATCCGAACGCTGAGCTGACAGCTAGGGTGAATGGTATTGAATTAATAGTCGCACCAACAGTTGATGCAATCAAACACTTCAACAAACATGTCAAGAGAAGAAAGACAATCGGCGTGATACACGTAACCTGCTAGATTTCTTCAAATCCGTTTTGCTGTGTAACTATCCTGACTTTGGTGTCAGATAACAATTCCTTGGCAGCCCTACCAAGTTCTCTCATTTTTTCTAAAGAAGGCGATTTCTTTTTTTCATATTCCTTGTTCAGACACTTCTGATTCCTAAACTGCTGCAAAGTGTAAATATCAAACCCAACATCTCTCACAACATTTGCGATTTCTTTTATGTCATCAACGGAATCAATCAGCCCAGGAACAATTGTTGTTCTGGCGGTCTTCATACCATCCCACCTTTTTAATAATTCGTGAGTCTTTTTGACTCTCTCAACTATCGGCTTCCATTTATCAGGAAGACCAACCACTTTGCCATACTTCTCATTCAGGGGGGCCTTTATGTCGGTCGCAAAGGCATCCAGATATTTTAGAACTTCCTCAACCCTCTCAGGATAAAAACCATTATGGTCTATTTTCAGAAGAAAATCTGTATCTTCTTTCAGTTTCCTCAACAATTCAATAACATTCAGCTGGTGCAATGGCTCGCCGCCAGTGATGCAGACAGCATCGATCAAGAAGTTCTGTTTAAGGTGGGAGACAATCTCATCAACTTCAATCTCTTTACAAACAGATTTATCTTCTAAAACCAGCTCAGAATTCTGGCACCATCCGCATCTAAATGGGCATCCGCACAAATAGACAACAGAAGACACCTTCTTTGGATAATCTATGGTAGAACTGTCAGTTATGCCGCCAAGACTTAATTTCATAGGGACCTACCCCTTAATAATTTCTAACAACTTTTCTTTTGTGGGAACATCACCAATAAAGACAGGCTCCTCATTAAAAACAATAGAAGGAGTCGAGGCTATCTGAAACATCAACGCCTCAACAGAAATATCCTCCCCAACAACAGCAGAAGGGCTCTCTTTAATGTCTTCAGGTGACTTTACAATATGATATTTCTCTCCTTCCAGCTCAACTTCACCTTCCAGTTCTATACCATCTATTAGTTTCTCAACAAAATCCACGCCCTCCTTCCATCCTAGTTCCTTGGCAACTTCCCTGACTACCTCTCTAGCTGCCGGACACTTGTGGCATTTTGTTCCTGTATAGAGAATCAATTTCATAACGCATACCTTCTCCTGTCTTTTAATTCTTGAAGCTTCCCTTTGTTCCAACCCTTAATATTTTGATAGTAACCAGTAATTCTCGACCAAACCTGAATGTTCTTGCTTCCACACTTTGGACACTCTGTATTAACCCCACCCAAAACAGCACCACAAGAATCACAAGCAGTCAGGTCTTTTGTAAAGGCCATATATTGTATAGCTGTTCTCTTTGCTAATTTCTTGGTCAGTTCAGCTACAGCTTCTGGATTTGGGTTCTCCTCGCCCAGCCAAATATGAGACATTGCGCCACCGTCTGTTAATGGATGGAACGAACCTTCTATCTGCATCCTCTTGAATAACGGAACATTTGCATTTGGCCTTACATGGAACGAGTTTGTATAGTATACTGAATTTGTGTTTGGATCACCTTGCACCAAAGCTTTACCAGGATATCTCTTTCTGTCTATTCTGGCAAACCTAAAAGCAGTTGATTCCGCAGGTGTTCTGGCCAGTGCAAAGTTCATTCCGTGTTCTTCCCTGAACTGAGCTACTCTCTCTTTCATATGCTTCATAACTCTAAGTCCAAATTTCCAAGCGTTTGGCGAACTATGTATTTCATCTCCTGTATGCACGGCAGCCATCTCGTTTATTCCAACCAGGCCGATTGTATAACTTTGTTTTAGATTCCTTCTCAGAGTAAGAATTCTTCTGGCCTTCTCCATCCTGTCATCTAATAATTCAAAGAACCTAACATCGTTGCCATTTGCCTCATATGCAATCTGTGGAAGGTTTATTGTTATAACCTGAAGAGACCCGCCCCTGACAGTCCCGCCTGTCATGTCGTCCTGATCAGCTGATTTATCCAACGGCATAAGATAGGCACAACATTGGTAGCAGGAGAAATCAGGCATGTAGGGTTGGTGTATGATATAATACGGTGTTCCGAATTTTGCAGCCAGCTGTGACAGTTTTAACAATTCCTCGGAGTTTCTCCCATTTAGTTCATTTGGATATAACTGAACTTCAAACTTGGGAAAGTTAAATGGTTTACCATTATAATCTCCTTTCATGTAAACATCAAGGAAAGCGTGGAACAGCGCCTTGACCTCGTCCTCATAATCACCATAAGTCACAGACTTGTCGATTTTACCTCCCAGCTGGATAGCAGGAATGTCTCTGAATAATTTAGGAACACTCATGTCAAGATCAATGCTACTAAAGACAGTCTGGCCACCTCTTGCGACATACATCTGGCTCATTTCATAGATGAACAATTGTGCCATCTGCTTCATCTGCTTATGATTTAGACCCCTGACCACAGGAGCCATAAATGTATTGAAGTATGAGAAGCCCTGACCACCAGCGCAGTTTGTCTGGGCAGCAGCAAGTATCTTGGCTGCATGCAGGAAAGCTACCTCTGGATTTTTTGCTGGTCCGGCCACTGATGTATGATCCCCAGTCCCGTCTGGCCTAAAGCCATTTTTTAGGAAGAATCTTATATCATGCGAAAAACAGAACGGTCGCGTCGGGAAATAGTCCAGATCATGTATGTGGATCTGCCCTTTCATGTGAGCATCTGACAGGTCTCTGGGAATCAGCTTAGACAACGTGTATTCTTTTGTCATATAGTCGGCCATGACCTTATGGATGGTCTCTGGATTATACTGTAAATTTGCATTTTCTTTTGTCCCCTTACCTATCAGGTTAGTTACATCATATACAGGCATACCCAACCGTTTGTACAATTTTCTAGCATCTTCCAGCCCATATTCTAACAGCTTTACGTTTGTTATTTCCCTTATCAGGTCAGCAGAAACATAATCTAGATTAGAGGATCTGATGAAATTCTCAACTTCAGTTGATATCTGTGTTGCTAATTGTTCAGAGATCTCTGTCTCATTTATCAAGGACTCAATTATCTTGTTTTTGTTGAATCTCTCAAACTCTTCGGCAGATGTCCTTACATAAGTTTCTCCGGCTCTAAACCTCTTTGCAGCCCTCGGATCCTTTTTTTGCAACAATCCGAATATTAACGGCCTTACGTCAGACATCTTGATCCTAGAATCAGCATATTTGTCAATTTCTTTTGCTATTTCTTTTGCTATCTCCTCGGTGGTCCCAACTCTTACACAGGTATGAAATACCTTTTCTCTGGAATATTTTTCAGTTCTTGCAATCCAGAATATAATGTTGTTCTTGTCAGAAGCATAGAAGTCTTCCACAAGCTTCGGGCTAATAATAGATTCCTTTCTTTTCATAGAGATTACCTCCAGTTTCGCGGCACTGTTTGTCAAGGTCGCTTTCGCGACGAAAAATAGCTAGTAATCTTATTATTTCTCTAATCATATTTAAACTTTTTCGTTCTAGAGAAGATAGTTCCAGCAACATTTATTAGAAATCAACTACCATCATTATCATGCCCAAGATCATATTTGTGACAAAAGCTTCTGGCCAAAAAGAGCGATTCAGGCCAAATAAGCTCAAAAGAACCTGTATACACGCAGGAGCACCGCCAGATCTAGCAGACAGGGTCGTGAAAGAGGTCATAGAAAAGGCCCACGACGGCATTTCTACCAGAAAGATATTGAGAATGGCTATGTCTATGCTCAGAAAGGAGATGCCTCCAATAGCAGCCAAATATGACCTTAAGGGGGCTCTAATGAGACTGGGTCCCGCGGGGTTTGCCTTTGAAAAGCTGTTTGCAGAGATTCTGAGGGGACATGGTTATGAAGCAAAAGTGCATCAGTTTGTGAGAGGACGCTGCGTTAAACACGAGATAGATATTGTTGCTGCAAAACCAATAAAATCCAACCCAGAGCTTCCACGACCGACTTTAAAATATTATCAGGTAGAGAACAAATACCACAATTCCCCAGGAGTTTTTACTGGTCTGAAAGAAGCTCTCTATACTTATGCTAGGTTTCTTGATCTCCAGGAAGGCTTCAAAAAGGGGTTATGTCAGAAATTTGACCAATGTTGGTTGGTCTGTAATACAAAGTTCTCAACAGATGCAATAGAATACGCTAACTGTAGGGGAATCAAACTGACAGGATGGAGGTATCCTTCGGGGGGGTCTCTAGAATTTTTAATAGAAAGCAAAAAACTGTATCCAATAACTGTTCTCAGAAACTTGGACAGAGAATCCCAGAGAAAGATGGCTGACGCCGGTTTGCTGCTCTGCAAGGATCTAATAATGAAAGACGAAAAAAAACTAGGACAGATGAACAGAATAAATAGTAAGAAACTAAAGACTTTAATAAATGAAGCTGAAAGA
>JAFCDY010000028.1 GCA_017609445.1 Candidatus Aenigmatarchaeota archaeon | reverse complement strand
ACGATATAAAGCTTTATACCAAGGTTTTGGATACGAGTTTAGAAAAGAGTTTGTACCAAATATTTGTATGAGTAAGCACAGCGAGACCATTTTGAAGGTTTTGTCAAAGGATCAAATGAAAAGCACTAACGAGATACTAAAGGAAGTTGAAGAAGCTACGGGCAAGATCATTAATTGGCATGCTCTTTATAGAGTTTTGATGGAGCTCCATAGCGAAGGTAAGGTGGAAAAGATTAAAGCTAAAGTCGGTTTTTTCTGGAAAAAGAAAACTAGAGAGTGACAGTTAGTTCTGTACAGTCATGGAAAGATCTTTTTGGATATCCACCCCACAAGAGGGCTAGAGGACTCATATCTTTTTTATATGTTATTTCAGCTATAACACATATTTTTGCACCATTTCCATATTTGTTTAAAATTTCATTGGTATCAATTTCTATTGGTGCTAGATCGAGATCGGTGTTCTGAAGATATATGCCAAAATTATAAGGTCCCACAGAGTGTATAATATTATCATCTCTGTTAAGGAACATCAACACACTAGGATCAGCGTAACTAGTAATGGCATCATGCTCTAACGCTAAATAAGTATTCTTAGCTTCTAGATCACTCATCTGAGGAGCAGAAATTATAGTAAGAGCACTACCAGTATATGAACCTTTTATCGGTGCATGATAATCTATAGTTACCGATATCTTACTGAGATAATCTAGACCCTGATTGTAATTAGCATTATCAGATTGGTTCGTATAAAATGCTATGATAATTATTATAATAATTATCCAAACAGAACGCGGTACTTTAAGCACAACATTTACTAATGAAAACATAACTATTAATTAAAATTACTAACTATTTAAAAATGATTAATTTGTTCAAAAATGCGACGTTATCTATACCCCATTGTTTTGGTGCGCCGTGGGGGATTTGAACCCCCGTCGCCAGCTATTTGCACAAGCCCAGATGTAATGCGAGCGTTGCTGGCAAGCTGGAATCCTAGCCACTAGACTAACGGCGCTTAAGAAAATATAATAACATCTCAATATTTAAAAGAATTAGTGATCACCTGTAAATAATACCGAAGTCAGGAGTGTCAGAAAGATTAATCCTAAAACCATTCTTTTGAAACCATTTCTCATAAGTAGAATCTCTAACTTCAATGTCTCCAATTGTGTTACTTTTCCAAAAAAGATATCTCATCCCGTTTATAACTGGAAAACTCCATTCCATAACAAATAATCGTAACAAATCTTTAAATGTCTATTCTTTTTCCACAATAACTCTGATTTTTTTCTTTTGATGGTTTTTGTGTCCTCTCTTGAACAAATCCTTGATTACAAAAAATTCATCATATGTTTTTTGGACATAATTGTTTATTATGTTAGTTGCAACAAAGAGAAATGTTCCTATGCTGATAAATGCAAAAAATACTGTGAATAGCTTGCCGATGTCAGTTGTTGGGGCCATAATGCCGTGTCCTATTGTCGTCATGGTCATACTTGTGAAATAAAAAGAATCAATCAAACTCCAATTCTCGATATATTGAAAGCTTATTGTTCCAAAGACAAGCATAGCTACTAAGATCGTTAATGCCGCTAATATCGTATGCTTGGTCCTCATCTAAACACCATGGCGCCGAGGGCAGGATTCGAACCTGCATGGACCGAAGCCCACTCGCTTTCGAGGCGAGCGCGTTGAACCAGATTCCGCCACCTCGGCCTATATCTAATTATTCTTCAGATATATAAGAAATAAATTATTAGTTAAATGAACAGTTCCAAGAAACAGACTTAGGATTGAAGAGATTCTTATAATCTATTTTCATGTTATTATTTTTTTGCAGCTCAAATGATTTATCGCTATCTATCCAAACCGCCTTATTATTTGAACAAGAGTTAACGTATCTTGGACATATGTCGTGTATTATTTTGAGTGCGTTTTTACTGTTGGTTGTTATATGAAAACCTGTTAACAGGTTTTTATTTTTAAGAGGAGGATAAACGATCGTGGATAATGAATTTTTAGAGACAGAATCTGAGAAATCAATTATGTTATTTCTGTTTTTGAATTTTAGTGTGAGATAAAGTGATATATTGTTCCTATAGAAAGGTTTGTAACCTAATCTTATCTGCTGGAAGAAATCGTTGAAATTATCATTCAAATGTCTCATCGTTCTCTGCACAAATTTGACACCCAAACCATCTTTCTTTTTTCTTCTGACTCTGGAATCTCTGATAAAACTCCAGAGACCTGATTTCATTTTATCCTTCACAATACTCCAGAGGAGGGTTGATGAAAGGTGACTATCCTCATGTAGCTCACAGACCAATGGTATGATAAATGGATTTCTTTCAATCTCTTTGTTTATCTTCACACTTATTTTTCTTCTCATGTTATTGTATAGCAATTCTTTGAAATATGAATTATCTATTTCTCTCCCGTTTGAGATTCTGATGAATCCATCGTCTCCAACCACTTCGTGGAAAGGCGAGTAGAAAGCAGTTTCAGTTCTATATCTATTTATTTGGAAGTTTCCTATTTGTCCACTGTTCAGTGCATTTTTCCAGGAATCTTGGAAGGCATTGAAAGAAGCCTCTGGTATAGAATAAAATAAAAGCAGAGAATTTTCAAAACCTCTCATATCTTTTCCAGCAAGAATAGAGGTCTTATAAGGAAGTTGGTTTGCTATCTTTTCATTCTTAACGTCATTAACTGAAACCATAACGTTTGTCAATCCGAATTCTTCATCAATTATGTTAGAATAATAATTAAAATATTTGTTCTGCTTAAGAAAATGTAGCCATCTCCTTATTGTTCTGTCGGTTATTTTCTTGCTTCCGATAGAGATGTTGCGGGACATCTCGAGTGAATTCATATACCTTTCATTAAGAGTAAGGTTGTACATGAATTCAAGTATTTTTTTGTTGAAACAATCCATTTTCTACACCAAAAATAAAAAAAAAGGTTTAGAGAGTCCGTCTAAAAACTCCCGTAGCCTCTATTATACCATCTCTCAGATCTTCGAAAGTCTTGAAGGAACCGCTGTCAATTATCTTGTATATGTTTATTTTTCCGTCTTTCTCTCCGATAACAACCGATCCCACAACCTTCATCTCACCCTCAAAAAGATATGGATACCCACCATTCAGTGGAACTATCATTGGTCCCCCGCCACCTTCAAGAGGAATCACTATTTCTCCTATTGTTCCCTCTGGTAGTATCATTGGCTCATCTGCTAATCCCTTGTTCAGAGCCAGTATCGAGTCTTTTATTATCAGGTTACCATGGTAGACCTCATACTGCTCGGTTAGATATTCTGTGTGAGGCAGAACTGTTTTCTCCCATATTCTAATTATAAGCACCTTTTCATGATTTGGGATGAACAACATTCCCGTCTGATCATGAAATTTCATTTTAAGTTCTCCCTTGAACATCTTGGACGGAACTTCTGCTACTATCTTGTATCGATAGACTAGTGGCCTGCTTTCATCAAAGGGTATCACAGATAACTTGTCACCATCAGGAAGGATACCGTTCGGTGAATCTACATCTACTAACGGGATTATAGCAGGACTCCCGTCAATTGGCAGTACAAATGGTATTTCACTGTATTCCACATCTACGATTATAGGGCTTCCTTCTTCCACTACAATCTCTACTGGGTTGTTGCAGCTTTGTCCTAGATCGAAATACTGAAAATCACTGTCTAATGCATAAACTGTACCGGTCGTAAGTATTAACCCAAAGATTAGAGTTAATAACAAAACATTGTTTCTCATATACCAGAATAAGGACAAATTATTTAAAAAAATGCTGCGTCAAATATTTAAGTTTATGACGTATATTAGATTACATGACAAGACACAAGGATCCCTTCAATAGAAGATTATTGAGTATTCTGTATACACTAGTCAGGAATAAAAGATACATGAATTCCTACAGTATTGCTGAATACCTGTCTTATGATAATAAGAGAATATCTAAAAGAACCGTCGAGAGATGGTTCAGATATCTGAACAAATCTGAATATGAAACGGGATTTGCCTATTATCCCTACTTTAGATATGAGGCGCTTGGCCTGAATCTATTCATAATTATTTTGACTAATTTAAAAAATAAAGAGCTTCTTGACACTATTCCTTACATAACACACCTGACAAAAGGATACGACGGCGTAAATAGGTATAGTATTTCGTCATATTCTGTACCAGTCAGAGAATCTGACAGGTTTAAGGAATTTTGGAAATATGCAAAAAAGAAAGGTCTCTTTGATGATTATTTATCATTTGAATCGAAAACACCCGTGGCTTTCTATTCTCCATTTCATGAGATAGTAAGCAAGAATGGAAAGCTGATATTTCCTAATAATTATGATATAGACAACTCACATTTCACGAAACTTTTGACTAGTGATCTAAGAAAAAGTCCTCCAATTAAGATGCACGATATTCTACCCAACAATCCATTAATAGTTCCTATAGTTATTGAATATTCCAGAAGAAACCTGTCTTCGAAACAGGTTTGGTTAAACATTAAAAAGAAAATGAAAAATGAGGTCTTAAATTACATCGGATCCAATTCAGACGGTGTCGGGATAAGATATGTCCAGAAGACCATGAGATTCCTGAACCAAAATTTTGATTCTTTTTTCCAACAAATTAGAATATCCTATTACCCATTTTATAAGGATAATGTGACATTCTATCTTCTTTTGAAATTGAAGAACAGGAACAGCATAGTGAAGTTAGCTGAAGAAGTATCAAAACACTCCATTTCAATAGTTGTTTGTCCTGAACTTGAACCAAGTAAAAATCTAGTCATGATTTATGTTTTGACCAATATTCAGGAGATGGACAACGTACTATACAATATTGTTCCAGACTATGTCGACAGATCATGGAAAAACAAAGTAATAATACAACACTATGAAGAAGCAAAAAAACATTGGAAAGAAAAATATACTAAACTAGACTACAAGGGACTATTCAATCTGAAAAAATGTGAATGGATCTACAACCAAAAGAAATATCTCAGAAAATTAGAAAATTTATCAAATTAATCATTAGCGTTTTCTGACAGTACGACCTTTACAGCCTCTTCTCGTTCTGGTTCCTTTTCTCTGAAACCTTGGAGATCTCCTTGCTCTGGGAAAAATTATCTTTATTCTGTTTACTTTGGGTGTCACCTGCTTTTTGATCTCAATCTTATAGTGTTTTAACAGTTTAGAAAAATCAGTATGCTGTTCCCTTGAGAGAAGATTAATAGCCATACCCTCTTTTCCTGCTCTGGCTGTTCTTCCTATTCTATGGATATATTGCTTGCTTTCTACGGGAATATCATAATTGTATACATGCGAGACCCCCTTTATGTCAAGCCCCCGCGCTGCAACATCAGTGCACACAAGAACTTTGATCTTTTTCGAATGAAAACTCTCCAGCGTTGAGCTTCTCTTTCCCTGACCAAATCCACCATGAATGGCTTCTGACAGTATTCCCTGATTTCTGAGATTGATATCGACAAAATCTACTCTTTTTTTAGTGTTGCAGAAAACCATAACCAAACCAGAATGGTCTTTCTTCAATAGGTGAACTAATAACGAAATCCTTAATTTTTCATTCACATCATAGTAGATCTGTTCTAGTTTCTTGGGATCAACATACGACTTAGCAGAGACCTCCTTTGGATTTTTCATATATCTTCTCGATAAATATGATACTTCTTTTGTTATTGTGGCGGAAAACAATAGAGTCTGCCTTTTTTCAGGGCACTTTCTGATTATTCTTTTGATATCATCTATAAAGCCCATATCAAACATCCTGTCTGCCTCGTCAATCACAAGAATTTTTATTTTTGTAAGGTCGATTGTCCTTCTTTTTATGTGATCCAACAATCTCCCGGGAGTTGCGACAACAACGTCTGCATTTCCCATTCTGTTGATCTGTCGTTCAATTGAGACGCCGCCATATACGTCAACTACATTCAGTTTTTTGTATACTGAGAATTGTCTCAGGGCCTTTGAGACCTGGTCAGCAAGTTCCCTGGTCGGGGTTATGACTAGAGACTGTATTCCGCTTCCTTTTCTGCATTTTTTTATGATAGCAGCACCGAATACGAGTGTTTTTCCAGAACCAGTGGCAGAACCAGCTATAAGATCATCTCCCTGCAAAACTAGGGGGATGGCTTTCTCTTGTATTTCTGTTGGTTCTTTGATTTTTTTGGTCTTCTAATGATTTTAAAAGAGGTTCTGCAAGACCTAATTCTTTGAATTTCTCCATTATATTCACTCCCATTATAGATGCAAATCGTTTCTATTTAAAGAAAAAGTGGTGCCCTCGACGGGAACTGGTTCCCAGAGGAGTAGAGCCCATAATTAGCCTAAAATTGCCTTAATTAACTATTATAGGGTTTCTGTTATTTATCTCTATACTGACTACTAATAGGTGAATTATAGTTAGAACCAATTAGAAGAGATGAACAGTAAAATAGATAGCACTGCAACCATGAAAAGAGCTAAACCGACACCAATCAGTCTCTCCATTCAATCACTCAAATAGATTATCATTATCCATACAACAAATGAAATTATTAACCAAAATATTATATCTAAAATAAAGAAAAGCCAAGAAAACTCAACTGGCTCTGGGTTATCAGCAATAGAACCGTATTCTCCTGCAGGATAAAATCCGAAAGGAACTCCAACAAAAGACCTAGGTCCAATATGTGAAGATGATTGATAGTAAGGAATTATAATCATAAAGATAAAAAATATTAGACCTATGATTGCAATGGTTTTAGTTATCACACTCATAAATTGCTCTACTTCTATTTAAAGATACTATGTTCTTTTTCGATAACTATTTGATTATTCTAAATCTTATTCCAAGAACTATTAACACAATCCCTATTACTATTACCCAAGGATTGTCTTTAAAAATGAGTATAAAGGGATAATACCAAGGAGTTGCCACATCAATCATTAGATCGGCTCCCTTATCTAGTGTTTCATCTGATGACATATCTGGAAGTGATGTTGTAAATAATAATACAGCAATTATAGTAGGAATGCTTAAGATTGTAATCAAGGACTTTTTACTAACATGCATGTGCTATACCTAGAATCTTAATTTGCTCATAGTCAAAATAAAAAAACTGATTACATAACCGAAAACATGCCCACTGTAAAAAAAGTTAAATATACATATTAACGCAATAATTCCGGGATTGGGTGGTAAGAAATAAAAAGCTAAAAGTGAAATTGCCATTCCAGTAGATAATTTAAGCTCCAGTGGTATTCTATCTGGATCAAATGATGCCTTATTTGTGACATGGACTCTTGACATAATTAATTTCTTACCTAGACGTACTTAAAAGTATCGAACGAGAGATTACTACCAATCAAAAATCTTGGGTGGGTCTATAAACTGCATTAAAAGTAACCAAGGAGAGCTCTTTAAATGTTCTCTAGATTTTTTCGCTATCTTCTTAATAACAGTCTCTATATCAGTTATTAATTTTGGAAGGTATCTAAAATTGCAAATGAAAATAGGACATATGAAGCTCTTCTTGAAGACCATTTTGTATTTATCGGGATTTTGGGAAGTAAAAAAATAAAGACAATATCCAAGGTCTTTGAATCTGTGTATTACTTCTGTCTCGGTCTTATTTGGAAGAACGTCAATTAAACCGTTTACATCATCTATTACAAGAATTGGGAGACATAATTCAATACTATAATAATTGCTTGGATATAGATATCTAATTCTTGAAAAATGATCTTTCTTTGTTTTTTTGTAGGCATCTCTGAAGAATCCTTCCTTAGCTATTCTTGGAACAATTTGTAAACCTCCTTGTGTTATTTTTGGTGTTTCTTGAATAAAATCATTATATTGCTGTCTAAAATCTTTAGGTAACCAATTCCTAATTGTTCTATATTCATCTCTTGCCATTTCATATCTACTATTCACGAGATGTTGCATAGCACCAACCAACTGATGGCAGGCATAATTTGTTATTTTATCATTGTAATTCCTCTTGTCTTTAACAAATGGTTTACTGACATCCACTTCTCTTACATTATCCACTAAAGGAAATTTTTTGAACTCTATAAAATTATAAGGTATTAACAAACTATGACCAGAAAGAATTATAGGGATATCTGTTACATTTCCTACATTCTTTGTTCTGAAAACAAAGAAGTCCTTTGAAGAAGAATGTTTACATTCTATGAGGAGATTCAATTCTATTTTAACGTCTACATAATCATCTATCATATAACCATCAATAAATTTTCTAGCCAAAATATCAAGTTGTCTCCATACGTCAGTATCCTCATCCCTATCCTTATATCTATACTCAGAAACTGTATATTTCCTGTCACTAAAGTTTTTCCTTACATTAAGTTCTAAAGGAACACCCGATTTAATGAAACCTTTTTTAAGATTCTTTTTAGCTTCTTTACTTTTCATCCACTCTTTATAATTCTTTATTTTTTCATCCTTTTTCATGAAATTAAATAGAAGAACATACTTTTTAAGTTATTGGATATAACTTCAAAAAATTATTCAGAACATGAAACTATTTTAATTTATTTACTATTTAATCTGATTTCAGCAACATCTCCAAGAGTAGGTTGTAATCGTAAGAAATGTTTATTAACGATTTTTTTATTCATTGGTTTATATGAATGGCAAGAATTGATAAGTGATGTTGAAGTTCTGTTAGGAAAACCAACTAATTCAACTTTCTTACCCAGTTCTTTTATTCTTTCAACTGCTGGCATCATATCACCATCACTACTAATCAATACAGCAACATCATAATTATTTTTAGTAGCTTCATGAACCATTTCGACTGCCAAAGCAACATCATCCTGTTTTATCTTATATCTTGAATCCATTCCATCAAATTTAGGTGGTATTTCCTGTCTTTTACATAATACAACCTTACACTCAAAATTCTTTATGTTCCTCATTCGACTAAGCATTATCTGTTGGTCATGATTTAGGGATTGGTTACCTTTTAATGGAGCCGTAACATACCACACTTTTATTAATTTTCTTTTCTTAGCAACATATTTCCAGAACTTTTCAAAGTCAAAATAGAAATCACTATACCATTTTCTAATAGATTTAAGACCATAATGAAAATTCTCAGCGTCAACAAATATAGCTACTCTTTCCATGAAATAAATTGTACTATGAAATATAAATATGAAATAGACCCACCCTTGGCTTGCAAAGGTGGGAAACCTTTGCGGTATCCTATTCTCATAGGTTTACAACACGAAGCTGAAGGTATTACCTGATACCTAATTAAAATTTTGTGTGATTAATATTTAAATGTTAGCTTTTGTTTGAAATTGATTGTTCTAATTCCTCTATTTTCTTCATAATAAAACTAAAATTTTTATTTAATTGACTACTAGTTAGAACATCACCATCTTTAAAGACTATTAGTTTATTATTTTCTGTCATAAACTCACCTCTATTCATAATATGACAATTAAAGTATTAATATATTACAGTCCATTTATTCCCTTCAAATGTCTATACAATTCCTTGAATCCCGACATATCGATTGTGTTTTAGTCTTCTTTAAAAATTTCTATTTCTTCTTCCAAAAGAAACCAACTTTAGCCTTGATCTTTTCGACCTTACCTTCGCTATGGAGCTCCATAAGAACTCTGTAAAGAGCGTGCCAATTAATAGTCTTACCCGTCTCCTTTTCAACCTCCTTTAATATCTCGTTAGTGCTTTTCATCTGATCCTTTGACAAAACCTTCAAAATGGTCTCGCTGTGCTTACTCATACAAATATTTGGTACAAACTCTTTTCTAAACTCGTATCCAAAACCTTGGTATAAAGCTTTATATCGT
>JAFCDY010000027.1 GCA_017609445.1 Candidatus Aenigmatarchaeota archaeon | reverse complement strand
AACTATCAACTATTTTGTTTCTGGCTTCTGCTATTCTGATTATCTTATTAGGTCTGACATTCATCAGCAAGATTGTTGGACTTGCCCTTATACTTGTATTTGTTTATTTTGCATATTTTTCCATAAAGAAAAGGATTAAGCTGAGGGGGAGAATAGAACGACCTCCTGAAAAAAAGCATAAGTACGCAAGATATATCGTGAAAACCATTGTCTGGTTTGCAATCGGAATCATTGGACTGCTCATAAGTTCGAGATTATTGGTAGATGCTGCTGCTAACATAGCTTCTGTGATGGGAATAGCAGAAGCTGTCATCGGGGCGACTGTGATTGCAATAGGAACTTCTCTTCCCGAGCTATCTGTAGCAATAACAGCTATAAGAAAGCACCACTTAGGTCTAGCCTTGGGGGATGCGATAGGAGCAACTCTAGTAAATATATCACTTATTTTAGGTTCTGTTCTACTCTTGTCAAATCTAACAATAGACTTCTCAATATTTTCAACACTTATATTGTTTGTATTGCTGACCAACATAATTACGTGGTATTTCATGACCAAAGGCACTCTCAATAAGAAAGAAGGAATAGTTCTCCTTTTGATCTATCAACTCTTTATAATAACGATATTAGGTGTGCAGATCTCCATAATATAAATTTTTTTATATCCGACTTGTAATTAATTGTTATGAGACAACAGTTGAGTTTTCTAGAAGTATTAGCAGTAGCAATAGGAACAATAATCGGCACAGGAATATTCTTTATTCCAGGACTAGTGGCGTTAATGGTTGGCCACGGTTCGATATTTCTCTGGGCAGGTGCTGTAATCATATCTATCCTGATGGGGCTTTGCTTTGCTGACCTTGCAAGCATGTTCAAGCAATCAGGTGGTCCGATAGTCTTTGTAAAGGAGGCGTTTGGCGACTTCTTTGGATTCATAGCTGGCTGGTTATCCTGGCTGATATCAGCAATAACAATAGGCGGAACTGCTGTAGCTTTGTCTTATTATATATCATTCATAATCCCGATAGATTTCATCGGAAGGGTTGTTTTGTCAATATTTCTTTTGACAATTTTTACTTTGATAAATTATCATGGCATAAAGCTGGGTGCTAGGGTTGAAATCGGTTTGACCTTTTTAACAGTATTTCTTCTTTTAATGTTCATCGGATGGGGTTCTAGCAATTTCAAAATGGAAAGTTTTGGCGATTTTCCGATTACGCTGGCTATGTTTGGTCCCGCATTAGTTTTTGCTCTGGAGCTGTTCATTGGCTGGGAGACAACCACCATTATTGCGGAAGAAGTTAAGAACGCCAGAAAAAATATCCCAAGGGCATTGCTGTTTACTGTTCTGATAGTCGGCGGCCTATATTTCTTTACTCTTTTGATATTTCTCGGTAACGTGTCTATAGCTGATTTAGTTGGTTCTTTGAATCCACTGGGGACAGCTGCAGCCAATTTTGGCGGGACAATGGGGAAGTATGTGTTCGGTATTGGTGCAGTGGTCATAGGGATGGCTGCACTGAACAGTTGGATACTGACAACTTCGCGTCTTCCATATGCTATGTCAAAACAAAAAATATTTTTGAGATGGTTTGACCACCTAAACCCTCATGATACACCTGACAGAGGATTGCTGATACAGTTCTTGTTTGCGTCTGCTATTGCTATGTTCGGTTCTTATGAAGGCGCATTATCTCTCTTGATGTTCTCTGCGCTTGCGATGTATTTCCTATGCTATGCTGCCTTGTTTAAAATGAGGAAAAGAAAACGTTCTTTCAAACTCCCCTGGATCATACCAGTAATAACCATATTGATATCACTAGTAGCTATAACACAAGTTGATCCGTGGATAATCCTTTCTGGATCAATCCTGATAATTCTCGGTATCCCTTCGTATGTAACGATAAAGCTCACAACTGATAAGAAGTTTATTGAAAAGTTCTTTGACAGACTGGCTTTCTTCTTTAACTTCTATGTACCTACTATATTATATAGAAGTTCTGAAAGGGACAATGTTATAGAAAAATCCCAACTCTTGAAAGGTCAAACTGTTCTGGACTATGGATGTTGTACTGGCAGCACCACCGAGAGGATAGCAAAAGAGGTCTATCCCGGGAAGGTTGTTGCGATGGATATCTCTAGAAAACAATTGGCCATCACACTGGAGAAAGTGAAAGAAAAAATTGAAGTTCCGAATGTTATATTTGTCAGGTTGACAAAAGGAATGCCTTTCAAGAAAGGTTCCTTTGACAGAATAGTCTCCACGATAGCTGTAAACTACTTTGTGCATCCTGAAAATGAATTGAAAAGCCTATCAAAAATACTAAAAAAAGATGGTGTTGTCGTATTTCTTGCTATAAATGCTCCTCCACTTCCTCTCCATCCTTTCTTAAAGACAGACAGCAGCATAAAGGCTGTGTTTGAAAGGGCAGGATTCAAGGATGTCAGGATAGAAAGAACCAGCAAGCTAATAAGAAAATATATTTATATAACCGCAAAGAAATAACGTGTATGAAAGTCAAGGACATAATGACAAAAAAGGTTATTTCTCTCAGAGAAGGAGATCATATAGAATCTGTAATAAAGAGATTTGCTAGGCATAGAATAACCGGAGCGCCTGTGATTGACAAAAACAAAAAGGTTATAGGAATAGTTACTGAGAGCGACATTATAAGGGCAATTGATGTCTATACCCCCAAGATAAGAATTGATACTGATTCTATGTTCGGTGTTGTTATTGCTGTTCTTGATAAAAAACACGATGAATTTTCCTCTATTAAGAAAGAGTTGAGAAAAGCGACTGTTAAAGACTTTATGGAAAACACTGTTGTGACGATTTCTCCTGAAGAATCAATAACAAGCGCAATAAGACTTATGAACAAATACGAGATAAAGAGGTTGCCTGTTGTGAAAAAAAATAAATTGGTCGGAATTATTTCTAGAGTAGACGTTATAATGGCTTTGGAAAAATAGCTTATGTCAAAAAGACATAAGAGTTTCGGTCAAATTGACGGTCAGAATGACATAAAAACTGACATACAAATTGACATAAATTCTGATATAGGAAATGGGGCCGTAGCCGAGATTCGAACTCGGCTCGAGAGCTCCACAGGCTCCCATGCTAACCACTACACTACTACGGCCATAAAAGTAAATATAGATTCTGTTTATAAAAGCTTTTCAAAATAAGTGGTCTTGTATATAATATATTAATCAACATTAGACAAACAGCTTGGGATTAAATAGTATTGGGTCTGAAAAATATGTTCTGACATTGAATTTGGGATCTACTAGTTCAATCATCTCAAAATCTTCTCGCTTTGGTATCAGTTTGAACCCTTTTTGTGATAAATATTTCTTCTTGGATTCTGGATAATCTCCAAGTTGCTTTTTTAACAATTTCCTGAACAAATTGTTTCAGGTTCTCTACATTCATAATACAACCTTTTATTGACTTATTTAACAGGTGGTGCAGGGGGAGAGATTCGAACTCTCGAACCCACTAAGAGACTAGGTATCTTCGAAAAATCTCCTAAGCCTAGCGCCGTTGACCTGGCTTGGCAACCCCTGCTCAAGAATTAGTTCTATCTAGTAATTTAAATAGTTTATTTTAAATCTCTTATTCTCGTTTCTAATCTCGTAAGTTCGTCTCTCAGCTGATTAACATGCTCGTCTATCTTTTCGCTTCTTATTGGTTTTGTGAGATTTTCAGGAGATTGCGGGTTTGAAAATTCCTGGTCAAGTTTTCTGCTTATTTCAGCAAACTTTTTGATGCTCTTCTCCAGAAGAGCGTCTGTTTCAGATTTTAATCTGTCAATGTTACCTTTTATTTTAAAAACGTTCTCAATGTTTTGGAAACCAACTTTCAGCTTGTCAATATTTTCAAGAACCTCTCTATATCTTTCAATCTTTATGAATAATGGTGCGACCTTAACAGTTTCTGGCATTGGTTTATACTCAACCGGCGATCCCATTGTAGGTGTCTCGAATGGAAGAGGTCCTTTTGGGGGTCCAACGATCGGAGAATCAAGTCTGGATATTTTTTCTGGTAGAGGGAAGCTTCTGGGCTGGAGATCTGCCTTTTTTTCGCCGACAGCTTCCTTTATTTCTTCAATTTCTCTTTTTTTCTTCCAAAAAGCCACTAAAACACCTGCTATAATTATTCATTAGGTTAGTATATAATTGTTTTGGTGCGGGGGTATAGATAACGTCGCATTTTTGAACAAATTAATCATTTTTAAATAGTCTTTCTAACTAGTAAACTATAGTGATTTTCATGAGTGAATTCAGAAAGGTAATAGAGACTAAGTTTGGGATTGAATTACCAGCTATACTTAAACTTGAATATAAAACAAAGGACGGAAAATTTGATAGAGGGAAATATTCCAAAGCATTAGAAAACTTCTTTAATACAATAGATGAAATTGGTGTCTTTCCGTTTGAAGATTTTCTGATTATAGGGGTTGAAAACCTGCACGAACTGGATAGTGACCATCAAAACATGCTTAGAAAATTAGCTACAAGGATCAAAGAACTCGAAATTAAAGCTTTTCCTGAGGCTATTGAAAAGATGATTCAGGGGCTTGCAGATTTGCAGAAAAAACATCCTGATCTAGTTAAAAAAGAACAACCAAAATAATTTTTATGTCTAGGTGAAAAATATGTGCTATCTTAATTTAGAAGTAATAGTTGCTGGTGCAAGTATTTTGGCTCTTTTTCTTTCAGTTGTAGCAATATTAGAAACCAAGAAAGCACAAAAGGCAAATCTTCTATTAGAATTAATAAAACAAGAAAGTGAACTTAGTCTTAGAGTAAGAGAGTCTAAAGAAGGTTCAAAGTACATAGAGCCTTACTTAAATTTCTTTGATGGACTAGGAGTCCTCTGGGATATGATAGAAGAATCAAGAGCAAATGAATATTTCAAAAATATGATTATAGAAACTGCTGAAACAGTTTTTATACAAAAACATATAATTAAAGCAAGGAAACATAAAAAAGATGCTTATAAAAATTTTCAAGAGCTTTATAAAAAGGTAGGTGGTAAAAAATGGCTGAAGAAAATAAAGAAGTAAAGAAAACAAATGTTGAACTTAAAGCTGAGAATAGGGGTACAATGACGGCTATGAACTCTCAGAAAGACCCTTTTTTTGGAAAAAGTCTGAATCAAGAAACACTAAAAACAATGGCTCCTGAAGGAGCTAAAGAAGGTGTAAATGTAGACACTTTAAAAACTATGGCTCCAGTTGAAGTCACTAAAGATGAAAATAAAGGTACTGTTAAGGCAGTTGAAGGCGAAGAAAGCAAATAGCTCTATCCTAACCTTTCTTTAACCTTTTCATACATCTTGAAAGGTTCTTCTAATTTAGCTCTTCGTTTTAGGTCATGTAGAGCACCTTTTCCTATCCCTAGTTTCTTCGCTTCAGTATAGGATAGATTAAGAATTTTCTGCCTTAGTTCATGATTATCATGTCTTTCTAATTTAACAACTGGTTTACTGAAGTCAATACTAAGTCTTTTACCCATCAAATACTGAGATAACTCTCTGGTTTTGAGCATTATGATATAAGACCATTTGTATTTTTTGCCCTGATAGAAAACATACCTGTTGAACTGTTTTTCCAATTCGTGAGTTAATTTCTCTGCACCACTGGGCTTTAACCTGATGTTATAATTTTCAGTTCTAATAAAGTCTTTCTTATTAAAGACCTTTCTTTCAAGAGCATCTGAAATAGCTAGATCAACTATCCATCTGAAAGGTTCTTGTAGATCATATACTAATGGTGATCCACCCGCTTGAAGTTCATGTAAGAATCCAACATGAGTATCCAGACCAGTTGAATTGATTGCCCTGTAACACTGAGTTTCAAGCAGAGAATACCCATAATTTAACAAGGCATTAACCTCGTCAATAGCACCAACAGGTCTTTTACTCTTTCCAGTCTTTCTGCCAAAGAAATCGAATTTCTTATTCAGTATTTTATCAAGTTCTTTCCAGTAATCAACAGCTACTAAGCTCTCTACGTGCATGATTTCTTTAATTGTTTTGGCTTTCTTTAGCTTAGAGGCACTCTTTTCTATTTTATTATTTACCTTTGGGTATCTTTCTTTGAGCCAATCTAGAACTGCTTTACTACCTTTTATTTTAGCATCTATTATTTTCCCAGCCAAGAATATCCTTTTCTTGCTCTGATAGGTCTGGTACTGCTTGAATTTTAGTTTAGTTTGTTTTGCCTCTAGCGGTAATATATTTGTTAGAAGTCTGCCATTCCAGTTCAATAATGTGAGCTGAACATTATGTTTCATTAGCCATCTCATAGCCTCAAATGTGATATTTCCACTATGTCCATAAACAACTATGTTGTCATACTTTATTCCTTTTGGTCTGAATACATGGTTCTGAGGATCTGACCTATGGGTTGTCCTACCATTTTTAACATAGAGTCTAGCTCCATCTACATTCATATTAATTCCATGACCATTTAATAAAAGGCTTTTCATATGTTCACCTATAAGGGAATTTCTCTGTAAAATTTATCAATTTTCTTTTTCTTCTCAGCCTTACTCATAGAAGGGAAACATGTGGGATCATTCTCTATTGATTTAATTATGTTATCTAAGTTGGTTTTCGTAACTCCCATTTTTATAGATCTTATTATCATTCCTTTAGCTCTAATCATGGATATTTTCCCAAGAATATGTCCTATAATCACACCTTTAGCCCATTTTAATGCCCATTCTTTAGCGAAGTTTTCTTTATCGATCTCTGATTTATATTTAACGAGTTCTTTTTTATCCATTTTAACACCCCTAACCCCTTATGGGGTTACCTATAAAGAATTATTCTGCTAATCATATAAAGCTATTGTTTCTGTTTATGGTGTATTTTCATATCGAAATTTTCAAATATAGCTAGGGGCATCTTTTTCTTCAATGAATCTGGCATTAGTAATGATACAAATAAAAATCCTAGGTCAAACATTCCCTGACCAGATTTTAGTTTATTATACTCACTCTTGTTCATCTTGTCTATTTTCTGAGGAATATAATAATTCTTAGATTTCTTGACTTTCTTTACTTCCTCAACAATTTTGTTAAAACCAGAACCAAACCCAAACATATCATAGATACGACTTAAATTTACAGCACGGTCTATTGTTTCATAATAGATGTTCAATAGATTTTTACTTATCCCAATATTTTTAATTCTCTTTTCTATGAATTCGGTTATTAAAAAGTTTAGATACCTTTTTTCATTATCATCTAGATTCGAGTTAATGTCAATAGCCCAATGAAATGGATTAACCTTTATTCTATAGAATTTTTCCCTAGTGAAGTGAGTTTCCAACTCTATCCAACCATTTTCAGAAAATCTCTGTAGCCACTTTGTTATTCCAGTTCTGTAGTTTTCCTTTTTAACCCCATAAATTTTTGATGCTAGTTCTTTTACAGACTGATGCTCGATAAACAGATAGCACATTATTTTAGAAGCTAACTCATGTTTGAGATCTAATAACTTTGATTTTCTTTTCATGTAACGTCACCAAATTAATGATTATTTATGTATTCTTTGATTCATGTTTCTTTGTGTATCCTATAGATACATAAGTATATAAATATTACGCATGTCTATGAGGCATATCCCTAAAAGATTGAACATAAAGAACTTGAGCAGAGTCAAATGGACAAAATTAAGACCTGCTCAAAAACACAACAGAGTTCTTTCTTTAAAAGTTCTAGATATGATGAGGGACAACAAGTCTCTTACCAAATCCTCTAAAGAAGTTGACCTAGATATAAAAACTGTTAAATCCCATATCTGGTCTGGCATTAGAAAATACCGTAGAAGATGGAGACCAAAGAAAACCGATTCTATACAAAGAGAAATGATAATTTATGAAAAAGGTATAATAAAATCAATAATTGTTAGAAATTCTAAAGACGCTTCACTAATAGGAAAATATCATAATGCTGTTAAACAATTTCTAGTTACTGGTGATATTAAGCTTCTGAAACCTTTCAAAAGAAAGGTTATCATTGATGCTAATGGAAAGAAGCATAAATTAGAAACTGATCCAGACACTCTATTTGAAGTTGCTGAAATGTGGGAAGATGAAGAATTCTATGAAATCTATCGAAGTGATTAGCATGGATAAAGAAACGCATCAGCAAAGGCTAAGGAAACTGTTAAAAGACAAAAAAGTAGACATTGACCCCTCTAAATGCTGTAATCTTTGTGCTGAAGATGATCCAGCAGTTGTAAAAGAATATCACCATATTTTTGGAAAGGCAAACAGTGATGAAATAATTTTGCTCTGTTTCAATTGTCATGCCAAGATTACTGCACGACAAAATAGACTTCCAAAGAACATACGAAAATGTTCTAATTCCAGATCAAAAAGAGCTTTCAAATTATGTAGTATGAGTGCATTGCAGAATAGGATTTCTGAGGAGATGATGAAATGCAGATAGCTGTCAGGTGTTATGTCCATAACAAAGGAAATAGGAAAATATCCAGAAAACAACCAATTAGCGACAGAATTCTGGTCTTTGATACTGAAACAACGACAGACATGTATCAGAACCTAAAGTTTGGATCATTCAGGATATATCAGAACAACATACACGAACACAGTGGTCTGTTTCATGACCCTAAAATTATTTCTGATAAGGAACTTAAAACAATAAAAAATTTCTGCAAAAGGCATATGATAGACCTCTACACAAGAAAAGAATTTATTGAAAAAATATTTTATCCAGAAATTTACTATTTAGGAACTTTATGTGTTGGTTTTAATCTACCATTCGATTTATCCAGACTAGCTATTGGTTATGGTTCTGCCAGAGGTAGTATGAAAAATGGATTTTCCTTCAAATTATCTCAGAATAAAAAATATCCCAGATTAAGAATAAAACATATCAATAATAAAATGTCTTTCATTAGCTTTGGTTCTGGTCTAAATTATTATGGTGATAAGTATAGTTTCAGAGGAAACTTTCTAGACCTGAGGACATTAGCTTTTGCCCTGACAAATGAAAATCATTCATTAAAGTCTGCCTCTAAATTGTTTGACACACATCACAAGAAGACTGAAGCTGAACACGGTAAAATATCTAAAAAATATCTACAGTATAATTTTAATGATGTCAAGAGTACCTATGATTTGTATCTAAAATTAAAACAAGAATATGAAAATTATAATCTTGAATTGCCTATAACAAGAGTATATTCACCAGCTTCAATAGGAAAAAATTGTCTAGACAACTTACGGATAGAATCATTCCTAGACAAGAATTCTGATTTTCCTAAGAAAGTTTTAGGTTATCTAATGACCACTTATTTTGGTGGCAGGTCTGAGGTTAGGATAAGAAAAACACCAACTAAGATAACCCTCGTGGACTTTCTTAGTATGTATCCAACCGTATGTATTCTTCAAGACTTATGGAAATTTATAATATCTGATAGGATAGAACAGTCTGATGACACTGAAAAAATTAAGAAATTTGTCAATGAAATAAAATTAGAAGACCTCAGGAAAAAATCCACTTGGAAACAATTAAATGCTATTGTTTTGGTAAAGCCTGACGATGATATTCTACCAACAAGAGCAAGATACAATCAAGAAACCTTCAATATTGGTCTCAACTATACCAAATCTAAAAAAGCTTTGTGGTATACTCTCTCAGATGTTATTGCTTCTAAATTATTAACAGGCAAGTCTCCTAAAATCTTACGAGCCATAAGATTTACACCCAGCGATATCCAAAATGATCTAAGGAAAACGTCTATACTAGACATTGAAATTGATCCTAGAAAACAAGACTTTTTCAAACTGCTGATTGAAAAGAGAAAATCTTTACAAAGACAGGTCAGGATCAAAGGAACAGATAAAGTTAGACGCAATCAACTAGATAGCAAACAGAAAGCCCTGAAGATAATAGCCAATGCTTCTAGCTACGGTATATTTGTTGAAATAAATCCTGAGAAGAAAAGGCATACTGCAGATGTTTATGGGCTGAAACATTTCAAACAAGAAACAGATAAAATAGAAAGATTTGGACGGGCTTTCAATCCTATAATAGCTGT
>JAFCDY010000026.1 GCA_017609445.1 Candidatus Aenigmatarchaeota archaeon | reverse complement strand
TCCCTTGTTTTTGTCAATAATATTAAAGACCCTTACTGTGGGTGTGGATTGTAGAAAACCTTTTATATTAGCTTTTGCATATTTCATTTAATCAACCTCGTCTCTTCCATAGAGTGTTGGTAACTCTAGACTAAACCAAGCCTCAAACTTGGTTTTTTTTCTTATTCCTTTGACTGTTAAACATCAACCCTTGGCTGTGTCAATGGTCTTATTTCAACAATCACATACGGAGAGCCTGACTCAGCGATTCCGTTTGCTATCTCCTTTGGAATAGTTATTACCGTTGACTTGTTTTGCATCCAGGTCTTAGCTGGAAATTTAACAGGGTATTTGCTCATACAATCTATCAATATTTGTATTGATTTATTTAAATTAATTATCGTTCTTAGATGTATGCTTAGAAAAGAACGAAATGAAATCTTTCACACCTCGTGACTCTCTGCATTAACAAAAGTTAAAAAAGAAGATTAAAGATTTAATTTATGGTACTAAAGAATGGGAAGATGCAGTAAGATTACGAAAAATATCCAGATGATTTAATTGTTCCATTAATGGAACAAGGACTTTCAATGACACAAATATATTATTTATCAATGATTTCTAGTGATGAAGAACGAAAAAAAATAGAATTATACCTAATAAAACATCCAGAAACTACTGAAGTAGCAGAGATGCTTGACCAGATTGATAAATTCTTTTGGAGAATAGGAAGGATTGCAGTAAGGATACCTAGTGAGATGGGTATGAGAACAGACCTTTTAAAAAATTTTAAAATGTCTCCACTCCAGCAATTTGCAATAGATGTTCAAAAACAAACAAACAGATACAAAGATTGGAAAGACCTCGTGACTCTCTACAGTCTCGAAGTATCTCAGGATTATCTTTTAATATATTCCTTGCTAAGATTAGTTTGCATGATTGGGTAGGTGCATTGGCTGGAATCCAATTATACTATAGTCCTACCCGATGAGTGCATCTCAATCAATTTAAATAGAGTAAATTCCAATTTCTATACATGAGTTTCCTTTCAAAGTTGTTTCAGAGGGATAAAACTGACTCGAAGGATAGGGTAACCGAACAAGACAAGTCGAAGGAATTGACCACTTCAGATACTTTAGAGTCCATAAAACAAGGAATAGGCAGTATCGAAAAACAGTTGCTCGAGCATGATAAACGAGTGGTAAGTTTAATAGAGAATGAAACTATCCCTGTCGAAGAGATTGTTTCTGCTTTGACTCGAGCATTGAATGAGCAGTCCGAACAAGTGCAGACAAATGCTCGGTTGATGAGTGACTTAAGTATTAGAGAAAAGGAACTTATTTCTTACTTACTGGATGGAGATTATAAGACCTATGAAGAAATCTCTAGCCACATGAAAATATCACACTCACGAGCGAGAGCATATATCTCAAGCATGAGAATAAAGAACATCCCCTTCCTGACCAAGACAATAAACAAGAAGTATCTGTTCGCATTGCCCGAGCAAGTGATTGAACAAGTGCTCAAAGGTGACCGAGCAAAGGTGAAGAGATGAAATTAAAATATGCACCAGGGTATTATCGAAATCTAGTCCGAGGGTATTTACGAGCATACTCCCCTCCAGCGTGTGGGTCTATCCTAACATTCAGAAGCGATAGGCTTGGGTTCTGGTTCGTGTGCAATTTCGAGAACTGTCTTATCAAAAAAAATATAAGAGGAGAAGCAATTAGTCCGACCAAAATCAAACAGCAAGGATTCTTATATGCAGTAGTGAGTGGTTCTAGCTTTCCTAATTTAGATACGGTTGAATGGAAATCAACCAAGTGGTTGACCAAGCAAGTTTAATATCATTTCTGTCTATACAGTATTGATGATACCTTTATATAGAACCTTATCGTAAATACAACCATGATGCGATTAAAAAACTTCAGAGGAAACGAGGATTTACTACAAGCGTTTGCAGAAACGTGTAAGAGGGAAGGAATCGACGAGAGCGAAACGATAAGAGAATTTATGGCTCAAAAGGTAATCAAATCGACCGATTATTTCTGCTTGATTGACACGAAAGAACCAGAGATGTTCAGGTATGTATTCAAGTGCAGGAAATGCGGTAAGGTAGGGAGTGGACTTGTCCAGGCTGAAACCCAGAACCAAATAGGCAGACTTGCTTTAAAATGCAGCAACTGCAAGGACACCCAAAACGTGTTTATCCCATACGACCAGAAAGTCCATGAAGAATACGAGAACAGACCGAGAGTGAAAGACCGGTATATCAGAACTAATCTGGGGATAATGAAAGAGTCAGAGACAAACACAAAGGACTTTCAAAAGAGAAATGACGAAGCAATCAGAGAACGGTTTGAACTGGTTAGGATAGACCAGAGGCTACAGGCAGAATTGAGGGAAAGAGAACG
Organism: Candidatus Aenigmatarchaeota archaeon; assembly: GCA_017609445.1. Taxonomy (GTDB): domain Archaea; phylum Aenigmatarchaeota; class Aenigmatarchaeia; order Aenigmatarchaeales; family Aenigmatarchaeaceae; genus JAFCDY01. Next base: position 8,489 of record JAFCDY010000026.1, on the reverse strand, counting down.
TAATAATGATAAAATTTTAATTGGAGGGAAATGATATGAAAATAACAGAAGAAGAATTGGAAGAGCTAAAGGCAGAAATCAGAGAAGAGCTAGTCAGGGATATTGTCAAAGAGCAAGTCCAGAAAGAAGTAATGAGCCAAGTGAAGTCTCAGTCAATAATCGGAGAAGGAATCGGGACAAAGAGTGGGTTTATCATAGAGGGAGCTAGGACTACAGACATGAGCTTTTATACGATGCCTACTCGTGACGGAAAACTGCAAAAGGCTTAAAATTCATGCTTTACGGTAGAAAGCCCGTGCATATAAACTCATTATATGCACACATCTACAGTAATTGAAAGATTGACCGTATGGAACGATAGTTCCTTCAGGTTGATTTGTCACTGGAAAAATACAGCTTTTCTTCGGCTGTATTCTTCTGCCATGACTCGTGAGAGGAGTATAAACTCTCTTTTTTATTTTCTTGGTGGATGTATGAAAGATATAGCAAAGGAATCAATCAAAGAAATGCTTACCGCTAACGTCACTGAGAAAGTGGTATTGGAAGAGCTGTTAAAATCACTGGATAAACATGACGAAGAGAATCAAATAAAACTCTTTAAGGAGTTGCTGGAAAATTCAAAAAAGAAGACCTCTATCTGGTCAGGAATAACTAGCAGATTCAAGGCACAGGAAGAGGGGACATTGAAATACATTGGATGATTATATGGAAGGAGATGGAGTTGTAATAAAAATACGAGCAGTTGATTTAGCTTCTGCTACTATCAAGAAAGTCACCAAGAGAGTAGAGGAATTCAGAGGTCAGATGTATGATGTCAGCACCGTTTCTAAATTGGTTAACGATAAGTTTGTGGTATTATCCAAGACTTTGAGTGATGTGAAACGGAAGTTCGATTTTAACAAATTATCCATGCTGTTTTTCGGTATGTTTCTAAAAAGGACATTTCAGCCAATCCTAACAGGATTATTTAACACTTACACTAAGATAACCAAAGGAAACACTGCACTCGGTAAAGCCACCGTCAGATTAGGAGCTTCGTTTAATTTCCTTAAGTTCACTCTGGGTAGAGCATTAGAGCCGTTAGTTCCAATGATAGACATTATATCAAGAGCAGTTGGGTGGTTCTCCACTCTAAACCCTGCGATACAACGAACTGCTTTAGCCATTACTGGTCTCCTTGTTGTTGGTGGGACATTGCTTCACTGGTTCGGTTCAGTCGCACTGGGAATTGCATCTCTTAAGATTGCCTTCGGTGGACTAGGGGTTAAGATTGCTGGAGCTGGTGCTGCGATAACTAGTGCTATTGCTTCTGTCACTCCGTTGGGTTGGGCTATAGCTACATTGATTGGACTGGTGACTGCTTTCGGTCTTGCTTATAAGAATAACTGGCTTGGGATAAAGGATATTACTGATAAAGTCGTTACGTTCCTAAGAGACCACCCCTTTGCTACGTTGATAGCTGGACTTATGACAGGGATAGGAATAGTCCCTGCATTCGCACTCGTTTGGAGACAAGCCTGGCAGGGAATCAAGGACTTCGCCACTCCGATAATAGACTGGATAGGAGATAAGATTTCCTGGCTCAATGACCAGTTAATCAGTATCATAAACACAATGAAATCATTTATCGGAATAAGAGGAGGGATTATACCAAAGGGAGCTTCTGGGTTTAAGTCATTCCAACAGGGAGGTATGGTGAGGCAAACAGGACTTAAGTTTCTCCATGCTGGGGAGTTTGTTGTCCCTAAACCTATGGTTGACAGAGGAGGAGTGGGAGGGTTTAACTTCAGCCCCAACGTGACCGTCAATATAACTGGTTCTACAGACATGGGCAAGGCTGAAATAGAAAGAGCTGTCAATGATGCACTCAGCGGTGTGGTGAGGGATATTGACAGGAGGGTTAACAGGGGAAGCGTTAACTTCTTTGGATGAATGGGGTGATAATGTGGGAAGAAAGAAAGAAATTGATGGGATGACAAAAGGAATATCAGTTGTAATGTTTTGTTTAATGATTATAGGTTTAATTTACACTGTTAAATTAGTGAGGGGATTGTTTTGAATGTAGACTACAAGATAGACCAGTCAGACATCATAGAGCTGTGTGCTAAGATTCACGAGTATGCTCTCGATGAGATTGCATTGATTAGAAGCATCAAAGAAGACCCTGAGAAAGTCAAAGGGTTGGGGGGTAAACTCATGAAGATGCACGACAAAAGAAACGATATCTGGAAGAAGATATTCAAGCAGTGATGATATGGGTGCAATTGAAAAGATAGGAAACCTAATCAGGTTGGGAAATGCTTCCAGGGGTAAGGAGAGTCGTCTTGACAATGGCGGATATCGGAAAGAACCCAGCCGCCATGAAAGGGTTGTTGGTCATACACCAGAGGGTCATGCAATATTCAACCAACCGCTCAGGGGTGGGCTGGACGAGTGGCAACTGGCTGAGATAAGACGGACACAATTAGAAGATTCAAGGTGAATGGATTGACTGCAAACACAAGAAGATGTCCCTTATGCAATGGATGGATGGAGATGGTTAAAGACAGTGGAGACCATTTATTCTGGTTTTGTAAAATATGCAATAAGTCATTTGTTTGAGGTGGTTATTTGGGTGATTTAAGAGTTGAAAAGACTGCTGATGCAGAGGAGAAGTCTTGTTTAAAATGTGGAGGGAAGTTTATACTTATCAAGGATGTTGTTGGTGATATTCAATATAGATGTTCAAAGTGTGGACGTGGCGTGACGTTCATGTAATGCTGATGAAGTAAAAGACATTTACTCAGGAGGGGACTTTGTTCCCTTCTTAATCCTTAAGGTTTTGAGGCAGTTTAACAGTAGAATTGAGTAATCCAACGTCCCCGGATTCAACTTCAACATTTCCTAAATAACATATTCTCCTATGTTCTCCTTTATATAGGATAGGTCTGCACATCTTTTCCTTATCCCCTTCCTTATTCTGCTGTCCTGGTGGATTGGGATTTTCCACTCCTGGTTTGTTTTGAATTTCTTTCCTTCTAAGCACACCTAAGAACTCACCAGAGAGAGAGAAATCAAGGAGGACAAATAAAAGTAAAAAGAAAAGAACTGCTATCAATCTTTTCATTTTCACACCTATACTATTCCGAACACACTATAAAGTCCTGGACTGTTTAAAATCAGACTCTCACCAAATTGGCTTGTGACTCCCATCAGACTAAGGCTTGATGCTGTCTCGTAACTGAATGTATCTTGCAATGCCCCTGTATTCACTGAAACCCAAGTTATGTCTCCGAAGTCATCCGTCGGCAAGGTTTCCCCTACGTCCCGAACCTCTAACTCGTCCCCTGTAAGGGATAAGTCCTTGTTTGAATCCACTGTAATGTAGTATTGACTTGCACCGTCCCAGAACTTACATACAATATGGCTAGAGCCTGAGTCTACAGACAAATATCCCCACCAATTTCTCCGAAAGCATCACTTACATGAAAAACCTTCAATGGAGGTGCGGTTGCCCATGACACACCAAGTCTCTTCAGGTTGTCTTTAGCATCGTAGCAGGTTGGCTGGTCGGCTGAGTTGGTAAATTCCTTGTAATCCTCTGTCCCTTCTCCTTTTGTAACGTCCTCTATTGTTGTGATGCTATCGTAACTGAACTCGTGGGTTTCAAAGACACAGTCCACACAGTCAAATAAAGTGACTGCTTCGCTTGTCTCGAATATTCCCTCATCAACTAATGCACCCCAATCTCCTGGTTCGTTTTGTCCGTCTGGAAGGAGGAATAAATCATAGGTCTGAATCTCATCGCTGGTCTCGTAAAACCAGACATCCACCCCGCCCATCTTTACCCATCTCCTGAACACGTTATTGATTTTGCTTGTAAGTCCGCCTAGTGTTGCCGATGCACCCTCGTCTATGACAGAGAGGGGAACGTCGACGGTCTCTCCTGCGATTATCGTCCCTTCGGTTGCTAGTATAGGTGAGATGCAAAGCAGTGATATCACAACTGCCATTATTTTTTTCATTCAAATCTCACCACTTGATAATTGAATGTCCCCATATTAATACTTTTACCACAAAGTATAAAATGTGGTAGAAACAATAATACTTTGTAAACAAAATATTCAATATGGTAGTGAGAAGCGTGTCGGTAAGGTTGCATGAAGAAACCCTGAAAAGGATTGAAAATATTGCAGTTAAATTTAAGTTCTTCAAGAGAACTTGGGACAAGCTACTGAATGATATATTAGATGATTATGAGAAACTGAAGGAATGACATGGTCGAAGTGAGTTTAGAGATGCACGTTGACCTCGAGCAGAGGATTAACCGCCTGGAAGAGAGGGTAAAGACACTCTCCGAACACATCGGGATGATGTATGACAGGATGAGGGATGACGAGAAGTCAATAAAGGAACTTCTAGGCAAGGTGAAGGAGTTGTCCGACAAGGTCACTATAACCTACCCTCTTGGGTGAATGTATTTAGAATTTTTCTCTCGTAGTTTTTAAGAAAACAATAACATTATTGAGTTCCCAAGTGCGTCCAGAGCCTGACCACCACCAAGAGCATACAAGACATACAGGACTAACGGTATCAAGAGTAATATGAGGACTAACCCTATGAAGTTTGACCATTTCATCTCCGACTCATCTCCGACTTCCGTTTATCGAAGACGGAAGTAATAACAGATTAGAGAGATACATTTATAATTCTTTTTCTGATGAAATCTTCGGAAGATTTTGGAGGAAATGTCAAGGCATTTCAAGGAAATCCTCAGATTTCTGGTGAAATTTCAACTTGGAACTTCCCAAATGAGTTAAAAAACAAGTCGGGGATTCCCAACTCAAAATCAGTCGATTCAGGATACTGAACTGGAACATAGATTTATGATTTTTTATTTTCTAGTAATTTCTTCGACTATTCGTCTACGACTTCCTTGTTTGTCAAACTCGAAGACGGAAGTTTTAGAGTATTCTGTCGGATATGTTGAATACCTACCCCTACTCCTGAGAATTAACAATCCTTTAGTAGTAAGTAAATAATACAAGGCATAGTGACACAATAAGGTCATATCTTATATGTTTTACAGGATAGTTTAGTGCTGTAAAGGTGCTGTTTAGAGGGGTATCGTAGGGGTTTAGGGAAGGATATTCTAAGCTTAGTTTCGTGTTTAAATCATTCTGGAGATATGTGTTTCCTCCTTGAGGTGGGGGTAATGTCTCAGAGTATATAAAGGTATGGTATCCACCGACATAATTGAGTCAAGAAGTGGGTTTGTCTCTGTGCTGAAGAACCTATCCTGTGGAGTGTATGTTTTTGTTTCAGTGTCACTGTCCCAGTGGACAAAATATGCCTAAAATATGCCCAAAAATATTAGGTAAATTATAGGTGATTTGTTGCATTTTCCTCGTGCGTTTAAACCGCCCTTTTGCATTTAAGATAGTTGTTTAGGGGTGTCTGTGTGCCTAGAATATAGTATCACAGGACACAGAAACACGAATCTAAGATGTTGTTGAAGGAACAACATAATCTATTGTAATGATGTTATAGATATATCTACTCATAGTATTGGTTATAGTCTGGTCGTTCCCCCCAGACATTCGCTGTCGCTCATGCTCGTAAACTCGCCCCCCCTTAGTAACACAATAACTCATTGATGCCATTGATAAAGATTAATATTGGTAATACAAAAACACGTCATGGTTTTCAAAAAAGGGAACACATTCGGCAAAAATGGTGGTCGACCTAAACTACCTGAGTGGGAAAGAAAGGAACGAAGACGAGCAACTCATCGCCGATATATGCGTAAATACCGAGCCAGGAAACGACTGCAGGGTTTTAAGAATGTCAATGAACCCTATAAGAAACCAGTTAAGTTGTATTTTGGTGTCGGTGGCTGTTCTGCTGACAAGTGAATTGACCTCGAGGGTAGGGGTCGAGTGAAAGACAGGGGTCAAAAACAAAGTTAAAATTGAGAAAAATTCATTCTAAAGTATGTTTTAAGCAAAATATACCTATAAATACTCATAATCCTCATAATCATATAGGTGAGATAATGGCTAAAATAAAAGAATGGAGAAAGTTTTTTGTAAGACAATACAAATCAGGAAATATAGACCAAACAATAGAATCATTAGGTAAACTACCAAGATTCATCTTTCAAGAATTTGAAGGATTAGAACAAGTTTATCAAATAGCAAAAATGACAGAAAAATGGGGAGACCAAGAAGGGGTTAAATTCATTGAAGAGTTAGCAGAGGGGAAAAGGGATGGTAAAATATAAGATAGTAAGGTTTTTTAGAGATAACAGACCAAGTGAAATAATCAATGTTGGATTAACATTAGAACAAGCAAAAGAGCATTGCAGCAGAGAAGATACACATGGGGAAGGATGGTTTGATGGATACACTGAAGAGAAGGTGAGCAAAAAGAACAAACCGATTGAATTCACGATTAAGACCGAGAGGGTTTGTCATCGGTGCGGGTATAGCTGGACACCTAGAAAGGAGAATCCTAAAGAATGTCCAAGATGCAAAGCCAGGATGGACGGGGAAATCATAAAAATCAAAGTTGACGACACAGAACCAGAAGCAGCTTACGTTGTTGTTAATACGGAAGATGTTAAGGTCTGATTTATTTTTATTTTTGGAAGGGGTGACCCCAGGGGAAACCTTTTTAGTATAAAAATTTAGTATAATTTAGGATATGATTGTTTCTGTTAAGTTTTCGCTTCTTTAAAGCCGTCACCAGAATACAAACAACTAATAAGTAACAAATAACAAATGAAACAACGGAAACAAAAGAAGCTCATACGGACATTGAAAATTATTGTGTTAAAAAATTTCATTTGTTTCATTTGTTTCTTTTATTACTTTTGTTTCTTTTGTTTCTTTTGTTCTTCTATTATTCTTTTTTCTTCTTCTAACTTCTTCTCTAACTTATCTAACTTCTCTATCCTCTTCTCTAACTCATCCCCCCATAGGGGGATGTCTATGTCTAATAGTTCCCGATAAATGTAAACGGCTACGTCTTTCTTCGACCATGCCCTGGTTTCTTGTTCCCTGTTAAGGAACCCATAGCCGACTAGTTTGTTTAAGACGGTTCTTAGTTGCCTGTCAGAGAAGAAGTTGATGTATTTTTCCAGTTCACTCAAACACCATCCAGACTGCATTTCCTCCCCCCCCTTTAATTTTTTGAATATGTCTAAAACCATTTGCTCTTTTTTGGTCAACGGAACCATGAGGGGGTTTGATGTTGATTTAAGAAGAGCAATCCTCGCAATGTTGTAATCTTTGGGTGTCGCTATTAACCTCCCTTCCTCGTCTCTCTCCCTCTGGAATTGATGCAATGCAGTAGATGCTTTGATATAATCCAGGAATCGGTCGAAATGCCTTCTCATCATGATGCTCTCGTATGGGAATATTAAATATAGCTTGTCTGCGTATGGGATTATGACCTCTACTCTCTCGAGGTGTGCCTGTGCATCTATAAGAAATGTGTCATATTCAATAGTCTTTCCAATCTTAGCCAACTCACCCGAACGTTTCATTATCTCCTTTGTCTGGTCTATGCTTTCGTCAATGTTGATTATTGGATAACGTCCCCTGATTTCCTTGCTTGGGACTGAATTAGCAGAAGTCAATAACATAACAGGCTTACCGTTTATGTCAATCTCAAAGGCTCTTTGCTTGATTATGACAGTCGTCGAACTACCTGAAGAACTAAACACCTTAAAGACGTCCGAGTTAAGGACTCTATTGGATATGTCTTCGTTGTAAAATACCTTGCCGTCCCATGTCCATTCTGGCTCAAATTTAGCATTGTGCCAATAGGTGAATACCTTTTCCGTTATCCTGGTCTTTTTGACATATTGGGATTTAGGCATTATTTCCAATACCTTACTAACGACCCAATCCTTTCCAGCATTGGATTCAGCATTGACAAATAGATTATAAGAAGTTAACTTACAATTCTTGACTAATCTGCCACAGCAGCATAATAAGACACATGATATAGTATCTTCTTCTTTTACTACTTTCTTGCTTATCTCCTTGACTAATTTATCAAATAACTCAGGGTCATTCAAAACGACCCTGGACTTTGTCAACAACTCACCCTCACTTGTGAGCTGCCCACTGTCAATTAGTTCCTGTGTTGTTCTTGGTTTATTCATCTAATCCCTCCTCCATGCGTTGTATAAATTCCTCTGATAAACCTATCTGCTCGAGCAGTTCTCTAAGTGTCATCTACACCACCCTCCACCTGAACCCGTTGAAGTGGCTTAGTCTTCTGATGCTTCCAGCAATGGCTAAGTCCTGTAGATGCTCAGAAAGTTCTTTAGAATCTTTACAAATCCCAGCCCACTGGCAAAGGGGTAAAAGAGTGTCAACGTTTATTCCCTTGTTTTTGTCAATAATATTAAAGACCCTTACTGTGGGTGTGGATTGTAGAAAACCTTTTATATTAGCTTTTGCATATTTCATTTAATCAACCTCGTCTCTTCCATAGAG
>JAFCDY010000025.1 GCA_017609445.1 Candidatus Aenigmatarchaeota archaeon | reverse complement strand
GACATTCGCTTTTAGATAAGAGAGCAACCAGTGTTCTTGATTCATATTCAGTTAGCCCCAAGAATTGTAATATTTTTGCTTGCTCCTCCATAGAAAATATTGTATTGGGATAATTATTTAAGTCTATTTTTAACTCTGAGTCAATAATCAGAGTTAATCTGCCTTTATTTTTTGTGGGACAGAAAAATCTTAGAATTCCCTTAGTTTATTGTCGACGTAAATCAAAGAATTTTTATTGTTTCTATCATGACCACTTAAGGATAATAGAAAAATAAATCATCCAAGAATAGCTTCAGCTTCCTCGCGGAGCTGATCAAGATTATCTCTATGGATTATGTGTGTTATTCCAGCATCGTCCACCCTGGAAGCCATCACATCTGGATTGCTGCTTATCATTATGATATTATCCGCATTCCCTGACTCTTTGGCAACATATCTCGCAAACGCCTCGCCCATATATTGGTTCTTGCCTATGGATCTCTGAGGCAGATATTGGCGCAGGCCTGCATCTATCACATATAATGCAATTTTTCCTGATGTGGAAGCAAGATATTGGAATGCATCAGTATAATTTGTTTCTTGAGCCACCGTAGAGATACCAGTGACAAGTCTTAATTTAGACGCGGCTCTTATTCTAGTATCACTAAGGGTTGATGCAAGAAGGCATATATCAGCCATACTTTTTATTAGAACCAAAAAATATTTAAATCTTAAGAAACCCCAGCAATAGCAATAGCAACATCTTCATATAATTTATCAATCGGCTTAACTCCAAGAACAAACTCTTTTCCTCGGTTGTAAATTCTTTCACTCATACTACCGAGAACCCCATTATCCAACAATTGTTTCATAATGGAAGAGGGGTTCGGAGACACAAAATACACTCCATCAAACCCATTGGCTTCTCCAACCCGCATAACTAGCTCTAATCCCATGTGAGCGTTAGCTTTGACTGCTTTTTGTGGTTCCCAGACAGAAACTTGGTCTATTCCATTGCTTCCGAACGGCAGATCTTCGTCAACAACGAGCACAGTATAGTTTTGACATAGTGAAATCGGACTGTGTCCCAGACCCAGATTCTTGAGAGCATCCTCATAATTTTTCAGTTTACCAACAAGACCAACAAATTCCCTAGTGACAGCTGCAACTTCCTGCGAAAGAGAACCGTCGTGTGGCTCTGCAACAACTACACTATAAGCCTGAAGCTGAGGAATCTCACATGCCATACTATTCTATAGGACAGAAAAACATTTAAAATTTCCTTATCATCAATTGGTGACACTTTTTGCGACACTGACCTAAACACCTAAGTGTTTTTCTGTAGTATTCGCATTGCAATGTTTCTGGAATCAAAAAAGAATGATCCATAAGCTTTAAATATTATATCAAAGCTATTATCCTTAGAATTCTTGGTGATTTATTGACTGAGGAAAAACAACTTAAAACAGGAACAACAACAGTAGGAATGTTATGCAGGGACGCTGTTGTTATTGCTTCAGAACAAAAAGCCACAATGGGCTATCTGATAGAGTCCAAGCTAGCAAAGAAAGTACACAAGCTGGATGATCACATAGGAATGACCATCGCCGGAAGCGTTGGCGACGCACAATCAATGATAAGACTTCTGAAAGCACAGTTCAAATTATACAAGCTAGAGAGGGGCCCGATAACAGTAAGGGCAGCAGCAACTCTGATGTCAAACATATTGCACGGAAACAAATACTTCCCATATCTGAATATGTTCCTGTTGGCAGGTTATGATTCTAAACCCAGACTGTACTCATTAGACCCAATAGGTGGATCAAGTGAAATGGACAAGTTTTATTCAACTGGCTCTGGTTCTCCATTTGTATATGGTGTAATGGAAGATAGTTTCAGGGAAAACATGTCAGTAGACGAAGCAGTTAGACTTGTGCTGAGAGCAATCAAAGCAGCTATCCAAAGAGATATCGCCTCTGGCGGAAAGGGTTTCTTGGTGGCTGTCATTGACAAGAACGGATATAGAGAGCTTAGTCCTAGTGAACTTAAAAAGTATGGTGCTTAAAGTTTTTTACTAATTTTAGAAGTGATTGAAAATGGTAGAAGAAAAAACGTCAGAATTATTTGACAGAATAAAAGAACAGTTGCCTGATAAAGCTAAAATAAGCGATATCAGGTTTGAGGGCTGTGAAGTTGTTCTTTATACCAAAAGTAGGGATTTCTTTACTGAAGGCTCTGGTGACATTAAAAAAATTGTTTCTAATCTGAAAAAAAGAATTGTACTGCGACCAGACCCATCTATTTGTTTGGATATGGAAAAGACTGAAAAAATAATCAAGAAACTGGTTCCAAAAGAAGCTGGTGTTAAGTATATCAACTTTGAGCCCGAGTTCGGGGAGATGATCATAGAAGCTGACAAGCCTGGGCTTGTTATAGGAAAGGGTGGCGAAACCCTCAGAGGAATAAGAAAAGAAACCCTCTGGTTGCCGACAATCAAAAGAGCACCGGCAATCCCCTCTGATATTGTGAAGACTCTTCGAGCTTTGATCCACAAGGAATCTGCTTTCAGAAAGGGATTTCTTGATAGAGTTGGTAGAAGGATCCATGGCGGATGGAAAAAAACAGACTGGATAAGAGTGTCTGCCCTCGGCGGTTTTAGGGAAGTTGGCAGATCTTGCCTGCTGTTACAGACGCCCGAGTCAAGAGTCCTGATGGACTGCGGCATCAAGCCAGCTAGAAACGAATATCCTTACCTGAATGCTCCTGAGTTTGATATCAACTCTCTCAACGCAATTGTTCTTGGTCACGCTCACCTAGACCACTGCGGCCTGGTTCCAATGCTATACGAAATGGGATTCGACGGACCGTTATACTGCACTTACCCAACACGTGATCTGATGGTCTTGTTATGTATGGATTACATTGACATAATGCAGAAAGAAGGAAAAAACGCACCATACACAACAAAAGGAATCAAGGAAGCTGTCAAGAGATGCATCTGTTTAAATTATGGAGAGGTTTCAGACATCACACCAGACATGAGGCTGACGTTATTTAATGCCGGACACATTCTGGGAAGCTCTCTAGTCCATATTCATGTTGGAGAGGGAATGCACAACATATTATATACTTCTGACATGAAGTTTGACAGAACAGCTCTCTACGAACCAGCTTCAAATAATTTTAGCAGAGCAGAAACAGTCATTATTGAGAGCACTTACGGCGGAAGAGATGATATTCAACCAAGAAGGTCAGAATCAGAAAAAAAATTAGTAGACGCGTGCATCAAGACCATGGAGAGAGGCGGAAAAGTTTTGATTCCCTCCTTTGCAGTTGAGAGGTCACAGGATGTTATGGTTATTTTGGAAAAATCTGGATTCAAGTATCCTGTTTATTTGGATGGAATGGTCTGGGACGCAACAGCCATACACACAACATACCCAGAATACATGAACAGAGAAATTCAGAAATCAATTTTACAACAGGGAAAAAATCCATTCACTTCTCCTATACTGAAAAGAATCGGATCCCAGGAAGAGAGAAAAAAGATCCTAAAATCAAAGGATCCGTGCGTCATAATCGCAACTTCTGGCATGTTGATAGGCGGACCGTCTGTAGGCTGGCTGCAGAATCTGGCAGACGACGAGAAAAACATGCTAGTGTTCGTAGGTTATCAGGCAGAGGGATCAATGGGCAGAAGAATTCAAAAAGGCTGGAAGGAAGTACCAATGGAACAGAGGGGGAAGACGATCACGATCCCTGTTAATCTCGAAATCATAACAGTTGAAGGTCTCTCCGGACACAGTGACGTCAAGCAGCTGTCAAATTATTTGTCTAGATTAAAACAAATTCCTGAAAGAATAATCGTAAACCACGGAGACAATTCAAAGTGTGTTGAATTTGCCAGAAACGCTCATAAGATATTCAGGTGCGAGACGCTTGCTCCAAAATTATTGGATGCAATAAGATTAAAGTAAGGATCAAATCCAGCCAACAACAACATCGTCGGTTCTCCACTTCTGCCTTATTTTTGTATCATTCTCCAAAGAACCAGAATTATGAGCAAGAATTCCAGCCCAGGCGATCATCGAGCCGTTGTCACCAGAATATTCTTTCGGAACAGAATAAAGCTTAGCACCCCTCTCCTTACACATAATTGATAACATCTCTCTTAATCTTTCGGAAGCAGCCACCCCTCCGGTGAGAAGAACTTCCTCCTTGTCTGTGTGAGCAACGGCCCTTTCTACCACTTCTGTGAGCATCGAGTAGCATGTCTCTTGTAAGGAAAAGCAGACATCTTCCAATTTATTTGTCTTAGCCTTTTTTATTGCTTCTGTCAGTATTCCAGAAAAACTAAGGTCCATTCCCTTGACAACATAAGGAAGACCTATCCATTTGCCGTTCTTAGCTAATTTTTCTATCTTCGGGCCACCAGGATGTTTTAATCCCTGGGATCTGGCAAACTGGTCCAAACAGTTACCGATTGCTATATCCAAGGTTTCTCCAAAACATCTATATCTTCCCTCAACAAAGGCAAGTACCTGAGTGTTTCCTCCGGAAACATAAAGGGTAACAGGATCGCTAGCATTTGTTTTTTTCTTTCCGATCTCAATATGAGCAATGCAATGATTGACTCCGACTAAGGGTTTGTTTAATTTCAAAGACAATGACCTTCCAACAACAGCCCCAATCTTCAAACACTGCGGCAGACCAGGTCCTTGACTGAAAGAAATCAAATCAATGTCCCTTAATTCAACACCAGATTTTTCTAAAGTCTCTCTGAGAACCTTACCTGAGAGTATCGAATGATGATCAGCTGCCTCCCTAGGGTGTATGCCGCCTTTCTTAGGCTGATACATATCCTTCACGTTTGCTAGGATCTCGCATTTATCGTTCACAATACCGATTCCGAACGTGTGGGCTGTTGATTCTATCCCCAGACATATCATAGAAAAACTATTTATTTAGAGATATTAATAAGTTATTAGCGGTGATGTGTTGAAGAAGAACGTATTGTTATCAATTACTGTTTTAGTATCAATTATATTTTTATCCTCGCCTGCTTTGGGTTCTCTAGATGTATCCACAACCACTGGAAGTGTATCCCTTTTAAGCGGAGAGAATTTTTCTGTAGTTGTTCATATTGATTTAATTAATCCTACGAACCCGATATTGAAAGCAGAATATAACGAGGATTTAATTGAAGTCATCAGCCCTGAAAAAATAATAGAATTATGGGATGGGACCTTCTCGGCAGATATAACTTATGATTTCATAACAAACAACTGGGGAAATGATACCCTGAAATTCATTCTACAGGATGATTCTGAATCAAAAGAAGTAGCCATACCAGTAGATATCGCTCCTGTTTATGTTGAGTTGGAAACTATTAGTGAGATAGAGATTGAAGAAGGAGAAAGTTTCGAGGTTCCGATCAAAATAATATCAAAGAATTCAGAAAATGTTAAGTTGGTTGTAATATATAATGAGAATTATTTTGAAGCTGAGTATGATGATATCTCCGGCAACGGGACCTTTGAAAAAGACGGACTAATTATATTTACGTCAAAGGAAATCAAGAATAACCCCAACCAAGAAATAATACTTAGAGTTTGCTCGGAGAGATCTTGCGACGAAAGGAAAATTGGGGTCAAAATAAAAAATCTATTCATTGATGCCCAGATTGATGGGAGTGTTGATGTTGGGAGTACATTTTCTATTGATACCAAGATAAAGAACTTCAATCACGAAAATGCTGAACTTGGGATAGAATACGACGAAAACTGGTTTGATCTCTTGAGTCATGATTTTGAGCTGGAGGAGAATTCTCTGAACGAAAAAACGTTTTACTTCAGGCTGAGAGAAGGTGATGGATGCCCTGATCCAAATATAGAACTATCCCTAGAGTCTGACGAAGAAATGGTAGATGAAACTGTTTCAGTTACTATAAATCCTGCTTCGTTTATAGAAATCGAGCAAGAAGAATCACTCCTGGAGGAGGGAGAGAATTTCACTGTATCCGTTGATGTTAAGACGATAAACATGGTTGGAAGTGAGGTTAAGATTGAATATGAACCAGAATATTTCGAATTGACAAATCCAGAGGATATTCTGATAGAAGACTGGTGTGTAGACCAAAGGTATGATTTTATTTTCACTGCATTGGAATCAAGCGAGAACGATACAGAAATATCTGCTACTTTATCCCATGGAGAAACACTTTCGAAAAAACTTAGTAAACCGGTGAAGATAGTTGGTAAAAAAAGTACAGAACATGTCTCTTTCAAACCCAAAAAAATTCCGCCCGGTCAAGATAAAAAGTGTAAGAAAGGGTACTACGATGCTGTTAAGAAAAAATGTGTCTGGAACCCTCCACTCGAGATAATATGTGGGGAAGGAGAATACAACGAAACAACTGAAACTTGTCAGTGGGAACCAGACCTAGAAGTTGTATGTCCAGAAAATTATAACTATAATGAGTCAACTGATTACTGTGAACTAAGACCAGAAGAACAGATAATCTGTGAGAACGGCATTTACAACTCAACTATCGAAAAATGTGTTGTAACAAGTGAAACCATCTGTGACAATTCAGAGGCAATATACGAGAACGGAACCTGTACTTATCTTGTAGAATCAGAAGCAGAATGTGATAGAGAAAACGCTATTTACAATGAAACCACAGGTGAATGTATTTATGAGATTGAATCGCAAGCAGTTTGTATTAATCTGAATGCAACTTATAACGAAAACACGGGTTTCTGTGAATGGAATCCAACTCTAGTCATAACTTGTAACCAAGGAGAATATGATGACGGTGTTTGTAGAGTAGAACCTGAAACAGAAGTTTATTGCGGTGATGGGACATATGACGAAGATGAGGATGTTTGTATTCTAACTTCAGAAGAGATATGTTCACAGGGAACTTACAACTCTGACACAGGAACCTGTGAGTGGTATCCAGACATCGAAATAATCTGTGAAGAAGGAAACTATGACGAAGAGACAGGAAAGTGTATCGTGACTCCCGAGGTCGAGATCAACTCAAAAGTAGGTGAAACCGTCGCGTTAACTCTAAAACTAACCAACAACAAAGACGTTGAGACAGAAATAACAAACGCGCTCATAGCAACAGATGATGAAATCAAACCTGAGGTGATTGACATTATAATGGAAGACGGTTACTTGGATATCGACGAATCAGAAGAGGTCACAGCTCTCCTCAGATATGATGAAGATGGTAGTTATACAGTTAACTTCAAAATTTTGAATGATGCAGGCGATGAGATAGTAAAAACATATAACATAAATGTTGAACCAAAAGAAATGTCAACAGGAACTGTTGTTGGTGTTATCATACTTGCTTTAATGGCTGTAGGATTTTCTGTTAATTATTTAATGAAAAGAAACCCTTGGAGAACTAATTATTAACTTTTCTTGACCTTGATCTCAGAATATTTGCACTTTCCGCAGGTTACTCTGTTTTTATGCTCCGCTAGAAAAACACCTGGACCGCACCTTGGACAGAATTTTTTCTTTTCTCCTTTGTACTTTGTCCATATCTGAACTTTCTTGTGCTTTGATTTGGAAGGCGCTTTTTTGCCTTTTCTCTCTTTTGATCTCTTCTTCTTTTTTCCCATTCAATCACTCCTTCTTAGGCTCCTCTTTCCTTTCTTCCTCTTTAGGTTTTTCTTCTTCAGTTTTTTCTGCCTTTTCTATAGGTTTTGGCTCTTCTTTTTTAACCTCTTCTTTTTTATCTTCCTTCTTAACACCGTAGATAGGAACTTCTTTTTCCTTCCATATATGAACCCAAGCCCTTCCAATACTCTTTCCTGTTTCTGAAATTATTTTCTTGACTTCAATATGATTTAGCTCAGCTTTAAGTTCAGTAGCAACTTTTTTCTGAAGATCGGCCTTGCTTATTGTTGCTCCTCTTCCATAATCAACTTTGAATATAAAACTCTTTCTCTTCAATACAGGATTTTCCTTCTCTTCTATTGTCTCCATTTTCATGAAATCACCTTGTTTCTATATCTTCCGTAAACATATATATAAAACCATTATATAAATATAAAAAATGGTCAAGATAAGAAAGGGTACAATAATAATACCTTTCGTTCTGAGTGTCATTTGGATATTTGTAAATATCGTCGTAGGTTATATACAGAACACTGTATTATCATTAAACCTATCTATTTTGATTCTGGCTTTCTTCTTATCATTCAACGCACTGTTGACACATAGAACCGGAACAACCATTTGGTTCTGCATAATGACTTCTCTTCTGACAAATTTCTCACTAGGGTTTTCCTTCATAATAACTAGAATCCCTATTTTGATTGTTGTCGGTTTGATATTTGAATTAATATTTCTTTTGAGAGAAAAAGGTCTGTTCTTTTCAGTGTTAGCCTCAAACGGAATAGCTTTCATCAGCATACCGTGGGTAATGTGGCTCATGACAAAAGAAGTCTCATTGAATTTAGTTTCTATATGGGATTTCACAATCATAGCTCTCATTATAGGGATCGTTGGATCTCTAATAGCTTATTTGGTTTGGAATAAGTTAAAAACAAGCAAATTGTTTTTGAAGATAAGGTATTCCTTATAGTAGAAGTCTTTAAATATCTCATTCGCACCAATATTTGTTATGAATCATCGTACAAAGGTAGCTATAAGTATAGATGATTCTATTCTCTCTATATTAGAGAAATCTGATCATCCTTTATCAACAAGAGAGATATCTCTAAAAATAAAAAAAGCTTGGCATACTGTAAACTCACACTGCATGAGATTGCAGATAGATGGTAAACTAGAATGTTTCAGGACAGGCAATAACACATTGTGGTCTGTTAAATATGAAAAGTAGCTCGTCGTTCAAACCATTGTTAGTAACATTTTTAGTCATTTCTTTAGCTATAACAGGCTTGGTCTATGCTAATTCCGATGAAATCTACATGACCAAAGTAGATAAACTCATGAGCGAAAGGATTTCAGGTTCATTGACTTCTGTTCAGGGAGAATTGATGTTTCTAAATGATACTCCCATCTCAAATAAGACACTTGATTTCTTCACATACATTGAAAATGATTCTATACTGATTGGATCTAACATAACAGATTATAGAGGGGTAGCTAGAGTTTTCTGGGATATTTCTGATCTGAATTCCAGTACTTATACCGTCAATTCTAGTTTTGTAGGTAATGAAGATTTCTTAGGCTCCTTTGAGCTGTTTGAAGTAGAAATTGAAAATGGTATTCAGGGAAGGCCTATAGAAAATGAAACAATAAACGTTATCGATGAAAACGAAACCAATACTACGGATAATGTTTTGGATAACAACGAAACCATTGAAAATAACATCACTGAAACTGTAGAAGATAATAGAACAGAAGAAGTTGTCAACAAAACTGTTGAAGAAGTGACGGCAGAAGAAAGCTTTGAGAATACCACAGAACAATTTGGGTTTGCTCCTGTAATAAGAGATTCATCTAATAGAAAAATAGATGCTGAGTTTGAGATCCTGACTTCAAAAAACAAAGAAAAAATAAACAAGAAGAATGAAAAGTGGGAACTAAATAAGGGCAAATATGACATTAAGGTTAAGATAAAAAACAATCCAATTAAATCAATTGACTTCTATAACTTTAAATTAAAAGAAAATATTTCAGATTTTATAAGAGTAGACGACGCCCCTGAAGAGGATGGTTTTGCTGAAATCTATTCCATTGATCCAACAAACATTGAATTTGAAGAAGCTGATGTAACTGTTACCGCAAAGGCAAACTCATTGTACAAATGCAAAGAATGGGATTTCGAAAACCAGAAGTGTAACGGTGAGTGGAAACTTTTAACAAAAGATCTGACTCCTGGTGAAGATTATACTTTTAGATTAACACCAGAAGACCCTGGGTTTGCTGAGATAAACGCAACAGACGCAATCCATCTAGATGAGAATTACTCTTTTCTCTCAAACATTTACAGTGAAGTTAAACTTAGAGATGACATTTGGAGTGAACCAATCCATTCTAACGAGTTTGTTAGAGTAGAATATGAGAGAGATTTGGGAAATGGAAATGTTATTGATGTTTTTGTTAGAAGTTCTGGTGATGTTTATTTTGAAATTTATAACGTAAATTCTGACTCGCCTTTGTTGGGTTCTTCTGGAAGCATTAGAACAGAAGGAGAGTGGAAATTCATCAGACTAGAAAACGTAGACAATCCAACAAATGTCTTTGACTTCAAAGTAATAGGTGATGGTTATTTGGAATTTGACTATATACATGATCAATATACTGAAGAATTCTTTGATGATTTCGAAACAGATAATTTCGCAGCCACATGGACACAGAGTGCAGGAAACGACTGGGCTAGACTTACTCAAAGAAGTTATGGTGGTGGAAGTTATTCAGCTGAAGTTGACGGTGCAGCATCAGATGATTGGCTGAAAAGAGATGCAAACTACGATGTGAGCAGCTATGATTACTGCAACCTGTCTGCACAAATCTATATAGAAGATAGGTTTGATAGTAATGAATTTATTTGTATGGACTTCTCTACAGACGGTGGCAGTACCTGGAATAGAGATACGGGTAGCCCCGGTCAAGTAGGAGTAGCTGATCTCTGTGTTGATGGTGATGTAGATACAGAAAACGCCTGGAACTATGTAAGTTATAATGTAAGTGGATCTAACCTAACTTCAACGTTTACGTTCAGATTCAGGGCTAGTGTCTCAAATTCAAATGAGGATGGGAATATTGACCATGTTAACTTAACCTGTTATGAAGCGCCACCAGAAATTCCTCGGTGGTGGGATCAGGGGCAGAATACATCTTCCGCAATGATAGGCAGCCCAGTTCTCTTATACACAAGATGGACAGACAATACTGGTTTGGACACAGCGATTCTATCAACAAACGAAACTGGCGCTTGGGACAACAAGACTACTTACGGGTCGCCTGACTCACTAACAGGAACAGATGACTGGTCTAACTTCACCTGGGAGAATGACACAATTTCAACAAGCACAGTTGTTGCCTGGAAAATCAATGCCAACGACACCGGAGTAAACTAGAACACTACCGACGAGATGACAATCAGTTTGTCTGACTGTCT
>JAFCDY010000061.1 GCA_017609445.1 Candidatus Aenigmatarchaeota archaeon | reverse complement strand
CTTCACCCATTAACGGCGTGATTGATGTATTAGCATTGGCATCCTTCGGGTATCTACAGTATATCAGTGGAATTTTAATTCCTCCTATAAAATAAGGAGGCAGCAGCGGGAATAGTTTAATACCCTTTTCAAGTTTATAACGAATCTTCATTTTGAAATGAAATCCTTTGCCTCGCGATTCAACCTTTGATAGAGAAGTATTATTGTCATTTATGAAATTTTGAAGGAGCTTCTGCAGTTCCTCATCATTATCGAGAAGCTCACTACATGTATCAGCAAGAATCTCTTCAAGCTTTTGTCCTTCCTTTGGTGTTATAGCCACTGTTATTGGTGTTATAGAGCCATCTAGTGTATGCCGATAGAATGTCACTGTTTTGGTTGTTTCAACCGTTTCTATTGAAGAGTTTTCTGGAGTATTCATTCTTGCTTCTGGGATAGAAACAAGAGATGCAGCTGCTACGCCAGATGTACAAAAGAAGATGACTACAAAAACTATACTAATTTTTTTATCTAAGTTGTTCATTTTTTGGTTTCCCCCAAATTTTTTTATAGCCATTAATATCATACTCTTAATATAAATATTTTTCCGATTACTTGGGTTTGCACATAAAGTCAAAAGGCACCTCTTTCTCGAAGTCGACTTTGATAGTCACTTTATCAGGGCTCCAGCCCCTTGAGTGTTCGTGCACTCTCAGGGCAATTATTTACTAATTTTATAGGTTAAATTTATCAAAAATCATAAGGCGTTCTCTCCTTATATACTCCTGTAAGAGGTCATTGAAAGTATTCTTGTTGATAAGGAGAAAAAATGGAAACGACTGTCAAATAAACTTTATATATATATTAAATTACAGATAAATATGTTGATAATTATGAAAATGAAAATCCTATCAATTGCATTAGTAGCTTTAATGGTTAGCAATATCTTTATTGTCTCAGCAGATTTTATTCAGAAAAATTCAATTACTGAATCATCAGGTGAAGAAGATGTTATTGAAATTAGAGTAGCAATTTATACTGATGAAGAAGAGAACGAAGATTTTTATGGACCTTATGGTCGAGCTAGGTATTTTGTTTTTGCTATGAGAAATTATTCATGGAAAGTCGGTGATAAAACATATAGTTTTAAGTCAACTCTCTTAAGAACAAATGATTTGCTTGACAACAAATTAACAGTAGAAAATTTTGATGTACTAGTATATCCTCCTGAAACTGAACATTACAAATCAGTTAAATGTTTTAGTAGATTCAAGCCAAAATATCTTAAAGAAAAAAGAATTATAAGAAAATTTGTAGAAGATGGAGGAGGCGTGTTTGGTACTTGTGGAGGTTCAATAATTATGGGAGATATTGAAAATGAACCAGATACATATCTAGAAAAATCTACTAAAAATTCAGCACTGCATATCTCGCCAATAAACACAGAAATGAATATTGGTTTGCCATTGATATGTGAATTAGCAGGTCTTGAGGTAGAAAAAATTGGATCAAATGGTGCATATTATTGGTATAGTGGTTGGAATGCATCAGATTATGATGTAAACTATCATACTCTTGTTTGTCTAGATGTTCCAATTGATAAAAGTCATCCGATTTTTGATGATAATGTTAAAGATACTAGGCGTATAAGATGGATAGCCGGAGGACCTTTAGTTCTTCCAGAAAATCCTGATAGAGAAATAAGTGTAATTGCTTCATTTCCAAGTGAAGAAATATCTGATAATGAATCTACCCAAATTCATTATTGGAAATATACTGGTGGCGTATTAGGATTAATTAAGGGAATATTAAATAGAAAAGAAAATTATTTCTATACTGATTTTGGCCCTCTCTTAAATATGTATTGCTTTGCTGAAGATTGGCAGAAACTTGATAAAATTGTTGAAACTAATTATGCAGATAAACCATTTTTTACAACTGAGATTTATCCTAATGAAAATAAAGCGAGAATAGCAAGATGTACTGGCCATGTTTAACATAATGTTTGGTGGGGCGGATATATAGAAGATGTTGAAG
>JAFCDY010000060.1 GCA_017609445.1 Candidatus Aenigmatarchaeota archaeon | reverse complement strand
AAGATTTTTTTTAAAATAGTCTTTGCCATAATTTAGTATTGGAGACTGAAAACTTAATATAAATAAAATATATCTATCATTAATATCAATATAAAAACCAAGATCATGAAAAAATTACGCTTTATTTATCTACCATAACACGCTATCAAAAATAAAGTCACTGATTGTAATAATTATTTATTACAGCAGTGACTCTATTAAAATGTACGTAACTAATCAGTAGGGTTCAATTTAGCGATAAGATTCAAGGCCTTCAAAACATTCTGATCGTTTTTCAAAGTGGTATCGGTAATACTTCTAAGTACCATGAAGTTTTCTACTCCTTTCCATGATTTGAACTGTCCAGAGATTTTCTGCTTCACTTTCACATTCCGTATCGCCCGTTCGCTGCCGTTGTTATCCGGCGGGACTTTGGGATGGTACAAAAAAGTAAGGATGAAGTCCTTGTATTTGAGCATTCTTTTTCGAAAAGAAACAAGCTCCTTGAGTTTTTCGTCTATCTGGTATGCAAGCAGTTTTTCCAGCCTGTTTTCCAGTGCCGTTCTCTTTTCGACAGGTTGATAATAATCTCCAAGTGTCAATTTCTCCTTCAGTTTGATACCGTCAAGAATAAGTTTACTAAACCTGACAGGCCATTGATGGTTGTACCTTTCTTCAAGATATTTCAACTCCCTGAGCAAATGAGCTGTACAAAGCTGGTGTGTCTGAACATCTGTCTGAAAATGACTCCTCCAGCAATCATGTACAAACACAGATTTTTTAAACCCTTCAGGGAAGTTATCTTCAATCGTTTTGTATCCCCTGTTATCTGTGCCCCGCAGCCAGGTAAAGCGGTCACTCTGCCAAGTCCATATCCAGATCTTTTTACCATTAAGTCTAGCGCCGGTCTCATCTGTACCCACCACCAAACTATCTTTTATTATGTCTCTGATTCTGTAATAAAGAGGAAGGGCTTTGGTTGAAAGACGATTAAGCAAACAATGGATGCCACCTTCACTGATGGGTACGGAAAATATATCACGGAATAATTCCTGCATTCTCAAAAACGGTATATACTGACGGGAATGAAAGTATCCTGTCAGACTCTCTATCATGGGACCATAACTTACCGGGGCTTTCAAACCTCCGGGAGAAGAAGACATTGTAACATGTCCGCAATCACACTCTTTCTCATAAATCCTGTGCTCAGTGACAATTGGTTTAATAATCGGTATGTCAATAACCTGCTTTCTTTCAACCAATTTGCCTGGTGTGTTCGAGAGATCTTTCCCGCAACATTCGCAATGCTCCGGTGAGTGATCTATTGTTTCATCCGGATTGGATACCATTTCCAGGGTTGTTCCTTCATGCCCTTTTTGTCCACCCGGCTTGCGTCCCGTCTTCTTTCTGAGACTTTTGCTCTTGAAAGGCCGATTCTCATCCTTGGAAGGAGGAACAGAACTATTGTTGCTGTTCTTCGGGTTCTCGTATTTGGTCAGCTTTTCTTTCAAAATGTTATTCTCCCGTTGAAGCAATTTCGCTTTCTCTTCAAATAGTCCAGATTTCCTTTTCCACTGCTCAACATACCTTTCAATCAGTTCGGTTTTCTTTATCAACTGCTCGATTTTCTTTCCCAACTGTCCTGCTTTCCTTTTCCACAGTTTAGCATTGCTTTCAAGCTCTTTGTTTATCTTTTCAAGCAGCTTAATTTTATTTCTAAGTTGTTGCAGAATCGAAGGGGATCCTTCCAATTCTGATACCCGTTGTTGAAGTTGATTTACAACAATGATTAATTCCTCGTATGTGGGTGATTTTGACAAAAAATCTTTTTGTCAAAATTCTTCCCCAACATCTTATTATCCAAACATTTTGCATGTTTGTTATTATCCAATTCTCAACAACTGTTAACAAAACGTTGCTTTTTATGATTCACCGTGCAAGAAGCTGTCTTCTTTATTATATTTTTGTTGATAATCAGTTAATAAGACCCCTCAATTTTGAGATTTCAGAAACAAGACTGATTAGTTCTACTTTCAGACTTC
>JAFCDY010000059.1 GCA_017609445.1 Candidatus Aenigmatarchaeota archaeon | reverse complement strand
GAGATATCTTCTTGGTCAGTTTGATGTAGGTGAATTTAATCTCCAAATAACTTTTGATAAACCAATAAAAGAAATTAAATGTGAGAGAGAAGACATTGAACCCTTAAATAAAATCCCTCCCTTTGATTGCGAAGTTGATGAGATAGATGAAAAATCTTTTGAGGTGAAAGGATTTGCCACTGGTTTGGATAAATTAATAGCTATATGGTGAGTTTAAAATTTAAAATAATTTTACTTGTATTCTCTGTTTTGGTCTTATTGGCTATTTCTGTTCCAGGCGTTAAGGCTGTATATTTAAGCTCGGGATGGGGTTGTGGTCCTTATACCTGTGGGTGCAAAAATATCTTTGGAGCATGGGCTTGCAAGGTTACTTGTTCTAGCCCTAGTTGCGGTGCCCGTTGTTATTGCGGACCTTTTGAGGCATTCTGTCAAGTTTGGAACTGCGGCACCAGTTATTATGAATACCGAAGCGTCTGTTCAGGCAGTTATGTCTTATATCAGCAAAGGTTAATCAGTGGGTTATGCTCCGGGGAAGTCTCCTGTTACACCAGTTATGGTTCCTGGACTACCTATTCTCAGACATACTGCGGCACCAGTTATTATCAATACCGAAGCGTCTGTTCAGGCAGTAATGTCTTATATCAGCAAAGGTTAATCAGTAGAGGATGCTCTGGAGGTTCTTGTTACAGTAGTTATGGTTCCTGGACTACCTATTCTCAGACAAACTGTGGCACTAGTTACTATGAATACCGAAGCGTCTGTTCAGGCAGTAATGTCTTATATCAGCAAAGGTTAATCAGCAAAGGATGCTCTGGAGGTTCTTGTTATACCAGTACCGGTTCCTGGACTACCTATTCCCAGACAAACTGCGGCACCAGTTATTATGAATACCGCTGTTCAACCGATGGCTACTATGTTGAGAGAAGGTTAATCAGTGAGGGATGTTCCGGAGGTTCTTGTTACAGCAGTACCGGTTCCTGGACGAATTACCAAGATTGTGGAATAGATTCCTGTAGTTCCTGGGGTGATAATTACTGTGAAGATAATGATGTTTATCATAGTAGAATTTGTTATGACAGGGGATGTGCAAATGAATCATGTTACGAAAATTCTTCCACCGATGAAGAAAAAGTTCAGGAGTGTGGTCTAAGCACCTGGCTGGATGAATACCGCTGTTCCGGTGATTGGACACAGAAAAAAAAGATAAACAGAGGGTGCTCTGGTAGTTCTTGTTATGAAATAACCGAATGGGAGAACGACCAGAATTGTAGTTTAATTTGTTACCCAGGAGTGCTAAATGAAGGATGTCAGGGAGGGACTTATACCTGTAACGATGGGACATGTGGTTTTCCTCTTCAATCTTGTAGTCCTTCCCAATATACTGATTCGGGTATAGCTTGCGAGTGTGATGTTGAAGAAGGAACAATGATTAAAGCTTGTAATGGGTCAGGGAGTTGTCTCGATGTAGAAGAAGTGTGTGATGTTGATTGTGGAGCAGATTTAGTTTGTCAGGGATTGAAACCAGGGGACGAATATCCCGGCGATCCTTCTAAGATTTGTTGTAAGGGCGAGAAAAAAGAGATGCCGTTACCTAAATGGTATGAGGTATCTCCATGATCAATAAAAGGTGAATGGGAAATAGAGAAGAACTAAACCTTCTTCTGATTCTCTTTTTAATTTAGAAAAGGACCGAAATTTGGAAGTAATATTTTTTGATATTGGTCAAGGCGATGCTATTTTTATAGAAACTCCTTATGGACAGGAATTATTCGTAATACAGCAGAATATGATAAATGGCAAGAATTGATTAGAAAAGAGGAAGCCAGAATAACAATTGCTGAATCGTCTAAGAGAATAAAAGCCGGAGGGCCGGCTTTACTTAAAAACATTCTTTACCTTCTTTTTTAAAACAGTTTAAAATAAATATAAAAGGTCGCAAAAACTTAAGAATTTAAAATAAGAATTTGAAAACTTAATTTTATGAAATTCCCCTTGTTCTTAATTGTAATTTCTTTTATTGCAGGAATCTTTTTGGGAGGATTGGTTGTTTTTGTCATTACTTCTCAGGAAAAAGTTGAAAAAGTTGTCACGGTTCCA
>JAFCDY010000058.1 GCA_017609445.1 Candidatus Aenigmatarchaeota archaeon | reverse complement strand
ACCCATAACCTAACCATATAGAACAATACACGAGTATCACCTAATCCCTGAGAATAGCACTCATCATAAAACTTGAGTATAAGTTTTCTATTACATTCTAATATCTCATCAGATTCCCTTATTTTCTTAATCTGGGTCTTTAGCCTTTGTTTTTCCTTATGGATTCCTTCCATAGTATAACCTTTGGTTCAATTCCTTTTGAACAATACCCGAGAACCATAAGTCAAGAAGTGGTGCGGGGGGAGAGATTCGAACTCTCGAACCTACTAAAGGACTAGATATCTCACAAACCAGACAAATTTACGGTCTGCAGATAGCCCATCTTGAGTATCGCTATCATCTTGAATCAAAACTCAAGGATACTAGCGCCGTTGACCTGGCTTGGCAACCCCCGCCTGTTTGAGAAATAGTCACAGAGCAATTTAAAATTAACTAAGCTGCTGCTGAGACTGGTACACTTGCCGGCTCATTAGTGTGCACGTCTTCAGTAGTCTCTGGAAGGCTTGTTTCTAGTTCCCTGTTCTGGCAATACTCTACTAGTTTTCGATATTCTGATTCTCCAATACCAGCTATTGAAAACACTCCATCTATTAAAGGATCAAAAATATGGTCCGGAACTGTGTTGTCTCTGTTCTTGTGATGGTTTGCCTTTTCTAACAATTTGAAAGCATACTTGACCCTGATAGGGTCTGAAACAGCTATTGCATGTGGAAGATATGTGTTTTTTGAACAAAGTCTTGTTACATTAGGACCGATTACTGTTTCATTGTTTTCTTCAAGATACCCTGCAAAGAAAAGACAGTCTCTATGTCTTAGAAAACCGGTTTCTTCTCTGCAATAAATTACTACTGGGTTCAATCCCCACCTCGGACAGACTCCAACATGAAGGGATTTGCTATTGATCATAGAATGAACGTCTTCGAGTGGTATATACTTTAACATGTTCTAATAAATTAGAATTCAAACTTTTAAGTCTTTCGATAGAAGGAAATAGGAGGGACGATTTTGTCCCTATAAATCACATGGTCTGCAGGTTGCTCTCTTGTTTGATTTTGCTCTCTTTGCTGCTTCATTTACTACTTCCCCGACTTTCTTGTCCAAAGCCTTGAAAAAATCACCAGAGAATCTCATTCCTTTGACAGATTTTTT
The DNA here is from genome assembly GCA_017609445.1 of Candidatus Aenigmatarchaeota archaeon. Lineage (GTDB taxonomy): Archaea > Aenigmatarchaeota > Aenigmatarchaeia > Aenigmatarchaeales > Aenigmatarchaeaceae > JAFCDY01. Next base: position 988 of record JAFCDY010000058.1, on the reverse strand, counting down.
GACAGCATTTTTGACTATTAAAGCCATTTTATCACCTCGTAGAATAGCTTATTTTCGCTATATTTAAAGGTTTCTGGGAGGTTTGAAATTTAACTATATTTTAACACGGAAAAGCGAGTGAAAAGTATTTAAATATGTTCCCCCTATAGATAATCAGGTAAGAAGATCTATGTCAGCAAAGTATTGTTCGAACTGCATACATATGCTCGCCGGGGAATGCATGCTCACGGATGATAAGAAAAACCTATGTAAGACTAATTCTCTGGGATTGTGGTTCCCTAACCTAAAAGACAGGGAAAAAATAGAAGAAATAACAGGAACTCTTAGAGACAGTTTTCATATATCTGATCTGGAAGCTCCAAACAACAACACAAAGAAAAAGATAATAAAAGAATTGGAAATGAGCATGAAGTAAGTTATTTGACGAATTGCTTTCCAAGGTTTATAACTTTTCTTATTCTAATATGGTGGATGGGAAGTGCCTGTGTAGTCTGCGGTGAGAAGTATGACGCCATAGACGGCGAAGCAGTTCTCTTTAATGCTTTTGTGCCTATGTTTAGAGGCTCAGGGATTGAGACCTATGAGTCTATAAAGAGTCTAATCTTAGAGGATAATGATCTCAGTGAATGGCTAGATGCTTCTTATGATCGTTGTTCTGCATGTGATTATGTTATACACAATACCAGTATACACGAGCTTTGCAACAATGCTATATCTTGTGATGCTATCGTAGACTACAATAATTCGTGTAATGGTGAAGAGGGGTTGGTTCTGAATAAGATTCTAGGTAGTATCGAGGAATCTTACTATACAAACGGCCTCATAAACGGACAGTTAGAGGAAATCGCTGACGCTGGTAGTGTCATTCCTAAAAAGATAAGGTCCATCTTCAGACCATTTCGATTCAGGGAAGATATTAGGAAAGAGTTTGAGAAGAGAACATCAGAAATATGGTGTCATCGCTACCACTCAAATGGGGACACAAAAT
>JAFCDY010000024.1 GCA_017609445.1 Candidatus Aenigmatarchaeota archaeon | reverse complement strand
AAATTTCTTCAACGGCATTTTTGTATCATCGAATATAACATAAATGTCAACATCAGACTTTCCCGTGAAGTCACCTCTGGTTATAGAACCCCATACAACTATGGATTTCACATAACCTTTGAACATCTGTAGTACTTTCTCCTTGAAGATATCAGAAGATTTTAGTCTCGTCTCTAGGGAGAATTTCTTTAATTTTTTTCCTACTGACTTTTTCTTCGGCATAGTAATCAGTAATTAATCTTTCTATTTAATAAGGTTTTCTCTGCTAATCAATAGGTATAACTAATATTTAAATACTATATAGTAGTAAACATTAGCATGATACTTTCACCTTTAGACGAGATGAAATTTAGAAGAGCATATCTAGACAGTATTGGATGTTATGATGTGTCTGTGATAGGTCTGGGTAACAGATTATTTACTAGTTGGAATTCTGGTTATGATACTTTAGTGACAGCAGCAAAGGGGTTTTCAACGGAAGAGGAACAAATGGATTTTCTTGGATATGATTTCAAACTAAAAAGAGATGACGGAGAGGTGTTATATACTCCAGGAAATGTGGGCACACAATGCCTCAGTGTTTTTGAAAATAGGTTCATGCACAGTCCTGTTAGTGTGGGTGTTGGTGTTGGATATTGTGGCACTCCTGATCCGGATATAAAAGTAGGTGATTATGTCGTCGTAGAGGAGGCTCTCGTGAATACAAGTCTTGCTGCTGAACAGAATGGTGACCTGAGTAGTCTTGTCGGTGGCAGATCCTCGCCTAGGGTAGTCGATGCTCTCTGTAGGATGTCTGAAGACAAGGGAAGGGTAGTCCATAAGGGAAAGACTATCACTGTCCAGAATTTCTTCTCATCACATAGAAAAAATAATATAAAAAAATATCATGATCAAGTCTTCCTGGGGATCGATATGGAAGCAGCTTACCTCTTGCAGAGTCTGGAAGCACACAGTCAGGTAGAGAGGTATAGGAAAGAGTTTGGTATAATATTCCTTGTGACAGATAATCAGGCAGAAGAATGTGATCTGACTAAGGTCTCCTCCCAGATAATGGAAATGGATTCAGAGCTCAGAAAAGTTACAAGGATAGCGACAGAAACAGTTTTATCCCTCTAGCGATATCTCTCCTTCTTCCATTCTTCCAGTTTGCCTCTTTGTCTGGCGGCGGTTCCTAAGAATGTGAACTCTTCTTCAGATACATGCAATAGTCCTTTCAGTGGATCCATTTTATGCTCTTGAATTATTACTCTCTGCCTGGATATTTCTGGGCCAGCTGGCTTCATTCCGAAGAACTCAAGAGGAAGTTCCTTGGGTTCAATGTTTTTTTCGAGAAACTCTCTGACCTTTCTCATTGCCAGTGTAGTCTGTTTTATCTGTCCTTCTTCTCCACCCCTTTCAAATATCCACCACCCGTCTTTGAAACCCTTCTTCCTCAGTTCATATAATCTTTCATAAATGTAAAGCTGGGCCTCTGATGCCATATAGATCGGTAAGTGCGACGGGTTGTGGGAAGTTGGAACTGTTATATGAATTAATTTTAATCTTTCTCCAGCCTTGGGTGGAAGCAGTTCGATTTCTTTTTTAGGATCAAGATTGCAACCCATCATATGTTCCATGTCCATAGTTACGCCGACCCATTTTGATCCCGTGGCGATTGATGTGTAATACATGTCTTTCAACCTTCCCAATCGCATATATAACTCATATCCAGAAATACCCATAGATGTTTCAAACAACCAGTATATCTTATATTTCTCCAAAAGTGGTTTCGGATCGCTATAACCTGTTTCAGGTTTTGGGTTAAAATGTCCCCAGATATATTTTCCAGCAACTGCTGGTACCCATTCTTCAAGGATCTTTGGCTTTGATAATTCTTCATCCTTTATGATTCTGCCAACTATGTTCATCCAGAGAGGATCTCTTTTTTTCATCATCCACTTTGCTATTATGTAATATGCCACCCTCTCCGGACCATATGACTGATCGGCAGTAGAAAAATATTCTTTAAAGACTTCTCTCCTGGCTTCATGATGAATTTTCTTCAGTGCGTCCTGAGGTATCTGGTCTATGCTTTTAAGTTTATTTTTAATTGCATATTCTTTTGCTTTGTCACTTGTCTTGACATTGACAGGATATCCTGCCCAGTGGCCGATTTCCTCTATAAAGTCTTGGCTTATTGCCCACTCCAAAAGATCGTCGTTCTCTTCCAAGAACTTGCTGAGTTTCCTACCCCAGACATCAACAAGTGTTGTTGGCTGAAGTTCATGCCACAAAATAATCAGAGGACTTGATTCCGAGGCATGTGAATTAATGTATTTCCCCCCAAGTTCCCCGCAGCCCCTGATATGTATTAACAATCTTTCGTGTGCCCTGAAGTAGTCAGGTTCTATTGCAGAAGTCAGGGGCATTGTGTCCATTCCTTTATAGGCTTTAGCCTCCCCGTGGAATCCAAAGGTTAGTCCCAGCTTTTTAGTCCTTTCAACTTTATCCTTTAATTTGGGTTCAATGAGTTCTGTTATGTTTTCAATATCTACCTGCGTGTGCCTGACGCCTGCTGTGGCTGCCCACTGTATTTTTCTATCAATTCCCAAAAGAGCCGTATCTTTTTTGATGGACCAATAACCACTTGAGACTCCTATCGTGTAGCCCATTAAGGCATCCCCATTTTACCTATTATCCAATCATGAACTTGTTTGTGTAAGTTAGCAGATTCTGTCAGGTACTGTTTTTTTATTCTTTCTGAGAAATCTCTCTCGTAAGGTCCGGGTTTGACAAACATTAATCCTGTTTTTGGAAGCCTGATACCCTTTATTGTTTTTCTGTAGGGCCTCCAGAGATTATTCCAGTCTTTCTTGAGTTTCTCTACAAACGTGTCTTCTTTTGGAGCTTTTCCGAAGAGACCTGGAAAGTCTTTCTTAACTAGCTCTGAGATCGTTAAATCTTCTTCTGTTTTATGTCCTAAAAGCTGGTCTATATATTTTTCTAGTTCCATTTCCCTGCATTTCAGTTCAAGAAGCTTCACCAATAAAATATTTTGTGTTACAGTGAAGTTCTTCATGTAAAATGTCACGTCATCTAACTCACCTGTTGGAAGCTTGAATCCGACCCTCTTAATTTCATAATCCTGAAAAACATAGTACAGTTGTGTGGGGTCGAGCCCCTTTGCTTTCTTGGGCCACAGTGGAAGTATTTGATTTTCAACCAGTTCGTCAGCATATTTTCTGACCACATATGATACTGAGTTGCAGTGAGGGCATCTATTTAGTTCGTGGTTAAAGAATTTCCTGCACTTATTGTTGGTGCATTGATTTTTGTCTGTTGCTAAATATGGATATATATTTGAAAGACCGGTTCTTTTGTTGATGATCAAGTTTTCTCTTATCCAGTTGTCATATGGATAAACAACAAACCCGCGGTCTTTAAGTTCAGCGGCAGGTTTTCTATGTTCTGAAGAAAATACAGGTCTCCAGGCCCATAGTCTTATTACATTTTTGTAGGTGGATAGACCAGTTACACCTAAAAGGCCGGCTTCATCTCTTCCCATTAGTTCACTTCTGACACCAGGTCTCTCAGCACCAAGTCTAGTCATTTTAAATCTTCCTATATGTGGTCTCAGCCACTCTTTGTATTCTTTTATTGTTTTTTCTCTGGCTTTCATCAACATCTTCAGCCTTTCATATCTTTCCAGAGCAGCCTCTTTGAACATTTTCCTCCATTCCTTGAAGAGATCATTCTTAGTTTTTAGAATAACACCCTCTGCCCTCGAGACATTATACCTATCTTTAATAACATCAGGAGTGTTGTCTTTATCATCTTCAGAACTCAATCTCATGAAATCAGATATTATTGTCGGCCATCTTGGGACAATGCTCCTCATCGATATTCCTTCTCCAGTGTGAACATCAACCTGGTCTATGAACATTGACCTCAATAAGTGCTCATTCTTTGAGGCAAAGTAAGACAATATTTCGGCATATTTTCTGACATCATGAGCAATCAACTCATAATCAGCAACAGACTCAGCTGCGGACTTTAGCCCAGATTTTATTATTCCTTCTAACATCTGTTTTGTTGCCATTGTTCTTTCATAATATTCTCTGTGCGTTGGATGAACTTCGATCCATTCATCTGGCTTTTCCATATAAAAGCCCCACTTGGGCAATTGGAATATTAATGAGAAATATAATTTGGAAGCAGCTCCTGGCGGAGCCGTATAGTTATGATGAAGATACTGGTTTGCGGCCATTTCTTGGCCGGGCGGATACTCTGCTCCACTGGCCATGTATAGACCAAGAGTCGGTGATTTGACATTTATCGGAATGCCTACTACTCCTCTTTTATGATCAGGCCTGTTGATGAATTCAAATATAGGTTTGTCGACCATTCATTCACCCAAATATCAGCAGTGCGAGACCCAACACAAAACATATTATTCCGATGAATATTCCGGTCAGCGTCATTCCTTTTGGTTGGTTATCGCTTAAACCTGGGAAATATCTTAGAGTGAGCCCCCCAAAAATCATCAGTATTAAACCTACTATCTTCCAAAGCATAGGATTAATTACTTCTAGACCAATATATATTTATTCTATTGTTGGACATAAAATTAATAGTGATATCATGGTATGGGCAAGAACAAAGTTAATGATACATGAAGATTTGTTGCGACCTAGAGCAAAGGTTAATATTAGATTCTCTGGTCCTAATCCAGAAAAATTCTACCATGAGATACCAACACTTATAGAATCCATTTTTAGGGTTTCTGAGCACTCTATCCAAGAAAAGAGTTTCAAATGGCAGAAGGGCGACCCAGAGAAGTTTGCAGTTAAATGGGAAGTTGCAAAGGATCTTGATATGTTTTCCTTCTATTGGATTCAAGTTAAGCTGACTGGAACAAGTTCAGGTGGGGTCGGTAACGCAGAAGTAAAAGTTGACGCTGCTCTGAGAACAGAATATCCGCAAGATACTTTTTGGCAGAAGAGTTTAATATATGAATTCCTGAGAATGTTCTGGCACACGACATTCTATGCCCATAGAAAAAACATTTACCTTGTTGAGGGAAGAAGGTTATTGTCTCAATTTGTCCATTCTCTAAAAGAAGTCACAAGGGGATGATATGGGAAGCTATAAACTTTTCTTTGATCTATTGCATCCACAATTTGTGAAAGTTTTTGAGTATTCTGGTCCCACGCCTTCAAGGATATTCAAACATGTCAAATCAATAATTGTCGACACCTTGGCTATAGAGGGCCCTTCGTTTTATGAAGACTCTATCAAGTGGGATGTGGCAGGTGACCCTGTGATGTTCTACGGAGTTTGGAGAGGAGTGGAGACCAAAGACGCAAGAGCAAAGATAGTTTTACAAATAAAAATTCAGGGTGAAGAGGGAAAAAGAGACAGACAAGGATGGCTGACTGTGTGGATAAGATACATGTTGAACGTAGACATTCCCTATGGTAACTTCTTAGAGAAATCACTTTCATTTATCAATGCCGAGTTATATTACAAACCGAGAGTAAGACAATATCAGGAGCAAGCCAGAAGAAGAATGGATGAGATAGAAGACAAACTGAGGAGTACCTTTGATCTAATAAGGAAGACTAAACCATGAAATTCCCAAAACTATTCAAGAAAAAAGAAGAACCTATTTCCGAAGACATAAATATGGAAAGCCCCCTTCCCGATGATTTGCAAAGATTAAGAGTCAAGAGGCCGCCGCTGGAAGAACCCATCAAACCATCAGGATATCCAGAGCCTCCGGGAGAAGAACCTCCAGCCCCGGGAGGAGTCCCATTGAGATATCAGGAACCGCCTTATAATGGTCCTGTCCCAGAGCTAATGCCTCCTGGACCGCCTAAGCTAGAGGGAAAAAGAGAACCAGAACCAAGAAACGAACATAAGATTGATTTAATTCTCCAAAAACTGGACACAATAGATGCCAGACTAAAGCTATTAGAAGAAAGAACAAAAAGATGAAATTTTAGTCTTCTCTGACTTTCTTTTCAATCTCATCCTGGATTCCTAGTTTTTCTACCAATTCCTTGAATCTGTTTCTGATTGTGACCTCTGTCACACCGATAGCGTCTGCTATCTCTCTCTGAGTTCTTTTTTCACCAAGCAGAACAGCTGCTATATATAATGCGGCAGCTGCAACGCCTGTCGGACCCTTGCCAGAAGTTACTTCATTCTTTTTGGCTTGTATAAGTATTCTGATTGCTTTGGCTTGGACCTTGTCAGATAGTCCGAGCGTTGAGGCAAACCTAGGGACATAGTCCTGAGGCGGGGCCGGAAGAATTCTTATGTTAAGCTCCCTGGAAATATACCTGTAAGTTCTTCCTATTTCCCTTCTCTCTACTCCTGAAGCTTCTGCTATTTCTTCAAGAGTTCTTGGTGTTTCTAATTCTCTCGTAACTGCATACAATAAAGCAGCTATAACTGATTCCATTGACCTTCCTCTCACTAATCCACGGTCAACAGCTTGTTCATATTTTTTGGCCACTTCCTCGTGAACCTTTTTGGGTAAACCTAAAAACGACACGAGCCTCTGTAGCTCAGACAGTGCGAAAGAAAGATTTCTGTCTTTTGATTCCACCAACCTTTTCTGCCATTTTGTCAGTCTATAATACTGAGCTCTCTTCGAAGGAGCGACTTTGAATAGTTCCCCCCTTCCTCTTCCAATTTCAGTTGTTAAGCCCTTGTCGTGTTTTGTGAACGTTAATGGAGCCCCTGCTCTGGTTCTTTTTGATCTTTGATCATCATCAAATGCTCTCCATTCTGGCGAAGCATCAATCATTGATTCTTCGATAACCAACCCACATTTCGCGCATATTCTTTCGCCCTTTTTATCATCTTCAAAAAAATGAGTTGATTTACAATCGGGACAGATCCTTACACTTCTTCCACCACCGTGTCTTGGTGTTGCTGTTTTTTCTGAAGATTTTCTCTTTGTCGGTTTTTTTGCAAGTTTTGTCATTCTGGATTTTTTTGTTGTTTTTTTGGAAGTTTTTTTCTTTTTGAGCACATTATCACCATCCTGTAGTAAGAATAACCGATACCTATTTAAATGTTCTCCGGAACTGATATATAAAGTTAACGGCTGTTTATAAATACTTGTCTTCAATAGAGAATTAATTTATACCAGACCTTACAACTATTCTCCATGCTTCCAATAGCTGCTATAGAGAGGATAGCCAGAAAAGCTGGCGTCAAAAGAATATCAGCTGAAGCTCTTAAAGAACTGCAAAAATCAGCAGACGAGATAGGAGAAGAACTTGTTCTAGAGGCTGCTAGCGCAGCCAGACACGCCAAGAGAAAGACGATTCTTAAGGAAGATATCAGGTTTGTTGCTAGAAAAATTTAGACAAGATTAATTTATGCCTTTTAATCATGACGTTAAACTTTATAAACGAGTTTCCCTGATAAATACACATGGTGACTACCAGAACAGCAATAAAGAACCTAAAACCAGGTAAGTATTGCATAATAGACGGTGAGCCATACAAAGTGTTGTCAATGACTACTTCTGTTGCAGGCAAACATGGTGGAGCCAAGGCAAGATTAGAGGCAATCGGGGTCTTTGATAACAAAAAAAGAAGCATTGTGAAACCAGCTAGTTATGAATTAGATATACCTATTGTGGATAAAAGAAACGCTCAGGTAGTTGCTATGGCTGGAGAGACAGCTCAGTTAATGGATCTAGAAACATATGATACATTTGACGCAGTAGTACCAGAAGAACTAAAAGACCAAATAAAACAAGGCGGAGAAATACAATACTGGGTACTAATGGGAAGAAAAATGATTGTCTCTATCAGAAGTTAGCCGCCGATACCCTGTGATCTGGTGACTGTCAACAAACTAGCCACTTTCTCTATTAAAGCATTCTCGTAGGCAATCAAGTCAGAGGCTGTAACTATTCCCACCAGACCGTCATCCTTTATGACCGGAAGCTTCTTTATCTGATGTTTTGTCATTATGTCAGCTGCATCTTCTAGAGTTGTTTCAGGCGTGATTGTTATTAGCTCTTTGGTCATTATATCTTCCACGTTGACCTCAGAGGGCCTTCTGTCCTGTGCAACAACTTTGTTCAACACATCCCTTTCAGTTACTAGTCCTACCACTGATCCGTCGCCACCCATGACAACGAGAGAACCTATTCTATATCTTCCCATTATTTCAGCTGCTTTCTGAATATTCTCGGAGGGTCTTATTGTTTTTACGTCTCTGTTCATTATTTCTTCAATTATCATATATTTATTTGGCAGTTGGACAATATAAAAATTTTATATTGCCGGAAATGACATAATAATCATGAAAAACATAACTCCTGTTCTCACAGACGTTTTAAAGAAGGTTAAGCCTTCAAGGGAAGAAAGAGACGAGATGAAGACATTTGTTGAAGAGCTGATGAAAATAGCTGAACCGATAACCAAACCCTATTCTGCAAAACTAATGTTGTGCGGGTCGGTTGCCAAAAATACTTGGATAAGAAACAAAAGAGAACTGGATCTGTTTTTATTATTCTCTCCAGCTTTGGATAAGAAGAAACTGTCTCAATACGGGCTGGAGATAGCAAAAGAGATAATCTCCAAATTCAAGGGAAAGTATCAATTGGCTTATGCTGAGCATCCATACCTCTCGGGTTCTATAATGTATAATGGAAAAGAGTATGACATGGATATAGTTCCCTGTTATAACATCAAAAATCCCAGCAAAATAAAGTCTGCAGTCGACAGAACGCCTCATCATGTTCATTATATTGAAGGTAATCTGAAGTTTCCAGACGAAGTCAGGTTGTTGAAGCAGTTCTTGAAATCAATAAAAGCTTATGGAGCTGACGTCAAGACGCAGGGATTCTCAGGTTACTTATCTGAATTGATGATAATACAGTACGGAAGTTTTCAGAATTTGATCAAGAAAGCCGTTAAGTGGAGAGCACCGATTGCATTTGATGTTAAGAAAGACAAGGTAGATAATGACAAGATGCATAAAAAGTATAAATCCCCTCTGATTGTTATTGATCCTGTTGATCCTAACAGAAATGTTGCGGCAGCAGTTTCCGAGGAGAGTTTCTATCGATTTGTCAAAGGATGCAACGATTTTATCAAAAATCCAACTAAAAACTTTTTCTTTCAGGAAACCCCGAAGCCATTTACAGTCAAAGAAATAGAGAAGGAAATCAAAAAAAGAGGAACCAGATGGTATTTGATAAAATTCAAAAAACCGGATGTTGTCGACGATACCTTATGGCCTCAGTTGAGAAAGTCCATGAAAACAATAAATAAGTTGTTAGATGATAACGGGTTCAGGATCTTTAGAAGTGATTTCTGGGTCGGTGATGAGATTGTATTTGTATTTGAGATGGACATATGGCTGATTCCCAAGATAGCCAAACATATCGGACCTAATGTTTATTCAAAACACGCAGAAAATTTCCTAAAGCATTATGATGAATATAAGATATTTATTGAGGGTAAGAACTGGGTTCTGGAAAAAGAGAGAGACTTCATAACTGTGATGCATTTTCTAAAGGATTTGATTCCTAAACCAAAAAAGAAACTGTTGGAAAAGGGCATTCCAAGCAAAGTGGTGGACAATTTTAGAAAAGCCAGCATATCGTCTGGCGGCGATTGTGTTGAGATGATGAAGACGCTCCCTGATGATTTTAGAGTCTTTATGAGAAAGTGGTTTGAGGAGGACTTCAGCATAATTTAGGTGTTGTTATGCCAGAGCCAATTGAGATAACATTTTTGGGGACAGGAAGCAGCACCCCAACCCCACAGAGGGGGCATCCGGCGATTCTCATCAAGTATTCCGGAGACCATATGCTTTTTGACTGTGGGGAAGGAACCCAGATACAGTTGCAGAAGGCCAGGGTCTCTCCGATGAAGATAAAGAGGATATTTATTTCACATTGGCACGCAGATCATTTTGCTGGCCTACTCCCAATGATAGAGACACTGCACCTGCAAAACAGGAAAGAGCCCCTAGAAATTTACGGCCCAGAGGCGTCAAGATTTGTGGATGCTATTTCTGAATTAAGCTATTGGGGCATTGGGTTTGAGATAAAAACAAAAGACTGCGGCGAGGAGGATATGGAAAAGATTCTTGACACAGAAAACTATGAGATCCATTCCATTAAGGTTGATCATAGTGTTCCCTCGGTCGGCTATATTTTTAAAGAAAAAGACAGGTGGAACATTGATACAAAACTTGCAAAAAAATATAAACTGTCTGGGAAAGATCTGAAAATAATCAAGGAGAAGGGAATTTTTAAGGGCATAAAACTTTCCAAGGTAGCAAAGTTAAGTCCAGGAAGAAAATTGATTTATTCCGGGGACACAAGGGTTTCCAAAAAACTATTCAATGCCGCAAAGAATGCGGATTTGCTCATCCATGACGGCACCTTTACTGAACCTATGGAGTCCCGCGCACATTCGTCTGTTAAGGAGGTCGCCAAGCTATCTAAGAAGTATAATGTAAAAAAACTAGTTCTGACTCATTTCAGCAGAAGATACAAATCTGTCAAAGAAATAGAAAAGATCGCGAAGAAGATATTCAAGAATTCTATTGTTGCTAGGGACATGATGGAGATGAAGTTATAGTGGAGCTCTAAGAAATCAATGAGTTCCCAAATCACGCTTTGTTTATTTTAAATTTATTTGTTTTAATTTTTCTCACCTCCCACACGTTCTTTCACTGGTTATTCTTCTATATTCTTCCTCTTCTACTACACTACCGTCCAATGCATTTCTATATGTTCCATCTTCCTCCCTCACGAAAGGAGATATTGCTCCATGTGTATCAAACCAGTCACCTTCCAATAGCATATCATTTATGCTCATTTTTTCACCCCCTTTAGTTTATAATAGAAGTAACTACTGGAGAGTATTTAAACCCTACTATATACGTAATTATTTAGTAAATATAGTAGTGAAAGTGCAAGATTTATATACCAATTAGTAAATAAACTACTATTATGGAAGAACTAAACCAGAAGATATTGACAGAACTCAAGAAAGACTCAAGACAAACAAACATAAAGTTAGCAAAAAAACTAAAGGTCTCAGAGGGAACGATAAGGCAGAGAATAAATAAGCTGATAAAGAAAGGAACAATAAAGAAATTCACGATTCAGGTTTCCACAAAAACAGGTTTCCGCGCTTTTGCTCTTCTAAAAACAAGATCAAGCATACAGACAGAAAAAATAGTAAGTGATATAAAGAAGATAGATGATGTGAAAGAAATCTATGAGATGTGTGGCGTCTATGACGTTATAGTTGAGATATCCACATATTCTGCTGAGAGTTTCAACAACAGGATAGAGAAGATAAGAAAAATAAACGGCGTTTTGAGCACAGAGAGTTTGGTTATCTTGAAGGTGTCTTGATGATAAGGTTAGGTCCGGCCGGCATACCACAAGACTGTAAAGGAAGTTCTATAGACGGAGTCAAGTATGTTAAGAAAGAAGGACTCCATGCAATGGAAGTCCAGTTTGTCAGGGGGGTCCACATGAAAAATGAAATGGCCGAAGAGCTCGGTAGGGTTGCTAAAGAAAACAACATAGAACTTTCTGTCCACGCACCATACTACATCAACCTAGCCAGCCACAAAAAACAGGTTATCAAGGAATCAAAACAAAGAATTATCGATTCTCTAGAGAGAGCCCACCACATGAACGCCAGAGTCGTTGTCGTCCATCCTGGTTACTACGGAGAACATGGAGAAAAAAAGTGCCATGAAATTATTTCAGAGCACTGTCAGGAGATTTCAGATGTCATCAGAAAAAATAAATGGAAACCGCTCTTGGGATTAGAGACAACTGGGAAACAAAAACAATATGGAACCCTGGACAAGATACTGGATATTTGTAAAAAAGTGAAACACTGCTCTCCTGTTGTTGACTTTGCACA
>JAFCDY010000023.1 GCA_017609445.1 Candidatus Aenigmatarchaeota archaeon | reverse complement strand
ACAGGCTAGAACAGACCCATAATAAATATCATTTTTATTTAATTTTGCTTCTAGAGGCCATATTTTTTTTTCTAGCCAGTCCTTTAGCGGCATGTCGTCAGCAAATCCCCTGAGAATAGACATCGGAGAATGGTTGTGATAATTGATAAATCCCGGAAGAATTACCTTATCCTTTGCATCAATGACAATATCTGATTTATCCTTATCTTCGAAAGAAACGATATTGTTTCCGTCTATTAGGATTGATTTTTCTTTGATGAGATCTGGCGTCAAAATAAACTTCGCATTCTTGATAAAAATCATATTTATTATTTAATCATTCCATATTTATAACTGATGAGAGTATACATCGAAACCTATGGATGTGCAGCAAATCAGAACGAGTCAGAAATAATGGCAGGCATATTGAGGTCAAAGGCCCATGAAATAGTGAGAAAGATAGAAGATTCTGACGTCATTATAGTCAACACATGCTATGTCAAATCACCAACTGAACAGAAAATACTGTTTAGATTATCTGAAATCAAAGAAAAGTATCCTGACAAGAAACTAATAATAGCTGGGTGCATGCCAGAGGGAGCTTATGATAGAATATCAAAATTTGATGCTAGCATGATCTCTACTCATCAGATAACAAAGATAGACCAGGTTGTGCAGAAAAAGGGAAAGGTTGAGTTAGTTGGCGGGAAGGCAGACATCAAACTATGTCTACCAAAGATTAGAAAAAACCCTGTGGTGGATATTGTTCCAATCTCTTCGGGGTGCAGCGGCTCATGTACATACTGTGCAGTCAGATATGCTAAGGGAGCATTGTTCTCGTATCCAAAAAATAAAATAATAGATGAAATTAAATCAAGTCTCAACCAGGGTTGTAAAGAGATATGGGTCACTTCTCAGGATAATGCAGCTTTTGGTATTGACAACGGAAAATATGAATTGCCGTTGTTATTGAATAGGATAACAAAGTTGGATAAAGACTTCTCTGTGAGGATAGGGATGATGAGTCCCAACCATGTCAAAAATATTTTATCTGATCTAATATCAGCCTACAATTCAAATAAAATATACAAGTTCCTACACTTGCCAGTGCAGTCTGGAGATAATGGTGTTTTGAAATCAATGAACAGAAACTATTCTGTAAAAGACTTTGAGGAAATTGTTCAATCGTTCAGAGACGCCTACAAAATGCAGGTCTGGACTGATGTAATAGTTGGTTATCCTGACGAAACTGAATCTCAGTTCAAAAATACAATGAATCTACTCAAGAAACTTAAATTAGATTATACAAATATTTCCAGGTTTGGGATGAGGCCAGGGACTCCTGCCGAAAAACTTCAACAGATACCCACTGATGTAGTAAAGAAGAGAAGTGTTATTGCATCTGACTTGGTGAGGAACATTTCTCTGGAGAAAAATAAAGAATGGCTGGGTTGGAAGGGAGATATTCTCGTCTCTGAGAAAGGAAAGAAAAACAGCCAGTGGATCGGAAGGAATTTTGCATACAAACAGGTCATAATAGACAAAACAGGAAATCTTCTCGGAAAGAAGGTTAAAGTTAAGATAATAGATGCATTGGCAACTGGCTTGATGGGCTGGCCAATCAAGGATTAGAAAACTTGTTCAATCTTGGAAATTCTAAGATATAAGATACCTTCTTCCCTGACGACTTCTCCGGTAGCTCTGTAACTCTGGTTGTGGATTATATTCTTATCTGGTGTTATTGCTGTTATCACTCCTGTAATGTCAGATACCTCGTAGACAACGTTACCGCTCTCAAATCTTTTTAGTTCTTTAAACTTACCCTCTATTGTGACGGTTTCACCGACCATAACCGGCAGGTTGACTATGTCTGTTGTTCTTTGTTTTTCAAGAGGAATCTCAGGTACTGGCGGAGATTCTTTTATCTTGGGGGTTTCAAAGGACGGTGTCTCCATGGGTGTTTTGACCTTGAAAGGTTTCTTTCTCTTCAGAAGAAATACTGAAATAATTATAATCAGTATGACTACTCCAATGATTCCTATTATGAGATATAAGTTTGTCTCTTCCTCAGGCTCTGGTGCTGGTTGTGGTTCTGGGGTTGGTTGTTGGACAGGCTGTTGTGTTTCTGCACCGAGAAGATTAAGTTTGACATAAGCTGTGCTGTTCAGTATTGAGTCCAGTGAAAGGCTCATGTCATTGGTGCCATCCTCGTCAAAATCTATCTCAGTCATGTTGCCCGGATAAAGTCTTGCAGAGCTTGGGGTGGATCGTATGACAAAGTGCGCATATTCTGTTGACAATAATGAAAGTATTGTTTTGTGTTGTTCTCCCCCAAACATGAGCGTGAGTATATCTCCTCTTGTTATTTGTTTGGCGACTTCCCCTGAACTTAGTTCGTCTGTTATGTTTATTGTTTCAATCACTGGAGAGTCATAATTCACGTCAGAAGCGTAAACAGATGAAGGCGCGAGTGCTAAAGTGAGTATTAGAACAATGAGAATAGAAGGGGCGGCGGTTATTATGGTATTTCTCACGGCCATTATAATCTACCAATATTTATACAAATTAAATCTTTTTATATCAGGAAACTGTTTATCATAGCTGTTATTCCAAGGAAACTCAGCAGATAGGATATTATGAAAGCTATCACACCAACCATTATTGCATGCATCAGGCTCATCCTGAAGAAGAACCTTATCAGTAGTATCCAAATAATAGCTGAAACTATCACGTAAGCAAAGGGAATTGGTAAAAAGGCTGCTATAAACCCAAGGACTCCTACGAAAGCTATCACGTTTGCTATCACTGCTACTAGAAATGACCTCATAATGCTTGGTATCTCTCTTGTTATTCTGATTCCTATGTAAACTGCTATGGCACTGATTATAGATGAGATCAATATGTATGACCAGAATCCTAGTGTCAAAAACTGCTCAAAAACCATACTAGATATTGGTGTTTTCTATTTAAATCATATGTGGTTGTTTAGTTCGTCAAGAAATATTTTCTTTATTTGGTGTAGCCTTTCTTCTGATTTGGCTTCAAACCTCATTGTTAATTGCGGCGCAGTGTTTGAAGCTCTCAGCAGTCCCCATCCATCTTCAAAATCTATCCTTATTCCATCAACATCGTTTACTTTGTACTTTTTCTGAAGATTTTCTTTTATTTTTTGAATAATTTGGAATTTCTTATCGTCTGGACAGGATATCCTCTCTTCTGGTGTTGAGAAATATTCTGGTATTTCATCCAGATATTTGCAGAAATCATCTGTGTTAGAAACGATCTCTACCATTTTCATGCTTGCGAAGATTCCGTCGTCATAAGAATAATAACAATAGTTGAAAAACATGTGTCCAGTGAGTTCAGCACCGAAAACAGCGTCTGTTTCAAACATTTTTTGTAATATCTTCGAGTGTCCTACCTTGTAGATAATAACTGAGCCTCCGTTCTTTTTGACATCCTCTACAGCTGATAGTGAAATTCTGACATCAAAAACAATTGGGCCCTTTTTGTTCTTCAGGGCGTCTCTAAGAAAAACAATCGCAGTCTTGTCTCCGGAGATTATTCTTCCCTTGTGATCGACAAAACCAGCCCTGTCCCCGTCGCCGTCATAAGCAATACCCAGATCAGCTTTCTCTTCCACTACTTTTTTCTTGAGGTCTTCCATGTTCTTTGCCTCGTGTGGATCTGGCATATGATTTGGATATTCTCCGTCTGGCTCGCAGTATAATCTTATGACTTCACATCCAAGTTTCTCAAACAGCTCAGAAGCTGTTTTTCCGCAGGCTCCATTTCCAGCATCGATTACAATTTTTAACTTTTTTCCAAGTTTGGGGATTTTGGAAAGATGATCGATATATTCTTTGTCTACACTCCTTTCAGATATGGTTCCTGGTTTTTCAGAAATAACTAATTCATTGTCTAATGCTTTTCTTCCGATTTCTTTAATTTCCTCTGACGAGAATCCGACTGCTTTTTCTTTTTTTAACTTCATCCCGCCATATTTTTTAGGCAGGTGGGAACCTGTGACAATTATCCCGCCCCCTTTGTTAAGATGATTTATCGCAAAGTAAAGAACTGGTGTCGGGACCATACCCACCTTTACGACGTTTTTTCCAGACTTTAGAATTCCATTGATCAGTGACTCTTCTATTTTTTTTGAATTAAATCTGTTGTCTCTTCCAATGACAACCTCGTCTGCGTCTATAAAATTTCCGAAAGCTATTCCTATTTTTTCTGCTAGTTCTTCATTTAACTCAGAGGGATACTCTCCTCTTATGTCATATGCCCTGAATATTTGTTTCGACATAAAGAATATTAATGGTCTTTATTTTTAAAGAAATTATTCTTTAGGCGCTATGGGTGGTCTATATGATATCATTGCTTCATCTAACAATTCGCATGTTTTTGTTCCGTCTACAGATAAATAAGGACAGCTTCCTTCGTGCTTACAGATGGGTCTGTCATTGTTCCATCCTTGGTCAGAACAGGCCTCTAAGAAAGAATCTAGTTCAGAATACATGTGATTTTGTTCAAGTAATTTAGCAAAGTCGTGATATTTTCCCTTAAGGTTATTTATTCCAACTCTTTCTATATAGCTTCCAGTTATACCAATAATGTCATCATGGTCTTTGGGTTGGCCTTCTGGTAAATCGCACATCATTATGAATTAAGTCAAGCCACGACACTCTCTTCAGACATAGGAATACGTTCTAGTTCGTCTGCTTTTTCTGGTGGTTCAGGTACCTCGACTGGACTACCGGTAGCAACTTCTATAATATAATCAACTAAATCCGCTTCTTCGCATGGCGGCTTTCTTCGGATTAATGTTATTCCATCTGATGCAAAGGCGCATGGTTCTTTACACTTACAGACTGGTCTAATAATTCCTGATAAAAATGTCGACATATATGGGCACTGGCTGCTGAGAACCTCGTCTATTGTTCTTGTCTTCAAACCGGCCCAGGCAGCGTACCAAGTAACTCCATCAGATCCACTATAAGATTCCTCTGCTTCATTGAGCTTCCCTTGGAAATATAAGTCTGCTACTACACGCATACCATCTCGAACAACATCTTTTATACTCGGAACAACTGGACCAGCCATTAAGTTAACACCTCTTAAATCCTAATAGTGACATAAGAATAGAAACATTTTTATACTTATAAACACTATTAAAAATATTGTTATAGTGTTATAAAATGTCTTGTAGTGGTTAACAATGTGGGTTATTGAAGAAAAGAACGGCAAGAAATACAGCCTACCGACCAAGGTTGTGGACCAGAAACAGTTAAAAAAGGCAACATCTCCATTAGCTTTGAGGATTCTAAAGATCTTATCAGAAAAACCAATGTATGCAAAGCAGCTGGCAAGAAAAATAGGTATGCATGAGCAGAAAGTATACTACCACATAAGGAATCTAGAGAGGGCTGGATTCATCTCGATGATTGAAAAAAAGATCGTGAGAGGAGCCAACACTAAAGTATATTCAACAACATCTTCAGCCCTGACGCTACTGCTAAAGCCATTAGAGCACTCGCCAAAAGTATTTTCTCTGAATAAAAAACATAAGAGTTTTTTAGAGCCATTTATTGAAGAGGGCAAGATGAACGCAACAATAATAATCGGAAGCCCAGAACCGCACGGACCGACGAAAGTAAGAGCAAAGGACGGACCAGCTGCAGCTAACCTGGGATTATTTTTAGCGACCTTCCTAACTTACATACCTAAGACATCTGTCATGCTGGATACAGAAGTAAGAGAAGATGATCTAAGAAATAATCTGATATTGGTTGGCGGGCCAGGTGTCAACGCTATAGTGAACAGGGTGAATAAAAAACTTCCTATCAGGTTTGAGCAGGTCAAGTATCAGAACAATTATTATTCTGGGTTCTTTTCTTCGATCACAAACAAGATATATTCAGAAGAGAGCTGCGGCATAATAGTCAAGACCAGAAATCCCTTTGACAAGAACAAGGAAATGCTTGTTGTTGCTGGCAGGAGGGCTGAGGGAACCAAGGCTGCTGTTCTGTCGCTGATGCAGAAGCTTGACGATGTCTGCAAGGGAAACTCCAAGGATAAAAAAATTATGGCCAAGGTTGTCGAGGGTATTGATGCTGACAGCGATGGTGTTGTTGATTCTGTCAATATTTTGGAGTAAATAGAAAGATTTAAATATATTACTATTAAATAGTAAATATGGTCACTGATAAGCAACAGCTCTTTAGAGAGAGAAGTGATGAGAGGTTTGGTTCTTTAGATGGTTATGTAACGGAGAAAATAGAAGACGGGTTTCCAATTGAGGGAAATGAACTGATGACGACCTATCTCAGACAACATCTAGGGGCATGGGCAAATCAATACCAGAAAGCAGAGAAAATAACCATAATGGATGGTGGTCCTGCAGTAGGAGCTATATCAACGTTGTTCGCATTAAAAGAGCTTGACCAATATGGTTTGCTGGGTAAAACTGAAATATATTTAGTTGATATTTCTCAAGATGTTTTGAGTAAGAACATTCAGGTTAATTTTCCGAGGCCTCCAACTGACTTTATAGAAGAGCATTTTGGATCAGTAGGGTACTATGATATGTTGAGAGCAAAATTAACGGGTGCAATACCGCTGAAAAATGCTATTGATGATCATTTAGAACTAGATGACAAGTCGATAGACATATCACTTGTAGGGTTCCTTCTCCATCACATTCCAGACGAAGGTAAAGAAAGTGCTGCTCGTGAGATTATGCGGGTCACTAGAAGGAGAGTGTTTGTTGCTGATGAATATTTTGATGATTATGAAAGAGATTTCGCAGCTTGTCACAAAGATGATGAGATAGCTCTAGCTCCAGAGGAACCGGTACCTCTTGATGTTTCATTAAGTCTCTTCACTAATCAAAACGAAAATGCTCTCGTAGAACATTGTCAGGGTGGAGATAAAACATATGCTTATTGTATAAGTATGTCAGATTATACTCCACAAGAATTTTACGGAGAAGAGTTTGTTGGTATAATTCCTCCTCAAAATATGGAAGCGCTTTTCAAAAAAATGGCGGAGTGTGGCTTAGAACCTGTTTATGCTAATGCAGGTTACCGTCTGTTTCCTGTAGGTGACCATGATCTATGCTCTACAGTAGGTTATGTGTTTATAGACGGTACCATTGAACTGATGAATATGGATGATCCTTCACTAGAGGATTATCATGAGAGAATAGAAAGGTGTTATGGAGATTTTGTAGTAAGTTCTGGACTGTCTTGGCCGGGGGAAACTGCTAGAGTGAATGCTAACTCAGCAGCAGGTGCTATTGACCATGCTGTTTATTGTGATTTGTCATTAGCAAGGCTAAATCATTTGGGTTGGACTGATGCTGATCCAGAGATGTTACAAAAGAGATTTATAGAGAGATTACAAAATGCTCTTGATAGAAGTGTTTCTGATCTTGGTTCAATTACAAGAGAAGACCTGAAAAATGTTATCTGTATAGCAAGGGAAGGCAGCTGGAGAGACAAGGAGGTGGTAATGAAAACCCACGAGCTCTATTATGCCTTGAGAGGAGAAAAACTTGATTTAGATGAGGCATATCCAAGCACCTAACTTAGTTTCTTTCTTAATATTTTTGAAACTATCTTACCATCCACACGACCGCGGACTTCTGACATTACCTCTCCCATCAGTGCAGAAACATTCTTTTCATCAAAAAGTTTCTTGTTTTTTCTGATTATCTTGTCAATGACCTTATCCAGGTCTTTGGTAGTCATTGGTTTGATGTTGAGCTTTTCAACCAGTTTATTTACATTCATGTCAGTTTTTGCAACTTTCTCAAGAATCTCAGGAATTGCTTCTTTAGAAATCTTTTTATCTTTTACAAAACTCAAGACATCAAAGAAGTCAACATCTTCAAGATTATTTATCGGAACTCCTCTTCTGCTCAGATCTTTCAGAGTAGAGGTAAACATTGAAGCAACCAGAACAGGATCAAATTGTTTTGAATATTTGTCAAACAAATCAAGATACTCACTCTTTAGAATCTGATCAATCATATCTTTGGGAAGTATTTTAGAAAATCTCTTTTTCTTTTTATCCCAGCTCTCTGGTATTTTTATTTTTTTCAGCATTTCGTGAGTTATTCTGATTGGTTCCAGATCTGTTTCAGGATACATCCTCCCTGAACCTGGCAGTGGTCTGGTGTAAGTGGTTGTTCCGTCTGGGTTAGCAACCCTGGTCTCTTCAGGAATCTCTCTGCTCAATAATTTTGCCCTGTTCCTGACTGCATCGATGGCTCTTTTCGAGTGCCTGCCGGCTATGAGAATCACAGCGTCGTTTCTGTTTGCCTGCAATGCTAACCGCAGTTCCTGGAATTCATTCTGTAAATTATACTTACTCAGATCCTCGTCACTGTGTATCAATCCCTTTACCCCATGAGCGACAGCATAATCTGCCAGCTCCCGTCCTAGAGTTTTTCCTGGACACAACTCGAAATTTCCCAGACCGTTTGCGTTTGGAATCTTGATTGCCCAGGCTTTTTCTTTTTTAACCAGACCGCCGACAAAACTTTTTGAGAGTCTGAATATCTCTGAGACGTCCTTTGCCTCAGGAATGTGACCTTTGACCTTGGCCTTTATCTTTAACAATGACAATTGTCTCTGGATCTCATTATCGATTATTTTTTCTATCAAGTCCAACTCCTGAAGCCCCTTTATCTCAACTCTTGCTCCGCCTTTTATGGAAACATTCACGTCTTGTCTTATTGTCCCAATTCCCCTCTGGCTTTTGCCGGTAGATCTAACCAGCATTCCTATTTTTTGTGCCAATTCTCTTGCGTGCTTTGGATCTTTGATCTGCGGAGCAGTTGCTATCTCTATAAGAGGAATTCCCAATCTATCCAACCTGTAAGTCACAACTCCTTTTTCTTTTCCAATTATTCCTGCTGACTCTTCCTCCAAGCAAACTGTATCGATACCAACATTTCCCTGAGATGTTTCTAGTTTTCCGTCCTTTGATATTAGTGCTGTCCTCTGGAATGCAGAAGTATTTGAACCGTCTGTCACTGTCTTTCTCATAACATGCACTTCATCAAGGATATGAGCATTCAACATTTTAGAGACTGTCAAGACCACATCAAGTGCGTCTTGGTTTAATTTACGTGGCGGCTCGTCGTCTATTTCAACCAGACAGTTTGAGTCAAACAGTTGGTAATTGAATTTTCTGGACCTCATGGCCTCAAATAGAGCTGCTGGATCTATTTTTCCCAGCTCACCAGCAACTGGTCTTAGTTTCCTCTGGACTTCAAGAATTGGTTCTTCGTTAGATATTTCTGCTGGGCAGTTACAAAATAATTTATGAGAAGTAGCTAAACGGTTATGAACTTCTATTCCGCACTTGAAACCTATTTTTTTGTAATCCATTTGATCACTTGAATTTTAGACTTCTGAATTGTTTATATCTCTTATAATATTCTTTCATGAATTTATGATTATCTTTAGCTATTCTCCTGCCTATCCTTGTTTTCATTCTCGGAGCACAGAAGTTCTGCTTCTTTTCAGAACTACTCACAGCATCAACCATTTTCATCTTTTTTTCAACTAATCTTAAAGATAAGGCTTTCACATAACCATAAGGACCAATTAACTGTAACAAATCAGCGTCATGAACAGCCCAAGCTTCTTTTGTTTTAGCTCTGTGTATATGGAATGTACTATGACATAGGATACAGTCACATATACTCTCAATAATATCTTCATCTACTTTCAACTTTCTTAAAAACCTTCTAGCAAGCGGCAGTGCGTGCTTCTCATGACCACTATGCCTGAGTCCGTTCATTATGTCATGAAAAAATGAGCCTGCTCTGCAGATATCAATGTCATAGCCTTCTTTTCTAGCTATATATGCTGCGAGCTTCTCTGTCATGTACATATGTTCCAGATCATGAGCAACATTATTTTTCTTATAATATCCTGCACAGAATTTCTCTATCCTTTTCATTATATCTGAGTTGAGTTTCATTTGGCCACCCTTCTAAATTAGACAATTGTCTAATTTACTTTTTTGTAATGATAATATGTCACAATAACACAAATTGATGAGATCACTCCTATAGAGTTTGCAACTATGAAGGCTATGTTGTTTACGCTTATCCCATACAGCAACCAGATTATAAAACCAGTCAAGACCAACATATATGTTAGGGACGAAACATCTGCCGAGCTCTTTCGTATATACATTTTATAGACCTGAGAAAAATATGCAAGTGACATCACAGAGTCAAAGATTGCAACTAGAATTGTTAATATTAGTGAATAGGCTTCCAGCATCCAACATTACCTCTTGCTACTGTATTTACTTTTTAGATAGATCTCCAATAAGACGGTTGTTGTAAACATTATATTCATAACTATGATCGGCACGGCGGCAATAAAAATACCATAAAATATCCAAAAAATCATCCCAATCAATGTCGCCAACAGCATCTGTAATGATACGTCATCTGCGTTCTTGGTTTTATATGTTTTTATAACCTGTGGGACAAAACTTATCATAATAAATATCCCACCAAGATAACCGATAAGTTCTATTAAGATCTCTAACATTTAGTCTCCTCTTATCTTCGATCTATCAGTGAATTCACCAACAATATTTGTCAGCATCATCTCTCTAACCTTTTTGATGTCCTTAGTATGACCGAGAACCCACCCTAACTTAATGTAAGCGACCTCAGGGAGCATATCTTCGGCGGGGATCGCTCCAGACTCATGAAACAGAATTCTAAGATTGGCGTAGACCTTTGTGTTAACTCTTCCGAACAATGTCTGGGAGGTTATGACAATCGGAATCCCTTTTTTGGTTATTTTCTGTATGGTCTCTATCCAAGAGTTTTTAGATTGGGTTGGTACGTGACCAAAACCTGTTCCCTCAAGAACAAATCCCTTGTAGCCTTTTTTGACATAATAGTCCAGAATATCTGGATAGCTTCCGGGATAGACTTTTATCAGAGCAACCCTTTCTTCAAACTTGTCATCAACCTCAACTTCAGTGTCATCTCTTTTCCTTCTGACGTCTATCTTTTCGATCTTGCCATTTGTCCATACTTTTGCTATTGGATCATCTATTAAAGTTCTGAAAGTATCTCTCCTGCTCGTGTGCATCTTCCTGACCCTCACCCCTCTGTTGAAAGAACAGAAATCATCGTTCATTGAGCCATGCATGCAGATACCGACTTCACCCAAGTCAGACAGAGCAGCATAAATAGAACATATCAGATTTGTTGCCGCGTCGCTGCTCCCCCTGTCAGGAGACCTCTGAGCACCTGTTATGACAACAGGTTTATTTCCTTTGATCATGAAAGATAATGCAGCTGCTGTGTAGTGAAGTGTATCAGTTCCATGTGTGATTATCACGCCCCTTCCGGAATTAAGCTCTTGCGCAACTGTTCTCGCGATAATCTGCCAGTCCTTATAATTCATATCTTCTGACATCTTTCTAAAGGGAGTTACAAATTTTATATTTGCTAATTCCTGTAGTTCAGGATAGCTTTTCAACAGTTCTTCTGGCTTCTCAATTGTTATCACCCCACCTGTCTTGTATTCTACTTTTGAAGTAATGGTTCCTCCGGTTGCGATTATTGTTATCGGTGGTTTGTTTTTGTCATATTTCAATTGAATTGGTTTTTCTTTTTTATTTTCAGAAGATTTTACCTTGCTCATTTTGACACCTGTTTCAAATTTTACTCCTGTATTGTATCCAGAATCCATTTTAAGCACAATGCAGTTTGTGTCGCCTAATTTTATCCTAGGCATGATCAAACCTTCGTAGGTTTCGCCTTTTTTAGAAACTTTGATCCTATCTCCTACGTCAGCCTTTATTTTCTTTAATGCTTTTTGGATCGGAAGAGAATAGTTCTCAAGCATAATAAGAATATGTAAAGCGCATATTTAAAATTGAGATTATTCTTCTGTCTCTATTTTGACTTTTTCTTCTTTGTCAATCAGAGGGGTGACCACTATAGGGCTTTTTTCTTTCTTGCTGATAACTTTAGTGAACCTGCATTTTGGACATTTCAGCCACTTTATGAATGTTCCGTCAATCTTTAATAATTTTGAAGAGTTGCATCTTGGACACCTGTCAGTCTTGATATCCTTTATCTGTTTGGTTGCCATTTAATCAAAGTCCCCTTTTTTTATCTTTCCCAACACTTCATTGTAGACCTTCGGAAATCTTTTTGAAAATTCCTCGACTGGCATGACCATCTCTGGCTTGTTGACAAAGAATATGTTCAGATCTTCCATGTTCTGCTGGAAGTTACCGTCTTTTCTGT
>JAFCDY010000057.1 GCA_017609445.1 Candidatus Aenigmatarchaeota archaeon | reverse complement strand
AATGGAATCTTAAAGGAACAAGTCATCTTGGAGATTATAGATTTAGAATTATAGCCCCTATTTATTTTCAAAATCAATTCGTTAGCTATCAAGGTAGAGATGTTACAGATAGACAAGAAGCAAAGTATAAAGCCTGTGAAATGGAAAATGAAATTCTTCACCACAAACATACACTCTATGGAATTGATAAAACCAAAAATAAATCAGTGATCATAGTCGAAGGGATTACCGATGTTTGGAGATTTGGTCCTGGAGCGGTCGGAACTTTTGGAATTGAATTTACTAAGAGCCAAGTCAGAATGCTTCTAAATCAATTTGAATCTTATTTCGTTTTCTTTGATGATGATCCACAAGCACAAGCGCAAGCAGATAAATTAGCTATCATCTTAAATGGATTTGGAAAAGATGTAGAAATTATATCCACAGAAGACGACCCTGCAAACATGTCGCAAAAAGACGCACGACAATTGAAATCAGAACTGTTATCTAATTGAAATATTTAGGAAAATAAAAAAAATAAAAAAATACTTGATTTCTCTAATTTACTATTATATTATATCCTCAGATTGGATATTTTTCCAGTCGGTCCGGTGCAGGGTGCCTTGAGGCCAACAAGGTTTTGTGTCGGGGATAGTGGTGAGTCCCCGACATACCCTCTTTTCTTATTAACCTTCGCAACATACGACTGTTGCCAACACCTGGGAGGTTGTCTTTGGAATATAAAAGAAATGATCCTCAAAAAGGTATGTTAATAATCGTCAAAGCAGGCAAGCAAGACGAATACCACAAAACTATTAATCTAACTTCCTTATTGGACAAGAATTTATCTTTTAAAGCAAAAGGTCTTCATGCCTATATAATGACCCGACCTGACAATTGGAAATTATGGATTAGTAGTCTAACATCTACTTCTACAGACGGAGAAACAGCTATAAGATCTTCCATTAACGAATTAATTAAAAATCATTATTTATACAGAACTTCTATGAGGGATGAAAAAAAGAGAATAACTAATTGGGTCCATATTTGTTTTTCAACTCCGACGATAATAAATGAAGATAAACTTGAAAAGCTTGTTTTAGATTTCCATGAAATAGATAATCCAGAAATAGAAAACCAAGGGCATAGTAATAAGATATATAGTAATAAGATATATAGTAATAAGAAAAATATTTATCCCAAAATCAAAAATCACAGACTTTACAAAAATCTTTCCAACTGGTTTCTAAAGGAAAGAGCCTCCATAACAGGAGGTAAGGATATGCATAGTATTTGGGATACAAACAAATCCTCTCCAAAAGGTTCTGTCATTTCTAATTCTGTTGATACTTTAGACAAGTTGGTTCGTATTGATGGATTCAACTTCCAAAAAGAAATTACTCCTGTAATAAAATGGGTTCTGAATAATAATTTTTGGAAAGCAAATTTAAGGAGTCTTGTTGTTCTTCGTCATAAATCTAAAAATGGTTTAACCAAATTTGAAAACATCATGTCTGCATATCTACAATCTCAACCTGAAAAACATAAACCAAAAGTATTAAGAAAGAAAAAAGAACCTACAGGGACAATCCGAAAAACTCCTAAGGAGGAATTTTACTATTCATGATCACCAGACGTAAACCCATAATCGATAGTCGTATAGAACGGCAAATCATAACAGGAATGATAATCAGTACTAACTTTTTGACACAGGTGTTGGATATCTATCGTCCTGATCTTCTTCTTTTGCCTTATGCCAAAACTATTGCAGAATGGTGCAAAAAATATTATGGTCAATATAAGCAAGCCCCAGGGAAACAAATTCAGGATCTATTCTTAACCTATGAAAAAGGAGAAAATGATCCTGATCAGGTTGCCTTGATAAGAGATTTCCTTGCCAGCATTTCAAATGAGTATGAAAGTAATCAGACATTCAATATAGATTATATCCTCGATAAGTCAGAAATTCATTTCAGAAAGTCGTCCTTAGAAATTCTAAGACAGCAATTGTCAAGTGATCTTGTTAATGATAATGTGGAAGAAGCAGAAACTCTCATTGCCAATTTTAGTAGAATAGCCAGATCGGAAACAATCGGAATAGATCCTAT
Organism: Candidatus Aenigmatarchaeota archaeon; assembly: GCA_017609445.1. Lineage (GTDB taxonomy): Archaea > Aenigmatarchaeota > Aenigmatarchaeia > Aenigmatarchaeales > Aenigmatarchaeaceae > JAFCDY01. The sequence goes on along the minus strand of JAFCDY010000057.1, from coordinate 223 downwards.
CACAGACCCAAAGGTAATTAAGAAAGCATTTGATAAAGATGTAGGAGATAGAATGTTTTCTTTGCCCGGTGATTTAGGTAAGATGTTTGGATCTTTTGAAAGGGATATGCTAATAATGGTCGTTGGTCCAATGGGAAGAGGAAAAACATGGTGGATTCAAGAAATTGCATTGAGAGTATTGTTCATAGGGTTTAATGTTTTGTTCATTAGTTTGGAAATGTCG
>JAFCDY010000056.1 GCA_017609445.1 Candidatus Aenigmatarchaeota archaeon | reverse complement strand
TATATATAGTTATGAAATTAATTTCTGATTAACCCGCGATAGCTCAATGGCAGAGCGCACGGCTGTAGAACTTTGCGCACAGCATTGTTTGTTAGCTTGTGTTCAGAAACCGTGAGGTTGGGAGTTCAAATCTCCCTCGCGGGACCATTTAAATCTTTTTCTGAACAAAATATGAAGCATGAGTATTGGTGTGACACAGTGTGGTAGTGACATTTCTGGAAGATTCTTAGGAGATTTTTCTGAATACAGAAAAGGGATCACGATTAACACAGAGACTGGTGGGGACTCTTATGAGATAGATGTTGGTCTCAGATATTATTTCCCAAGGGGCAAAGAATTCGGAAGGCCTACAGTGATAACGATTGGGGGAATAGATGGGTCTGGAATAACAAGAACAACGAACCGAATGGCTCGAAAGCTTGCTGGGAACAAACATGTTATCCTGAGGAAGGGTGCAAACGAAACATACATACTCCAGGGAAGAAATCGTAACAAGGTTTCTCTGGAAGAAAACGGCAACAGAGCAGTTGAGCTTGCCCATAATGGATGCGGCAGGTTTCGTGTTGGTCGGGCATATGCAGCAATGTATCGTAGAAGTTTGCACGCAACTCATCATGGAATCAAAAAATACGAACCTGATTTAATAGTAGCAGATAGAGATCCTTGTATAGACGGGGCGGCATACTCGCAGTATTATTTCAGACCACTTAGAATATTTAGTGAAAAATTTCTACTGAAGTGGTTGGTTCGATATGGATCTATCTTTGGTGGGGTTGTCAATACAGATGTCTACATACATCTTGATTCTACTCCAGAAGATTCGTTTAGAAGAATAAGCAGAGATAAATCATGTACTGACTGGCATCTTGATGAAGTAGATGATAGACAATTTGGGGACATGCATGAGAATATAGAAGACCTGAGAGCCATTAAAGAAATATACCCACGGTGTCTGAGAGCAGCACAGGAGTTATGGGGATTCCCGATAATAGAAGTAGAAGTACCCTATCTAGAGGATAGGGAAGCTGACAAGGCATTAATTAGAAGTATAGACGATCAACTTCTACGGGACCTGAGGGGAAGGGTAACTCCTCATTATGAACTAAGGTCTTCAAAGTTTGGATAACTACATGTGGCATAACAAATCTTTAAATACCTTCAAAGAATAAAGATAATTGTCGCCGGCCAAAGAGGAGTGGCAAGACCCGTTCCCGTATCGAACACGGCAGTGAATCGCTCCATCGATTTGGTTTGTACTATCGAAAAGATGGGAAGCCCAAGACGCTGGCGACCTCTTTTTATAGCTTTCATCTCAATTATTTCCATGAAAAAGGAACGCGGAACCTTGCTAACAGTCTGGATTATTTTAATGATATTATCCAATCTATTCGCCATTGTAAGCTACCTGTTGTTTGGCTCTTTTTATGCGTCTTTCTACCAGACGCCCTATCTAAATGTTATTCTGCTCGTGCCTATTGGTCTCATTAATGTTCTTCTTGCCTATTTGTTATGGAAGTGGAAGGTCTGGGGATTCTATGGATTGGTAGTTATATCCATGATCACCTTTGTATTGAATCTAAATGTGGGAATTAATTTTTTCCATGCGTTGTCTGGTTTTGTTGGTATTGCGATCACCTATTTGATTATTCGTAGGAAATGGAAATATTTTAACTGATCTTCTGGAAAAAGTGGTTATATATAATATAACGCTTTTATATGTGTTTCTCGTTAAAATATCTTAGATATTATGTCTGACTTTGATTCTAACAAAAAACTGTGGATAGAGCTCATGACCTCTGGGAACCGAAAAGAAGCGCAAGAAGTGTACTGGAGCAAGATCTTTCCGGAAGTTGAGAAGCTGTTTATGAAAAAAACAAAACATAAGGTTGAGAGCGGAGAGATACCGAGATATGATTCTTTGATCCTTCCAATGGGCCTGGAAGCCTACTACTACGTACTATTGATAAAAGCGTTAAAACCAATGCAAGTTCATTTCATCTGCACGAAAGAAGGTGAACGTCTCGTTTTAGACAGGGTTATAAGAGAAACAGGATTGAAACAAAACCAGTACACAAAAGATGTAGTTGAGTACGGCGGGATGGATGTGGCAGATGTTTATGACAAAATAAAAAAGAGGCTAGATACCCTCGGAGAAAAGATAGCAGTTGACTTGACATTCGGAAAGAGGGTTATGTCTGTTGGTGCAGGAATAGTTGGTGCTTTCTTTGGCTGTGATCTAATATATCTGGACGGTGGGTGGATAGAGGAAATAAGGCAGGAAGATCCAGGCACAGAGGAGATAGTCATAGTTAAGAACCCATTTTATGTTTTCGGCGACTTGAAACGGGTGGAAGCAGTTGACATGTTCAACAAAAATGAATTCGAAAG
>JAFCDY010000055.1 GCA_017609445.1 Candidatus Aenigmatarchaeota archaeon | reverse complement strand
GTTGGCGGGAGTGTTATCATTTTTTGTAATCGGGACTGGTCAAATATATAATAAACAATATCCAAAGGGGTTTCTTTTATTTGTTCTTGGGTTAATATTTTCTTACGGGGCGTTCTCGAATCCATTTGAGAACTGGTTTTTTATTGTTGGATGGGTTTGCCCGTGGATCTATTCCATAACTGATGCAGAGAAGACTGCCAAGAAGACCATCAGAAAGCAACCTAACAAATATGCGATTAGAATTGTTGTTGCAGTTTATATCTTGCTTTTCACAGTGGGTTTCATAACGGGTCTCATTTCGGGATGGGTTTCAACCTACACTGGAGAAACATCGCAGATATTAGACTATTATAACAAACATGTGTCGTTGATAGCAGAAGACGAAGATAAAATACTTCTATTATATGGAAATTGGGTTGATACTTACAATGATGCAATAGAGGATAATAGACTAACAAGAGAAGAAGTCAGTGATATAGGAATAACAATAGATGAATATGTTCTTCAATATAAACTAGCTAAAAATCATCTAGAAAACTTCAAAAAGCTCTTCTATCAAAATGAAGATTATCTAAAGAGTTACACAACTGTGGATACCTTTGAAGTTCAAACAATGATAACAGATTATGAGACCAGCCTAGATTATAATCTAAATTACATCAGAGGTAAAACAGAAGATCTAGAAGATTCGTATCAACAATACAATGAACAATTTCTACAGTATTTAACATTATTGACATTAGTCTGAACCTTTCCAAAATCTAAACAGTGAAATTGTTAAAACAATTATTGCAAATGCAAAAGATAATGCACCAGCCATGATAATAACCGTATTTATCCATAAAAATATTTCCTTAAAATAATCAGTGAGATATTCGAAAATTGGTGATGAGAGCCATAACCAACAAAAAGATATTGAGGATAATAAAAACAATAAGTTGGCTTTCAATATATTTTTAGAAAATTTACCTTCAACTTTCCTTTCAAAAATACCGCCTATAAATGTCACACCGAAGAAGGTTAGAGTATATATAACCCAGTTGTTCAAAAATGTGACTCCAGTATCAGTTAGAATTGAAATCATTATGAAAAATGAGATTAAAAATACTATTAAACTTATAAGTAAACTTGATATAAACGCCACTATGTTAGACAATACGAGGTCTAATATTTTCTCATAGTAAGTTTTCTTTTTTGAACCCATGTCTATACTCTTATTTCCGAAAGTATATAAGCCTTTTCTCAGGATCTAGACATTTTAACATAACGTATTATTTTCTTTCTTCTATATCTGAAGTTCTTAATTTTATCATTCGGATCTTCAATAAGGCATTTATTGATATAGAATGCCATCTGACAGCAATTGAAATATACCTTCCCTCTACTTCTGATCTCACGACCGCATTTAGGACACTTTACTAATCTTTCCATTTTATCACCTCGTTTTCATTAGTTTGGATATTCTTTCCTTAGTTTTCTTAGAGATTCTGATGTTTGTATCAGTAGAAAGCCGTTTCTTGATGTAAAACAGCGTATTTCTTCGTATTCCATAGCGTGATGCTGTTTGAGGTCGTATGTCCAAGATAGATCTTGTAAGATGTTGTATGTAGTCATATGTTGTGTAATGAGGTTGATTTAATATGCCCACAGTATCTATGCTGTTTGATTCCTTTCCGATATGAATAACATCAGTAACATTAACTTTTCTCCTTTTGAGGACTCCTAATTCACCATCAAATTTCGATTCTGGATGATTCTTGTATTCGTGAAGAGTTATGTCCAGAGGTTTCCAGTATTCAATACCCTTGAGAACCTCTCCAGTATTGTAGTCTATAAATTTATTATAGACTACTTCTTGAGAATTTTTAGAAAATGGAGCAACTGGTTTCACGTCCTTCTTACCAGTTCCAACAAGAATAAAGTTAAATGGTTTTATACTTTTATCATAATTCTTTTTCTTGTTAATCTTATTGAATCGTTTCAATATCTTTGGTGTAGAAGCTGTAAATTGGCATACAGCAAACAAATTAGAGTATTTTTGATTAAACTGCTTGTTTGTTATGGTTCCATAATGTTCTTTCAGAATGTCCAACCACAATTCTTTTTCCCAATCCTTACGATTAAACGGACTTTCCAAATGACCCAATCCGTGTAGAGAATGTTTTATTATTTCTATTTTCTTACCAGTCTTTCTGTAGAGAGCGTATCTTTTTGCACTTATACCGTAAAACCAAACATTTTCATGTTCAACTTTGAACAGTGGTGATCTGAAGTTGTAGGGATTCAGTGACTCAAAGAAGTCCTGAATTTCATTGAGATATTCACATGGTATAGCCATGCTATCAGTATCGCAGAAGGCATAGGTCTCATTATGCTTTCTCAAGAGAACTTCTGTGATAGCTAAAATCA
>JAFCDY010000054.1 GCA_017609445.1 Candidatus Aenigmatarchaeota archaeon | reverse complement strand
CAGAATTCTGATGAAGCTGGATACCATATCGTGTGTTAGAACTGAGCGTGTTACCAATAAAGGTGTTGTTGTCAGAGTCCAAATAAACATAGAGTCCATCATTATTTGAATTAAAAACATTATTTGAGAATACGTTGTTTGAAGAATTCTCAAGATAGAGTCCATAAGCATTGTTATGGTTTGAGGACACAGAGTTTTCTAGGGTACTGTTGTATACGTTTTTGAAATATATCTGATCGTTGCCTGTGATATTGAGGTCTGTTATGCTCAAGTTATTGGAGTAAAAAGCCACCAGAAACCCTATCTGACTAGATGAGCCGTCTATGGTGGTGTCTGACTCATTATATAGATAGTAAATAAAATCTCCTTCCACAGTGTTGCTCGTATCTATGTCATGATCATAATGACTCTCTGTAGTGCCACTGATATACAGGCTGGCTTCGTTGTCATAAAACGTGTTGTTTGCCATTGTGATATTAGATGAAGATGAGAGTGAAACACCGTATCCGTTGTCTGTCAAGCTTATGGTGTTGTTTATTAGAGAGATGTTTGATGACGATATAATACCGACTCCGGCAGCATCAGAATCAGTCAACACACAGTTTCTTATTGTGACATTTTGTTTGTTGTTGATATAGAAAGCGCCGTCATCATCATCAGAGACATCATCCCCATTCATGGTGTATCCTTGACAATCAAAGACAACATTTGATATGTTTGTGGGGTTGGATATGCATATTTCGACATAATCTGTTATAGTTGCATTGAGATATGTTGTGTTATAGGTGACATTGTTTATTGCATCTGTGCAGTCACTGCAACTTGTACAGTAGAGTCCATCATTATCATAAGTGTATGCACAAACCTGTACACTTAACATCAATACAAACAGCACAAAAAATAGAATAACTCTCTTCATATAGAAAATAGTTGGTGGTAGGTCCTATATAAAAACTTCCAGAAAAGCACCTATAAAAACTGCCAGAACAGCCAACCCAAGAAGTATTAGGGAGTCTCTGAAAACTAGCATGAATTCTTTAGATTTAATGTGCTCTCTCAATAACCCGACAGACAGGATGCCGCCAGCCATTCCAGCCAAGAAATACGCCACTATCTCAAACGGAGCATGCGGGATTATTCCCAGGGATCTCTCATAGAATTTCAAAGGTAACCCTTTGTTTAAAAAAGAAGCAAGATAAACAGCAAGGATCGAGGCATTCCAGGATAATATGTATATTGCCCCTGCCCCTATCATAAAGGACAATAGAAATGAAAAGAACATGACCTTGAGATTGTTTAATAATATAATGTCCAAAATACTCTCACCGAAGAACATTCCTGATATATCTGATATTGCTCCTATTGCGTCTATCTGCTGCGCGAAAACCTGAGAAACAAAGGGCTCTGGAAGCAAAACTGAGATAACAAAGAATGTTATAAACGCCCCCATAAAGAATAAAGCAAACAAAAACATAGTTTCCCCGTGTCTTCCTAGGAATCCTAATTTTATCTTATGCTCTGCTTCTTTTCTCTCAAGGTCTTCCTCTATTGTGAATATCTTATAGACAAGAGGCGCCATCGCAACAGTCATGACCAAAGGTATTACTACTCCGGCATATTCTGGAAATATGAAGTATGATATAAAGACAGAAACAGCAGAAACCACCACGCTGAGAAGTAACATATACAGGGGCTTGTTCTCCATAAATTTTGCAGAGATAACACTCTCTAAGACCATATAGTTATTTTAGATGTCTAATTAAAAAGCTTTACTAAATTATTTATTTATGTTAGTTCTATAACTACCTATGAACATTAGAAGAAGATTGCCTGCCATAGAAAAGGAAATAAAGGGTATAGACCCCAAAAAAGACATCAGGGTGAGAATTCTTGGAACTGTGATCGGACTTAATAGCGGCTCTATTATGATAGATGATGGCACTGGCAGGGCAGAAATAATATTTCAAGACACACCAAACCTAAAACAGGGTGAGATAATCAAAGTAATAACAAGGATACTTCCTGTTGATGGCGGGTTCCAGTGCAGGGGTGAATGCATCCAAACGCTGGATGGGCTAGATATAAATCTTTATAAAGAATCTAAGAAAATAATAGGTAAAAGGTGATAATATGTTCAATGCTGTTACTAACAATCCAAAAATATTGAAAGATAGTATAGAGACAATATCTCAATTGATTGATGAGGGAACTTTTAAGATAAAACCAGACGGAATCGAGCTGGTTGCAACTGACAGGGCAATGGTTGCTGTTGTTGATTTTAAGTTAAAGTCAACTGCTTTTGAGTTGTTTGAATGTGATAAGGAGATGAATGCTGGGTTGAATCTACTGAATTTCTTGGTTATACTCAAAAGAGCTGGCAGCAATGACACGTTGAAGCTGAATCTAAAGGATGATGACAATAAGATGGAAATAACCCTAGAGGGAAGTTCTGTCAGGAAGTTTGCAATCCCACTGTTAGAATTATCCACAGAAGAAATACCGCCT
>JAFCDY010000022.1 GCA_017609445.1 Candidatus Aenigmatarchaeota archaeon | reverse complement strand
GGAAGACAAATGGAGAGAAAAACAAGAAGAACTGTTCGTGAGGATGCTAAACCTCTCTAAAGAACTCAACAAACCAGTGGTCATCCACTCTAGGGAAGCTTTGGGAAAAACTCTAGATATCCTTGAGAGGGAGGGGATTGAAAAGGTCTGTCTTCATATGTGGGGCGGCCACACCCTTATGGAGAGGGTTAACAATCTCGAATATCACATTTCAATGAATTCAATAGTAATGAGAAGCAAGAATTATAGAGCTGTGGCTAAGAGGACCCCTCTGAAAAAGCTAATGCTTGAGACAGATGCTCCATGGCTTGGTATTAAGAGAGCAGATGACGGATATTCTATTGATCCTAAGATTAGGAATGATTCAAGAACAATAAAACTGGTGGCTCAAAAGATAGCTGAACTAAGGAAAGTTGGTTTCGAAGAGATCTGGAAGGAATGTGGCGAGAACTCTATAAGGTTCTTCGGCCTTCCAATAAAGATTTAAATGGCTTTAGTGTATATAATATAGGAGTGATTTTATGGGTATTAGTAGTGTAAAAAAGAAATTAAAAGCAATGTTTGGAGAAGCTCCTAGGGTAGCTTTTTTTGTAGACGGTCCAAATATGATAAGAAAAGAATTCAAGGTAAATATAAGAGACCTTAGAAAGAGGGTATCAAAATACGGAAGAATCGTAATAGGTAAGATATTTCTAAATCAATTTGCTTCTGAAAAGCTCATAGAAGCAGTAGCCAACGAGGGGCTTGAATCGGTGATAGCTCTAGGTGACCCAGAACAAAAGACAGATGTTGACGTTGCTGTATGCGTCCACGCAATGGAAGCCATATACAACCCTGATATTGATGTCATTGCTCTGGTGTCAAGGGACGCTGACTTTCTCTCATTAATACAGAAAGCAAAAGAGAAAGGTAAGGTTACTGTTTTAATAGCTGCAGCCCCTGGATTGGCCACTTCTCTCAAGAACGCAGCAGATCACGTAGAAATAGTGAAGTAGATTGACATGAGATTGCTTCTTGTTAGGCACGGGGAGACTAAAGAAAATGTTAAAAGCATTTTTCCAAAGTTCAGTCCGGACATAAATTCCGGTCCTGATCTAACAAAAAAGGGAATCAAACAAGCTGAAGGGATTGCCAAAAGATTAAAGAATAGAAAAATAGACGCTATTTATTGCAGTTCAAGAAAGAGAACAATACATACAACAAAAATAATCAATAAACATCATAAGATTAAAATAAACATAATGAAGGGCCTTAGGGACATGGATTTTGGTGTTCTGGCCGGGAAATCTTCTATCACCGAAAAACTACCTAAGCGTCTCAGAGAAACAAACATCAAGAGAAAAAATGATGATAATTATAGTATTCCTCGAGGGGAGAGTTTTATAGATACTAAAAAAAGAGTTGGAAAAGCAATAAAAAGAATTATTAAGAAAAAGAAGGAAAACGTCCTGATAGTCTCGCATAGAAACACGATGAGAACCATCTATGCTTGTCTTTTCAACTTAAACCAGAAACAAGCTTGCAAGATTAACAAGTATTTGACAGTCGGATCTTTTTTGGAAATAGATTTGAACGGAAAACCAAAACTAATTAAGAAATTATAATTTGTATCTTAGTAAAGCAGCGATCCCACCCATCTGGAACAGCTGCTCACCTTCTCTAGTATCCCTGGAGATTATCTCTATTGAGGTTCCATAATCTTTAACCATTTCTTCGAATGATTCTATAACATCTCTCTCTCCGATCAGCTTTACCTGACCGCCGCACTTGGGACACTTCTGATCACTTAGCTGGTACCCTTTCAGAAATTTTTTGTAAGCATAACCGCAGTTGCACTGTAGTTCGACTTCCAACTCATCCAAACCATCAGATATCAAAACAATATCAGCTGCCCCTTGTTCGACTGCATTTTTTACTGAAAGGAAGCCATATGTCACCATGCCCGAACCCTTTTGCAGTTCACCCAAAAATTTCTTGACAAGCTGCTTTTCTTTAGCAACCTCTGCCTCTGACAATAGATCTTGGGATCTTTCTACTATTTCATGAAGACCGTGCTCGTCTGTATAGCCAGTGTCCCTTATTCCTAGAATCTTATTCCTTATCGCTGTCTGGATGTAGTCTCCCTCGTAAAACTTATTTTTTGCTGGTCCAGGACCGCCAAGGATTATTCCCTTTATCTCTTCATGAAAAGCGTCTTTCATTGTTCCTGCTATTTTTTTATAGAAATCATTTATCAATCCTTCCCTGACTCTTCCAAACCTTGCAGCTGACTGTCCGCCTGCCCTAAACTTTCCTGGAACTATTGAATCCAGCTTCCTGACAATTTTTAATTTCTTCCCTCTCAAATGAGCGATTGTAGCTTGCTGATTATCCATAACCACAATACCGAAGATATCTTTTTCCTTTACCATCTCTTCTAGTGGCGCAAGCTCAAATCTCTGATCGCACCAATAGAGTTTTACGTTAAGTGGTTCTGGAGGTTCAACTGCCCATATCTGAACGTCACTCACTCCCTCGTTCTCAGAGACATTACCAGAAAAGATTGCTAATCCGTGTGGCGGTGTTTGTTTGTATAACTTGAGATGCTGTATAGCTCTTTCTAACGCACCTAGGACATTTTTCCTGACAGCCTTTGATTTTATGTTTATGGCTGTTCCTTGTTCGTTTTTTAGTTGATTGGAAACATCTGATATGCTATATCCTGCAGGAATGTAGACGGTAACCAATTCTGTGTGTCTACCCTTAATGCTAGACAGTTCTTTCAAGAGTTTTTTTAGTTTATAGAGTGGTTCTTCCATAAAGCTCACGCTAGAAAAATGTCAATTATTTAATCTGTTTTTGTCCATTTTTGTCACAATTCTTAATTGTATTGCATGAAATAAAAGATTACTTATTTATGACTATTTCTAATTCTTCAGATCTTTCAAACTTAACATCTTTAATTTTCATAGTTCCTTTCAAATCATCTAAAACCCTTTCCACCAAAGTCATAACATCCTCATCACATTTCACTACAACTTCTCTAAGTGCAACATTCAAAGCAAGCTTGTTGTCGTGTTTCCATTGTCTTATTCTTGAAATAATATCAACCAATAGATCGCCTGATCTCTCTGATTCTTCAATAAATTCTTCGTCAATTTCCGGCCAGCTTGAAACTGAGATAGAAATATCCTTCTCGTGTTCTTTGAATAAATCCTGATAAATCTCTTCTGTTATGTATGGTATGAACGGTGTGAATAGTTTTAGGGTAGTTAACAAAACTTTATACAAGGTATACTTGGCCGCATCGTCCTCTCCAGAATACAACCTATGCTTGACCATCTCGAGATAGTTGTCGCAGAAATCATGCCAGAAAAATATCTCTGTTTTCTGCTTCGCATGACTGTACTCATACTTGTCAAAGTTTTCTGTGCATTCTTTGACCAGTTTCATTAACCTTGTGAGAATCCATTCGTCAACTACTCTTAGCTTCGGTCTCTCTGTTTTCTTCATATGTATTGAAACAAATCTGGAAGCATTCCATAGTTTAGTTAGAATCTTCTGGCCGGTTGCGACATCCTTTTCTTTGTATGATAGATCATCTCCCAACTTGGCAGACGCTGCCCAAAATCTTAGCGCATCTGTAGAATATTTTTCAATAACCTTTAGCGGATCAACAACATTTCCTTTTGATTTCGACATCTTTTTTCCCTTGGAATCCAGACCGTGACCAGAAATCATTATATCGTTGAATGGAACCTTTCCTGTGTGGAATAATGACTTGACGATTGTGTTGAATAACCAGAAAGTTATTATATCATGACCCTGTGGTCTAAGATCCATCGGAAATATCTTTTCCATCAAATTGTTTTCTTCTCCCCAATAAGCATTGATGAACGGTGTTAGAGATGAAGTTGCCCACGTGTCAAATATGTCCCTTTCAGGTTCAAGATCATCTGAACCACACTTACATTTTTTCTTTGGTTTATCATATATTGGATCAATCGGTAGGTCCTTTTCATCAGCTAGAACAATTTCACCGCATTTCTTGCAGTACCACAACGGGAACGGAACCCCGTGAAACCTCTGCCTTGATATGCACCAATCCCATTTCAACCCATCTATCCAGTTATCTAGACGAATTTTCATGAAGCTTGGATACCAGTTTAAGGAAGAACTTGCCTTGAGATAGTTCTCTTTGAGGTCAAGATACTTTATGAACCATTGCTTTCTAAGTAGAAACTCTATGGGCGTCCCGCACCTTTCGTGAACATTGACCGTATGATTTATCTTTTCTTGCTTTTTCAGAACCCCTAATCTATCTAACTCTTCAAGTATTTTTTTCCTTGCATCTAAAACTTTCAACCCTTTTAGTATCCCTGCGTCTTCATTGAATGTCCCGTTGTCGTTTAGAACTGGCCTTGGCTTTATCTCTTTGTGCCTCTTCATCCACTCAACGCATTCTGTTCCGCCATAGGTACAATAGTAGACGGCCCCTGTCCCATATTCCATCTTAGTTTCAGAATCAGGAAGTATCGGAACCTTTCTACCAAATATTGGTAAGACAGCATTTTTGCCCAAAAGTTTTTTATACCTCTCATCGTCAGGATGAACAGAAACACCGACACAGGCTGGCATCAGTTCTGGTCTTGTAGTTGCAATTGTTATTTTTTCCCCAACGTCAGTATCAAACTCAATGTAATTTAGATTGGACTCAAAGTATTTATCCTCCAACTCAACCTGGGCTAGGGCTGTCTTACATTTGGTGCACCACATTATTGGTGACTTTGCCCTATAGACCCTGTTCATTTTAAATAGATCTAAAAAAGAAAATTGGGATATCTTTCTAATTCTGTCATCAATTGTTCTGTATAACAATGACCAGTCGCAGGATATACCAACTGTCTTCCAAATATCAGCATATTCTTTTATTGTCTCCTCGGAAACTTCCATGACCAATTTTCTGAATTTCTCTCTCCCTATATCTTCTGCTCTTATCTTTCTTTTTTTCTCTGTCAGAATCTCTGTAGCCAACCCATTGTTGTCAAAGCCAATTGGAAAAAATAGATTGAATCCCCTCATTCTTTTGTATCTGGCGACAAACTCAAACTGCGAATAGTGCATAACATGCCCGATATGCAATGCACCGGAAACAGTTGGCGGCGGGGTGTCAATTGAAAATATTTTTTTCTTTGAATTAATATCAAATTTAAAGATATTGGTGTCTTCCCAGAACTTTCTTATCCTGGGCTCAACTTCTTTAGGATCATATTTGGGTTGCATCAAATCACTATGAATATTTATCTAACTTATACTTATATTGTTAGTTATGGAACTAATGAGTTTGGTTCATCAATATGGGTTGTTTGGTATCTTTTTCAACCACTTATTGTCAAGCTCCATTTTACCACTGCCTTCAGAGCCTTCCATATTTCTCGGGTTAAGTATATTCCATCCTGTTAGTGTCTTTTTTGCTGCGTTGTTTGGGTCTGTGTTGGGTGGCTCAACAAATTATGTTATCGGAATAAAGGGTGTACATAATTTCCTGATCAAAAGGTCCCCGAAAAAAGAAAAGAAAGCAGAGGAGTGGATGAAAAAATGGGGAGTATTGATTGTTTTTCTTGCACCATGGATCTACATCATAGGAGACCCAGCATTAATAGCAGCTGGCGCATTAAAGATGGATATAAAGAAGTTCTTTGTTGCTATCTTTTTGGGTAATGTTCTTAAAATATCAGTAATAATCTATTTTTCCAGTTACTTCTGGGGCATTATTTAGCCAACAAATTGATTCAAACCTGTTTTAGGAAGATTATCAGTATCAATCTCAACTATCTCCTTGTTGACAGGGAAGGCCACATTAAAAACTGGTATGTTACCCACAAAGGCTAACGGTATTCCATAATGTGCGTGTCCGTGAATTGCGAATGTTGTTTTTGTTTCAATCATAATATCTTCAAACTTCTTGCTTCCCAATCCAGAATATATTCTTGGATTCTCCCCCACGAGAGTCTTGTGAGTCGGTGCGTAGTGCGTAAGAAGTATTTTTATTGGCGTCTTCAACTCATTCAGAAGTTTTTTTATCTTGACTGTTCTCCTTTCATAGGCGTCCCTTATTCCAACAACATTACCAGTCTGCCAGAAAGTCGGCTGGTCTAGACATCCTTTAGAACCAACTATACCTATCTTATTTTTTATTATCAATGCTGAATCGTCGTCTATGAAAATCATCCTATCGCCGCAATTTTCTTTAATCTTTGAATAATCTGGCTCAAACTCGTGATTCCCAGGAATAGCTATCACAGGACATTTCCATTTAATTTTGTCCAATATCTCAGCAATATCCTTGTATCTCTTTGGCCTCCTATAGTCATACATATCACCTGCAAAGAGAAGTAAATCTGGTTCTTTCATGTTTTCTAGAGCAAGTATAAAGCTCTTTATATCAAACTCAGGTATATCGTAATCTGAGGTTGCTGCGATAATCATAAGAATTAATTATATTGAATATGTTTAAATATGGGCCGGTGGTCTAGTTCGGAATGACACCGCCTTCGCAAGGCGGGGATCGCGAGTTCGAATCTCGCCCGGTCCACCAAAACAGATTTAAATGAGTTAATCAAATCTCAACACATGGGCGGGTAGCTTAGCTAGGTTAGAGCGCTACGCTGATAACGTAGAGGTCGGGAGTTCAAATCTCCTCCCGCCCACCATGTCCTGATATTTTTAAATTTCGAACAAGATAGTTATTACTAAGGTGATTGCATTCCGAGAAAGAAACTAATTAAAATAGTCGAAGAAAAGATAGAGGCTGTTATTCCCGAAAAAAAGAAAAAGAAGAAAGTGAAAATAGGAGAAATAGTCCAAAAAATACCTGGAAACGCCAGATTTGGGATGATAATATCTGTCGCTATCATATGGGTTGGTGTTATAAGGATAAGTTTTCTGAATCTCTTTGAATTCCTAAGGGTCCCATTACCGGAATTCGTTCTGGAACTAATAATTGCTATAATAGTCACAATGACTGTCTACTCTATCTTCAAATCGTGGACAAAATTAGCAAAAAGGATAAGTAAGATAAAGGTTTCTGTCACAGTAAAGCCAAGGGCGAATAATAATGGAAAAAAGAGGCGCTGAGGCTATTCTTTCTTTGGAGGAAGATGGTTTGGTGAAAGATAGAGTTAGGAAGGGTTATAGAATTGAAGAGATAGACGAAAAAATCAGAAAAGAACGAACAAAAAAAGAAACAAAACTACTAACAGAAGCCAGAAGAGTAGGTGTCAACACCCCCAGAATATTTGGGGTTAGGGATTTCAAAATAATCATGGAGTTTATCGACGGTGAAGGATTGAAAGAATTGTTGAATTCAGATATCTCTGATGAAAAAAGATCAGAGTTAGGAAAGAAAATAGGCAAGTCTGTTGGTCTCCTGCATAAAAACGGAATAATCCACGGCGACCTGACTACCAGCAACATGATACTAAAAGATGAAAAACTATACCTCATAGATTTTGGTTTGGGTGATTTTTCCACCAGAATAGAGGACCACGGAACAGACCTCGCCGTTTTAAAAGAAGCTTTCAAGTCAACTCATTTTAAACATCTTGATTTGTTATGGCAAAGTTTTATAAGTGGTTACAAGCAAACAAGTACTAACTCAGATAAAGTAATAAAAGTACTAAAGAACATAGAGAAGAGGGGAAGATATGTCAGAAGAAGTGAAAACTAAGAAAAGGGTTTGGATATTCTATCTGATCGTCACATCAGCAGCACTAATGTTCTTAGGAATACTGCTGGGAAGCTTTGTCTGGGGGACAATATACCTGGCTTCAATAGGAAGCATCCTTTTCATGGTCGGTATAATACTTTATATAGTTTCAGAACTAAGGAAAATGTGATTGTATGGCAAGAATGTATGCTAGAAAAAAAGGAATTTCAGGCAGTAAGAAGCCTATGGTAGCTGCCCAGTGGATGACGTACAAGGGGGAAGAGGTTGAACGTCTGGTTGTCAAACTAGCCAAAGACGGATTGTCTACTGCTATGATTGGTTTGACTCTCAGAGATCAGTACGGAATTCCATCTGTCAAGGTAGCAACCGGCAAGACTGTTCTTAAAATCCTTGACGAAAATGATGTTTCTGCCAAAATCCCCGAGGATCTGATGAATCTATTGAAGAAAGCTGTCAATCTGAGGGAACATATGGGAAAGAACAAAAAAGACTCTACTTCTAAAAGGGGTTTAGAACTGCTAGAAAGCAAGATCAGAAGGCTAATCAAGTATTACAGGAAAGAGAAGAAGATCCCGATGTCTTACAAATACGATTACGAAAGAGCAAAGCTGATTGTACAGACCGGCGAACTTTAGGACCAAAAGGTTTAAATATATTACTATCCAACAGTAACTATAAGAAATAATAATTTTGAGGTGATGAGATGGTTATACCAAACGTAATGGGAATAGACATTTATGTAGAAGGCGTCCCAGGGGATCTCCAGCCCGAATTAGCTAGATTAGGTGTAGCTGTCGGAGAAACCATACGTGCTTATGACGCAGATGGCGAAACAAAAGATATTGGTGGACCACACTCATTAGCAGCTTATCTTATAACAATGCAAGATAAGGAAGAAGTTATTCCAATAGCTATTAAGATGGTTCAACCTAGAACAGAATTTGTTGATGAGAAACCAACAAAAAGATACTTTTTCGAACTAGAAGGTGTTGGAATACATATGGAAAGTCCGGATGAAATGGAAGACGGAACCGTATTAATTAGCGGTAAGGTAGGCGGCATCCATTATGTTCCTAAAGACACGATAGAATTAAGAGATCTAAGATAGTACCAGCCATTCTTTCTTTACCTTTTAATATTTGTTCTACGTAACAATATTCATGACGTTCCTAGAAGAATTGAAAAAAGCTAAAGAGAAAATTCTTTCCACAAACTCAACCATACAACTAGTTTCTCATTATGATGCAGACGGAATAACCTCAGCAGCAATAATGATCAAAACACTGGAAAGTCTAGGTAAGAAATACGAAGTAAAGATAGTCAAAAAAATAAAACCAGACACAATAAAAGAAATAACACGAAAAGAACCAGAATTAGTCATATTCACTGATCTGGGATCAAGTTATCTCACAGAACTAAGAGAACTGGATTCTGGCATTATAATATTGGACCATCATGAGGTCGCTGGGGAGCTCGGAAACGCCATCCACATAAACCCATTACTGTTTGAGATGGAGGAAATGTCTGGATCTTGCGTGACTTTCCTGCTGGCCAGAGAAATGGTAAAAGACGATGATCTAGCTCCACTGGCTTTGGTTGGAGCAATAGGAGATCTAGCCCTAAATGATATTTCATTCTTCAAAAATAATCCCAACATAAAGATCGAAAAAGGATTAAAAGTATTTGGCAGACTAACCCGTCCGCTGCACCAGGTACTAACCTATTCAGATGTCTTAGAAAATATAGAATCAGAAGCTTCAGCCATACAGTTCCTCACTGAGCTCGGGATTGATTTAAAAAACGAAGAAGGATGGAAGACTCTCTCTGATTTAACAGAAAAAGAAAAGCAAAAATTAAACGACGCATTAATCAAAGAGCATTTTGAACATCCAGAAGAAATATTCGGAGACACTTGGACCCTTAATAATTTTAAAGACGAGCTAAGAGACGGAAAAGAGTTCGCAACCATCCTTAATGCCTGCAGTCGGCTAGAAAGAAGTGACATTGCTCTGAACCTGTGCCTGAAAAAAGAAGGATCACTGAAAGACGCAAGAAAGTTGGTTGCCAGCTACAGAAGAACTTTATCCAAATACCTAAGGTGGGTTGAGGACGGAAACTCAATAGAAAAAGAAAACGTAACATTCATTCTAGGAAATGACTTCATAAGCGAAAACATTATCGGAACAATAGCATCGATATTTTCAAGATCGTCGAAAAATCCAATAATAGCACTCACAAACGCAGAAGACGGAATAAAAATATCAGCCCGTGCACTGAATGGAGTAAATATAAACAGCATTCTGTCCGGGGCAGTCGAAAAAGTCGGCGGGATGTCTGGGGGGCACCACGAAGCAGCCGGGGCAACCATACCAAAGGGTAAAGAGGACGAGTTTATGAAAGAATGTGAGAAGTTGATGAAATGATCAAAGCTGTTCTTTTTGATGTTGACGGTGTCTTGATAGATTCATTCAGAGCAAACTATCTTTTCTATAAGGCGATTGCCAAGGATGCTAATATTAACGTTAGCAGAAAAGAATATGAAAAACATTTCGGCAGGTCTTTAATGGATTCAATAAATATATTTTTTCCCAAAGAGAACAAGGCAAAAAAGCTGAAGAGATGGAAAAGATATGCGAATTCTTATCACAAATTTCACAAATACGTCAGACTTAACCCGAACGCCAAAAGAATATTATCCTATCTCAAGGGGAATTACAAAATTGGAATTGTCACCAGTAGAGTTAATTGTGATGTTCTCAGAGAACGAGGAATAGATTTTAAGATGTTTGACGTTATAATAATGGCCAAAGACTTCAAAAAATCCAAATCCCACCCAGAAGCGCTACTAAAGGCAGTTAAAAAACTCAAAATAAAACCTAATGAAGCCATCTACATAGGTGACATGAAAGAGGATGTTGGCGCAGCAAGAAATGCTGGTATGAAATCAATCATACTTGGAAACCGGGTGAAGGGAACATACAACATAACCAACCTAAAACAAATCAAGAAACATTTATAAATGTACACAATACATTAATTGAGCAGTGATTAAATGGTAAGAAGAGTCAAAGTAAAAGAGAAATGGAAGGGCAAAGACTGGTTCACAGTAGTGGCTCCAAAATACTTTGGGTCTAAAGAGATAGGACAGACCCCAGCTATAGATTCAGAGCTGACCAAAGGCAGGGTTATTGAATCCAGTTTAATGAATCTCAGCGGCGATCCAGGCAAATACTATTTCAAATTATCTTTTAAGATATCAGAATTAGATGGCTCTAAGGCATTCACAAAATTCCACGGACATATATGCACGAGAGACTTTATCTCGAGAATAGTGCAGACCAGGACAACAAGAGTGGACACAAACAACATACTAAATCTAAAAGATGGAAAGATCAGGCTCAAGGCAATAGCAGTAACAAACAGAAGAGTTGAGTCTAAGATCGCAAAGAAAATAAGAAAATTCATCTCTGAAAGTATCAAAAAACTTGAAGAAAACACAATAGAAGATTTTGTCAAGAACATGATAGCCGGAAAGGCACAGATGCAGATAAGGAAAGAAGCCAACAAAATATATCCTATTAGATTCTTAGAATTCAGAAAATCAGAAATAATAGAATAAGAATCTTATTCTTCTTCAATTTCTGTGACAGCACCAGATATCCAGAACATCCCGCCCACTAATATCAGTATAAATGATATCACATAAGCTAGAATCACTGACTCGAATGTAGCTCCCAGTGTCTCTGGCTCAATGTTCCCTGCTATTAGTGCCCCAAAGAATACACAGATCGCTCCTATCAACCAAAATCCTAATGCTCTTCTCGAAGCCATAACTATCAAAGAATAATATGTTTCGCCAGTATTTAAGTTTTTTAGTAAAGGGGAACTATTTTCTCCTTTTTTTGGTCCCCTTTCCTGAGTAAGCAACTGCTGCTATAACCATTATCACAACCACAATAGCTATAGCCCATGCGTAGTCATATGTTGGTGTAGCTGCTTCATCAACTAGAGATGGTTCTGGAACTTCTTCAACTTCAGGCTCTTCTGGCTGCTGTTCTTCAACCCCAATAGGCGTATATGTCAGGTATGCCGTTCCACCTTCTATCTTCTCCAGATAGACTGAGAGATCGTTTACCCCGTCACCATCGATATCAACTTCTTTTGTTTCGTTAACCAGAACTTTAATTGTTATTGGATCTGAGAATATCTTTATGTAGACATAGTTCGATCCCATGGAAGTTACCTTTGCACTGTGGCTTGTGGTGCCTATGTTGAAGTTCATTGTATCTCCTTTACTCATCTCTTGTTGAGTTGGAGCTGTTAGTGAACCGACATTAGTTGTCGTTCCTGTGGGTGTATAAGACGAACCGCCTCCACCGACCGTGCTTGTGAAAACTGTCACAGTCTCGCTGGAAATTGCTGTATTTCCGTTGGAGTCTGTGACTCTAATGTGGATTTCAATTGTGCCGGCAGTATCCATTGTCAGCGATGTGGATGAGTCGTTTATCGTAGTGTTTACTATCTCACCTGAATCCTGATATATGTATACCTCTGAGACAGCTACATTGTCTGTTACATTCCATGTTATTGTGAGGGCATCTCCCTTCTCTATTGTAGATGAAGATAACTCAAATGTTGTTACTGTTGGGTCTGTTGTGTCGTTGGTGGTCGTGTACCAAGTTTCACTGGCAGCACTGTAGTTTGCATCACCCACAAAGTAGCCTGTTATATTGTATGTTCCAGATGCAACAGATGGTATTGTTGTGTAATTGATCAACGGTGTTGTATTGGTGTCATCCACCCAACCGGTTATATTTGTGGTTAGGTTTACTGTTTTTCCGGAAACATTGGATACAACTGTAAAGTTAGCTATCACACCAGGCCCGTAAGAAGTGTCTGCCCTTGATCCGTTTAGATATAAAGTTACATTGACAGGTCCTTTATTTACTAGAGCAAACCTATCAGCAACTATTGATGTGTCTGAATAGTTAGTCGCTGTGAATGTCAGGGAGTAGTTGTGTGAATTGTTACCAAGTAAGATGTTCTCGGTTGCTTCGTCTGCTGTCAGTGATGTATTAACTATTGATCCGTCTCTATACAATGACAAATTGCCCTCGTTATTTACAGTGGTTGTTTTGTTACCCAATGCGCCCACTGGTTCTGGGTATGTATAAGTGTTATTGGCTGCAGTACCGTTCAGATATAGAGCTAATGTGACAGTACCCTTGTTGACCAATGCATAGTATGTAAGTCCTGTGGCATTGTCTGAGTAATTTGCATTACCGGACGTTACATTGACTTTGTATTCATAGGTCCCGTTTCCTAACAATATTTGTTCCACTGCCGCTCCAACGGCTGCGCCGTCCCTATAAAGCGAGGCAGTGCCTACAGTCGCGGTTCCTGTGGCATTAACGCTTTCAGGATAAGTGTAAGTGACGTTTGAGTTCGATGTTCCGTTCAGGTACAGTGTAACCGGATTGTCAGCCTGATTAATTGTTAGGTTATATGATTTGGATGCTGAAGAATAGTTGGTGTTTCCTGATGTATTGTAGGTGTATATGTGTAGCCCGGCACCATATGCTTCAGTATCTGCTTGTGGGTTGGATGTTCCAACA
>JAFCDY010000021.1 GCA_017609445.1 Candidatus Aenigmatarchaeota archaeon | reverse complement strand
CAAACACCATTCCACCAAGACTTCCTATAACTGTTAGTTTGATTGCTTCAAATCCCCGACCCTCTAGCAAAAGTTTGTGGCCAGGCAAAACACCGAGCGCATCAGCATCTTCTGGCGCACCAAGAAGGATTGATGGTATCATCGAGACAAAAGAGTTCACCACACCAGAAGATATTAATATTACCGCAGCAGACAAGGGACTGAATAAGAACGACAAGCCAGCTATTACAGGTATTGTGTTGTTTGGATGGATTCCAGGAACTAGACCTGCGCCGATGCCAAGCGCTATTCCTATGGCTAGGGCTAGGAACAACTCCAACATGATTACAGTAAAAAAATAATCAGAATATTGCTAATTCACCACCGATGATAGTGTAATCTTTTTATATATCCCAATCAAAGACAATTCTATGTTTAACATAGGCGCCAAGCAAATGGAAAAAATGATGAAGCAAATGGGAATAAAGCAGGAAGCCGTTGATGCAGACGAGGTCATAATAAGATCAAAGGACAAGGAGATTGTGATTTCTTCGCCTAATGTAACGAGAATAAAGATGGGTGGAAAGGATTCGTTCCAGATAATTGGTGATGTTTCTGAAAGAAAAAAAGAAAACTTTAGTGACGACGATGTAAAAATGATAGTTGGTCAAACGGGTGCTTCAGAGGAAGAAGCCAAGAAGATACTCAAAGAAACCAACGATATCGCAGAAACAATAATGAAACTAAAGAAGTAGCTATAAATAACTATCCTTTTAGTTCTTCTTTTTCTAATAATCTTTCAGCTATCTTGCTGAAAGCAGGCCTTGTAACGAAAATAGCGATCAATATTCCCAGAACAGTTGTTATTGCGAAACCTCTCATCACACCAATACCGATTATCATCAACGGTAACATGGCTGCAATTGTGGTAGAGGCAGAACCGAATATAATGAAGAAAGCTCTTTTAATTCTCTGTTTTAATGTGTAAATCTTTTCTGTTTTACCAGACTGTATTTCATCAACAATCATTATCTGAGCGTCGATACCGGTACCAACAACAGCTATGATGCCGGCAATGGCAGCTAGGTCTATAGTCCAGTTAATCAGCGAAGCTGCACCAAGAATTATTACTACCTCACTAAAACTGACGAACAACATCGGTAGAACCAGTTTTATCTTTCTATATCTTACTAATATCACAACACCAACTGCTATAGCAGCTATTATACCAGCCAAGGCAGCCGAATACATGAAATCTCTTCCGAGCGTTGGTGATATCTGGTCAACCTTTACTATGTCTAACTTTACAGGAAGCTCACCAGACTGCAAAATACTCTGAAGATACAGCTTCTCTTTAACTGCATCGTCCTTTGTAGATCTGCCGCCAGTTATTAGTGGATCTGTCAATGCCTTTCCTCTTAGGTCAGAAGATATTGCCAAGTCTGTTATCAGGTTGTCATCCAAAAACAAAACAATCCTTCCGTCAAGATAACTACCGCCGCTATTTGGATCCACAAGTATTCTCATATCTTCTGTTACTTTAGCAAACCTTTCCGCGCTATCTTCGGAGACATACACTTGGAACATAAACTTGTATCCTTCTCCCTGTGGCATAACTCTAGAGACGCATATATCAGCTTGGTCCTGTATGCACACGGTTTTTATATCTGAACCAGTAAAGACATTGGCCAAAATAATCAAGGTTTCATTTGTCTTGTTGACGTACTCAAAGGTTACGTCATCTATTACAAATGTTTGATTAAACTCTACAATGTTATTGTTAACTCTAATGTTGTCGCCGACAGATTCAATACTATGATTCACACCACCTATACCGAGATTCCCGGACCCACCATCCAGATAGACAACTTTGGTAACCTTACCTTCAAATCTTCCCTGCTTTGACAATAAATCTTCTATCTCCTCCCTAGACCCGCCAGCCATCTCTATCTGAACATAATCATTGCCCCCAACATCTTTTACAGACTGGAATTTTGATTCCCTCAAACCGTAAATGTTAATTCTCGTTTGGAGTGTGCTTATTATCTGCTCTATGACATCACTGCTGACATTTTCTTTTGGTTCCAGAAGGACCCGTGTACCTCCGACCAGATCCATACCAAGATTCAATTTAGATGATGGTTTTTCAACAATACCCATACCAGTATAACCATTGTCAACATCTCCAAGTTTTAGTTGGCCATTATAAATCAATCTGAAGACACCAGTATAATTCTCAAACTGATACCAGTCATTAACACTTTCTATATTTCTTTCATTTGCCCACGTTATTATCCCGCCCGGTTCAACTTTACCTAGAAATGGTGAGTCGCTTGATACATACTTGACTAAAACACCTTTCTGGTAGGACGGTATCAGCGATACTATTGACAATATAAGGAATACTGCCAGAACTATTATCTGCCAGTTCTTAAAAAGGTTGAATTTCATTTTTTCTCCCTCTTTTCTGCCCACCATCTTAACATTATTGCATTTCCAAACCATGTGTTGAACATGTCAAGTAGGATACCGATTATCAGAATTGATGCTATCTGTGTTATGACAGTTGAAGACGATATGAAGAACAATGCAGACGTTGCCGCTAGGGTTGTTACTGACATTGTTATTCCAGTCTTCATTGAGCCCCTTATTCTGCTGCTGACCGTTCCATGGACTCTTTTCAGTACTCTTGTTGTCAATAAAATGTCAGTGTCCACAGAATAACCTATCAACAAAAGCAACGCAGCGAATGTCGCGAGAGATAACTTTATCCCGAGTACTTGCGATATCAACAAAGTCTCTATTATGTCTGCGCCTGCAGCAAAAACAACATACAAGCTAGGCATGCCAGCTCTGAATATTATAAACACAACAATTGCCATGAAGATGAAAGCAACTACCAAAGCCAATTTTGCTTGGTAAAAGAATGAAGCACCTAAGGCAGGACCGATTGTCTGCGAAGAGCTCAGTTCATAGTCATAACCCGACTCTCTCAACAAGCTCATAACATCCTGCGGATTTGTCTCCGAGTCGAAATCTATAAAAACAGTATAACCAGATATGCTGCTTGCTATCCTGACATTTGCGTCGTATTCACCTAAGACAGATGTTAATGTTGACGCGCTCGGTTCAGAACTTGTTTCATATATTAATTGGTTTCCCCCCTTAAGGTCGACCTCCATGTTAAGATCATTTATTATTAACACCAGCCCCAAAGAGGTTATTATCAGAACAACTATAGGCATTACTAATAACAGTTTATATTTTGAGCTCTTTTTGACAGTTTCTTCCATAACAATTCCCCGGCAATAAATTATGGAATAATTATATAAAGCTGTATTTATATTCAAAGGTCTAGGTTAATATGAGGGTAGGCATAATCGGAGCAGGACCAATAGGTTCTTACCTTGGGCAGAAACTTTCTGAATCAGGGGAAGAAGTCTTTATCTTTGAGAAAAAGAGAAGTGTCGGAAAAGAGGCATGTTCTGGTCTTATTTCTAGTAGATTATGGGACCATGTTCCTAAGAAAAAGCTACTAATAGAAAATAAAATAAATTATTCTGTTCTTCACTTCAAGAATAAGTCAGTCAAGATAAACTTCAATCCAGAGATGCATGTTGTCTCTAGAACGAAACTTGATAAATACTTCGTCAAAAGAGCAGAAAAATCAGGGGCAAGAATATTCAAAAATCATGAACTACGAAGAGTTTTTCATTTCAAGAACCACAGGCCGCAGATATCTGTTCAAAACAAAAGAAAGACTAAGGTCTTTGAGTTTGACCGTTTGATAGGCTGCGACGGTTCAGATTCATCAGTAAGGAAGCAAATGAAACTTAGTCAACCAAAGATGAGGACAGGCATAATCGTCTACAAAAACAAGAGGGACAAATCAAACTTCGTCGACATATGGCCGACCAATAATGGTTTTACGTGGAGACTTCCCAGAGGAAAGAAAACAGAATACGGTATATTAGAAGATATTCACAACGCTAAAAGAGAATTCAACAAATTCTCTAGAAAAAATAAAGTAAGCAGAAAGAAGCTTATATCAAGTCTGGTCCCCCAGGGTTTGATAACAAGCGGTTCCAACAATGTCGCTCTCTGTGGAGACGCTGCAGGCCTGACAAAACCATGGTCAGGCGGTGGCATTATATGGGGATTGAGGGCAGCTGATATGTTGGTAGAATCTTTCCCAAACATACAAAGATACAATAGGAAGTTAAATAAAACATTTTCACCAAGAATATTCTACTCAAAACTTGTTGAAAAACTGATCAAGTTCACCGCAAACAACATACATCAATTAATTCCAAAAGAACTAACAATAGACAGTGATTGGGTGTTTTAAATGAGATTTAACGTCAAAGGTTTTTGGGGGAAAATAAATTGAGTTATGGAAAAAAGGTTGTGTCGAATGTTTTTTACTATTCACTGGATTTCATAACCATAACACTGGCCGGTTATCTTTTCTGGGTTATTATGGGAAAGATGTTAGTTCCAGAGCAATACGGAATACTCACTACAGTGATAGCACTGTTTTATGTGCTCGCTAATGTGTGTTCTTTAGGTTTATTTGAATCCATCTCCAAACTTGTTCCAGAACTCATAGACAAGAAAAAAATCAAGCAGGCACATGGAATTATCAGTCATTCTCTAAAACTAGCACTGCTCTTATCTCTTGTTTTTGCAGGACTAATATACTTCTTTGCTCCACAACTATCACAAATAATATATAGTTCTGCTGAAATGGTAGCGCCTCTGCAGTTATTGTCATTTATCGTACTGACAGGAGTGGCTTGGACTATTGTGAGAGGCATCTTTATCAGCCTTCAGAAATTCAAAAAACTTTTTGTTTCAGAGTTGATCGGAAATGTTCTGAGAGTACTCTTGGCAATTCTTCTCGTTTCAATTGGACTACAGGCTTTGGGCGGTGCGGCTTCTTGGTCAATATCCTTCTTTATAATAATCATTGTCCTAGTCCTGCTACTCCCGAAACTAAAGCCTGGAAAGTTCGATAAAAAGAGATTTTATCGGTATTCAATTTCAAGTCTGATTTATTTGCTGTCGTTTTTCCTTCTGCTCCAGGGTGGCTTGATTGTTCTCGGTATTCTAGGATCAATGACCAGTGTCGCTATGCTGGGTGCTACCGTCGTCATAAGTCAGATACTATTGTTCATACCGTTTATATTTGCACACTCCATATTGCCGACCCTCTCAGAGCTTTGGAGAAGATCCAAGAAAAGTGCAATTAAGATACTTTCGATATCTACAAAGATAAACATATTGACGGTATTACCATTGTTTATTTTGTTTGCCATGTTCTCTGAAACAGCAATAAGACTCATGTATACAGATCAATATCTCCCAGCCACTATACTGTTTCCAGGATTTTTCTTAGGGACTTTGTTATTCGGAATCAGTAACCTACTCTTGATATTCATCTATTCTATCGGAAAGCCGGTCAAGAGAATGTTTCTTATAGTGGCAGCAATGATACTCAACATAATTCTCTCAGTGTACCTAGTACCTTTCTATGGTGCACAGGGAGCAGTCATAGCGTTTCTAACATCGCAGATATTGTTGTTAACGCTTTCTCTGTATTATACGACCAGGATGGTTGAACTTAAGATTCGAAGAAAGTCTTTTTTAATAATACCAGTCACACTATTGTTCTCAATTGTCTTATACTCAACATCTTATCTCGGTAGTTTCATAGCAAAGGGTCTAGTAGTTATATTCGATCTAGTACTATACGTCTTGCTGCTGTTTGTTTTGAGAATTGTGAGTAGTGATGATATAGACATCTTAGACCACTTCCCAGATAAATATGGAGGGAATTTTATAAAACAAGTAATCAGAGAGTGTTATAAATTATCCGAAAGAAAAGTTTAAAACGCACCGTGTTAAACTATGAGACGGTAGATAAAGATGAAGTACCCATCAGTTACTGTTCTAATAACTGTCAAAAATAGCGCAGAAACAATAAAGATGTGCATAAACTCCTTATTAAATATTGATTATCCTAGTTACCAAATAATGGTCGTAGATGCATTTTCTGACGATGGCACATATGAAATATTGAAATCATACGGCAAGAAAATAAAACTGTATCAGAAGAGGGGATGGGCACCGGAGGCTTATAATTGGGCGCTTAACAAAATAAAAACAAAATACATAGCTCTTATAGATGGGGATAACAAGGTTGTTAAGAACTGGTTGAAAAAACTTATTTCTGGTTTTGATTCTCCAGATGTAGTTGAGGTGGCTGGTTTTTGTTCTAATCCTAGGACCAGTAAAGGACTCCAGAACCTTTTGGGTCGAGAACTTGAAGCGAGATACAAAAAAATGGGAAAGTATATTGACAAGGCCCCTACGATGAATGTCGCATTCAAAACAGAGACAGCGAAGAAAATTAGGTTTAATACAAAACTAAGGATAGGTTATGACGCAGACTTTTCTTTCGAGATAAGTAAGTTCGGAAAAATAAGATATGTTCCACAAGCGATTGTTTATCATTACCACAGAGCTACCTGGAGAAAGTTTATACGACAACAATACATCTATGCTAAGTTCTCACCAAAAATATACACAAAACACAAAGAAAAAATGAAGGGTGGAGAGATAACAACCCCAGGCATGATAGCACAGCCGTTTCTCGCCTATTTTATAGTCTTATCATTCTTGTTGGGATTTGTTTTCAATGTATCATTTTATATCTCTGGATTTTTAACGATACTTCTATTTTTAATCTTTGCAAAGGACTCTTTTACATTAAGCAGAAACACCAGAGAATTTTTAACATATATCATTATATTCTTGATTAGAACAGCTGTCTGGTCGGTCGGTTTCATAATGAGCGCGGCAGGTTGATACCTTGAAAACATACATAGTTATACCAGCGCACAACGAGTCTAGGACAATCGGAAAAGTTTTAAGGCAGTGCAAGAAATACGGCAGAGTTATTGTTGTTGATGATGGTTCTACTGACAATACATCTGGAATATCTAAGAAGTTTGGCGCGACCGTAATAAAACATAAAAACAACATAGGTTACGGAAAAACTCTTCACGATGGAATTAAGTTGGCTCTAAAAAAGAAAGCAGATTACATAATAACAATAGATGGCGACGGTCAGCACGACCCGAAAGACATACCAAGAATAATCAAACAGCTGAACAAAGGATATGATGTTGTTGTTGGTTCGAGGTTTATGGGTGGGAAGCAGTGGTCCTCTTGGAAAAGAATGCTTGCCCTCAGAATGCTCTCGCTTGAAACAAGGATTTTTTCTGGTCTTAACCTTACAGATGTCCAATCTGGATTCAGAGGTTACAAATCAAGGGCCCTAAGTGAGATAAACATAAAGGACTTTGGGATGGGATTTTCAGTAGAAATACCAATCAAGATAAACAAAAAAGGATATTCCTTTGTCGAAGTTCCGATAAGAATAACAAAACCAGCAAAGATAAAGAGTCTACACTCCGTCATAAAACAAGGAATAACTGTTGGTTTGTGTATTTTGAAATATTCTTTTTCCTCCTAGATTTATAAGCTTTTATAACAAAAATAACACTGATAAAAATGAAGGTCTTATTTATAAACCCACCGCCAAGAGAAAAAAAGAGATTTGAGAATTTTATAATCCCACCAATAGGTCTTAGTTACGTGGCCGCATCCCTGAAGAGGGACGGATTTGAGGTAGAGATTCTTGATGCTAATGCGCTCCAAATGTCATGGGGAGAACTTGAAGAAGCACTTGAAAAACACGGAAAGGTTGACGTTATTGGTATCACAGGAATGACACCAACAATAGACAGAACATACAGAACAGCTAAAATAGCAAAGAGATATTGTAAACATTTGCTCTTGGGCGGACCTCACGGAACCATACAGACACACGACACTTTTAAGGATTGTCCTGAGATTGACATAATTATAATGCACGAAGGAGAAACAACCGCGCCAATACTTATGAACAAGCTCGATAAAGAAGAAGACATTAGCAAGGTGAAAGGAATCGCCTTCAGAAAGAACGGAAATGTTGTGATCAACCCGCCAAGGGAGCTGATAAAAGACTTGGACAGCATTCCAATGCCAGCAAAAGACCTACTTCCAATGGACAAATATCGTTATCCTATGTCAAAACACAAAAAAATAGATGTCATAATAACGTCCAGAGGGTGTCCGTACAACTGCATTTTCTGCAATAAAACTATGTTCGGCAATGCCTGGCGTGCCAGATCAGCTGCCAATGTTCTTGACGAGATTGAGGAATCATATAAAAAATACGGAATAAGATCTTTCATATTTTATGATGATTTATTTGTAGTCGATAAAAAAAGAGCAATCGAAATATGCGACGGTATAATCAAAAGAGGACTAAGAATAGATTGGAAATGCGAATGCAGAGTTAACCTAGTTGACAAAGAGCTACTTATAAAAATGAAAGAAGCCGGCTGCTCTCTTATATCGTATGGTGTCGAGTCTGGAAACCAGAAATCTCTAGACTTCCTAAGAAAAGGAATAACAGTAAAGCAGATTGAGGAAGCCTTCAGGATTACAAAAGAAGTCGGTATAGAGAAGATGGCTTATCTTATAATAGGTATACCTGGCGAATCTAAAGAGGATGCTATGAGAACAATTGGTTTTGCAGAGGAAATAGATGCAGACTATGTCCAGATAAGCGTACTCACTCCTATGAAGAACACCCCACTGTTTGATCTTGCTAACGAAAAGGGTTGGGTGGTATCTAAGAACGCCAAAAACCCATATGACCAAGAGGTAAGAGAAAGATATATCCTATCCACTGGAGACATTCCCGAAGAAGAAATAGAAAAATTAGTAAAGGAGGCACACAAAAGATTTTTATTAAGACCAAAGTACATACTAAAAACCATAAAGAGAATAAAGAACTTTAACCAATTTAAGAACGTCTTAATAACAGGAGCACAATATTTATCATATCTAAAAAGTAAGTGATCTTATGTTAAAACACAGCAGCAAAAACAACATGAAAATAACTTTCCTAACACCGCCACCACTTGACAAGAAACTAGCGGCTGAAAGAATATTCGGATGCAACTACGGACTATATTCGCAACCAAATATATTCATATTATATCCAGCAACAATCCTAAAAAATGCTGGTTATGCGGTTAAGGTCAAGGATTTCACAACAGAAAACACAACAAAGAAAGATTTTATAGAATTTCTTAAGAAAGATGATTCTCAAATTTACGTATTTTATACCGTGTTCCTTTCCAAGAAAACTGACAACATGGCAAAGAAAATGGTAAGGAAATACAGGAAGGGGTCCAAAGTAATTTTTATTGGTACTGAACCAACAGCAAACCCAAGAGATTTCATAGATGGAAAGGACGTTTTTGTTATAAGAGGAGAATCAGAAGGAACAATCCTAGAATTAGTTAAGTCTATTGGCTCTAAAAAAATAAAAAATGTAAAAGGAATATCATATTATGACAGAAAAGTAATAAACAATAAATCTAGACCACCAATAGAGAATTTAGATAAAGTGCCAATACCAGACAGAACTCTTATCGACAGAAACAAATATTATAACCCAAAGTTTCCGGGACCATTCACCATAATGTTGACTTCTAGGGGATGTTTTGGACAGTGCACATATTGTGTTCCGAATTCTCAGAGTTTTGCCAGAGAGATTGAATACAAGAAAACCTATAAATGCAAACCAGCAGTAAGAATGCGATCAGCTGAAGACGTGAACAAAGAGTTAAAAATCTTAAAGGAACAAGGATACAAGTCAATATATTTTGTAGACGATCAGTTTGTCTGGGGCGAAAAGAGGATGATAAAGATAGCAAGGGCACTCAAAAAATACGGTTTCAAGTGGGGTGCTCTCGCCAGAGCAGACATGCTTCTAAACGAAAAAATCATAAAAGCACTAGGGGAATCGGGTTGCGAGTTCATAGACATAGGGGTCGAATCTTTTGACCAAAGGATACTAGACGACATCAAGAAAGGCGAAAAGGTTGAGATGTATTACAAGGCAGTTGAAATTCTAAAAAAATACGGAATTGAACCAGAGATAAATGTTCTTCTGGCTGCGTCGCCTTTAGAGACAAAAGAAACCATAGAGAATACTTTGAGCGAAGTTAAAAGACTGAAATGCAGGTATGTTCTAATTTCAATATGCACACCATTCCCACACACGGAGTTTAATAAACTAGCAAAGAAACACGGTTGGATGGTCGGTAAAGAGTATAAACCACTTGATCCGATAAGAAACGCGCAAGTTTCCTACCCCCATCTGAACAAAAAAGAACTCGAGGAGATTATAAGAAAAGCATACAAAGAATTCTACTTCAGACCAAGAATAATTATATCTGAACTTTTCCGTGTGAGAAGTCTTAAGGATTTGAAGGGAAAAATTAAAGTCGCACTTAAGATTTTAAAAATGTAACTCTAAAGATGATCTTTTATGGGTGTTTGATATTAAGGTTTTATTCATTAATGCAATAAACAAGAATAGGCTGTTGGAGATGCGCTTCCCTCCACTGAATCTAGCCTACCTGGCAGCAGTTCTTAAAAAAAACTTTGACGACATTGAGGTTAAAATAATTTTCAGTGACTTCGAAAAGACACTAAACAGTTTTAATCCAGACGTTGTTGGAATATCTTCTGTATCACAAAACTATAACACAGCAAAGGAATATGCAAAAATTTCTAAGGAATACGGTAGAAAAGTTATCATAGGTGGCGTCCACATATCATCTCTACCACAGTCTATCACAAAAGACATGGATGTAGCAATAATAGGTGAAGGGGAAAATACTATAGTGGAATTGTTTAAAAACAATTTCAGGAAATTAGAAAAGATAAGAGGAATCGCCTTCAGAAAGAACGGAAATGTTGTGATCAACCCGCCAAGGGAGCTGATAAAAGACTTGGACAGCATTCCAATGCCAGCAAGGGATTTGTTGGATATAGAAAAGCACACTTTTATGTTCACCTCAAGGGGGTGTCCGTACAGGTGTATATTTTGCAGCTCTTCTAGGTTCTGGAATAAAGTTAGATTCCATTCGGCTGAACGAGTCGTTAAAGAGATGAAATTACTTGTAGACAACTATAGTGTGAAATACATAGAAATGTTTGATGATCTTTTCATAGCTGATAAAAAAAGACTGGAGGAAATTGCTGTCCTCATGAAAAAAGAAAAAGTAAATGTAAAGATAGGTTGTTCAGCAAGAGCTAACATGGTTGACGACAAGACGATGTCACTATTAAAAAAAATGAATGTAAGTAAAATAGTTCTGGGTCTGGAGTCTGGCAATGAGAGGATCCTGACATATCTCAAAGGGATTGGTGGACAGTCCACAGTAACGGTCGAGCAAAATTACAATGCTGTCAGACTGGCAAACAAATACGGCATTCTTGTGAACGCAGGGTTTGTCATCGGATCACCTGACGAGACAGAAAGTGAAATAATGGACACCTATAAACTGGCTGCCACATCAGGAGTTAACCATTTTGAAACATACGTCCTTACCCCGTTGCCAGGAACTCCGATATGGGATCTTGCTAAGAAAAAGGGTCTTGTCGATGACGTGAATTTTGATTGGTCAAAACTAGATGTCATGTTCGGCGATAATTATAAGAAAGCCATAATTCTGTCTGACGTGTTGGGTAGGGAGAAACTGCACGAATTATTCCTAAGATTCAAAAAGCTCCAAATGAAAACAAGAATAAGAAATGCGATAAAGCATCCCATAAGGAATAATGTTTTCGGCATTTTAAAGAAAATGGTTTTCGAGGGAGCACATATTTAAGATAACAAAAGTCTTTATTAAATAGTTAAAGGAGATTGAAATGGAAATAAACGATAAAACCCTTCAGACGGTTTTCATGGTAATTATAGTTCTTCTAGGAATATTCTTCACAATATCTGCGTTTAATACAGAAATGCTGGGTGAAGACGAAGCGCTGTATAGATTCTTGGGGGAGGAATTTTCAAAACCAGAACCAATAAAATACTTTAGTTATAATTTTGAGAGTGAGATGCCGCTGATACAACCATTCTTTATGACACTCGTGTTTTCATCGCTGTTCATGGTATTCGGATCAAGCCTTGCACTCGCAAAGGTTGTCGTAGCTGTATTGGGTATCCTGACAGTTCTACTCGTTTACATGACAGGTAAGAAATTTAATATCTGGTATGGGATTGCTTCCGCATTTTTGTTATTGACAATAACATCATTCAGCCATTTCTCGATGCTAGCTTATCTAGAAGTTCCTATTGCGTTTTTCTCCGCACTGATCACTTATGCTGTGATTTCATTTTCTGATTCATTCAAGAACTGGAGCGGGTTAAGCCACAAAGCCGTGATACTCGGAATATTTCTAGCAATGGCTTACTTCACGAAATTCAGTGGTCTGATAATGGTAGTCATAGTATTTCTATATCTATTGTTTTTATACTCAAAAAGCAAGAACAAGAACTATCTTAAAAACCTATTATTGATACTGATAGTTTTCTCAGTTCTAATAGCGCCGTATGTCATCAAAAACATAATTCTATTCAACTACCCATATTTTGAACCGCTTAATACTATGTTTAGTTATGACAACCCAAGACCACAGTGGATGGTCGACGCCATGTCTTCAATCTCCCCAGTTAGCCTCTCCATCGCTAACATAATGACATCGTTCGGGTGGATACCGGCCATCTTGGCTATTTTCGGAGCATCTTATTTGTTCTACAACAAGGACGGCAACAAAAAAGAAAATCTGTTACTTATCTTTTCTATAATCATGGTGTTTGTGTTTATCTTGTCATTTTCTGTAATACATATAACAGGGTACACCATACTCGAATACAGGCACTTTTCTGTTATTTATCCACAGATAGCTTTGTTAGGAGGACTATTTCTATGGAAACTCAAAGATTTCAGAAAGACACTTACAATATTCCTAATAGTGGTCGTAGTCCTTGGTCTGTACACGTCTGCCAGTGTCGTCAGCTCAACATCAAATCAGGTCAGATATCCGGCAGCATATATAGAAGGACTTAACTGGATAAAGTACAACACACCAGAAGATAGCGTATTGTTCACTGTTTATATGGGAAGCGTTATGGAATATGCAAACCGTAAGGTTGTCTGGACCACGCATGATTTTCCTGAACTAATGTCAACACAGGATAACGAATTTATTTACAACAAACTAAAAGAATATGGAGTTTCCCATATTTTTATTTGGAGACAGGTCGTGGCTCAAAACTATGTTATCCCTCATGCAAACCTCATCGGTGTGTTTACTTATAATTTCATAGAAAGAGTAAATAATGATAATAGATACAATCTAGTCTTCTCAAATTCTGAAGTATCAGTATACGAAGTGTTATAGAACCCCAAGCCTCTTCTTCAGAAGCCAGAAGAAATTTTTGAAACCCCTTGCAACCGCTTTATTTTTATGGAACACCGTTTTGCCAAGTTCTATTTCACATACCATTTGGGTTTGTTGTTTCTTTTTTTTTTTTTTTTGTAGTATAATTTTATTTTTTTGGCAGCTCTGCTTGTGAACGCCCTATATCCGCATTCAGTGTCCTTTATCTTTGTTGGACACAGCAGATTGGTAAGCGTGCTGAGACCGAAATTACCAATCCTTCTTATAAGAGGATAATTAGATATGTTCCTTTTACCGTAAACATAATCATATCCTTTTTCTATTTTAGAAACAAATTCTGGTATGTGTTTTGGGTTATGCTGCCCGTCTGCATCAAGAATGATTATGATCACGTCTTTTCTGCCTTTGAGAGCTTCCTTTATTCCGAGGTGTGTTGCATATGAGAGCCCCTGATTTATTTTATATCTGATTACTTTTGCACCGGCCCTCTTAGCGATTTTTGATGTATTGTCAGTAGAACCATCATCGATAACTATTACTTTGTCAGCATATTTTTTCGTGCTCTTGATAACACTGTATATCTTTCCTCTCCTTTCCTCGTTATAAGCAGGTATTATGGTCACGATTTTATACGTTTTCATCCATGTTCACCATCTTTACTTTACCTTTCCAACAATTAATAAACTAGCTGAAATGTGCCTAAGAAATGTTTTGTTCAGCGTCTTACTTAGTCTATAGTTAAACTCGATAAACTTCTGGCTGTTTATGTAAGGAAATATGAATGAATATTTGAAGATCTTTATATCATCGGTGTGTTTCTTGAATAATTTTTTCAGTTCTTCTGGCTTGAAGCTGGTTTCGTGTATTTCTGGTTTATAGTAGAACATCTCAGTAAGCCTCCTAATAGGACAATACCAGTTTGGTTCGTTGAAGATAACTGTTTCTTTAGAAACCCTAAAGGCTTCGCTTATAGCAGAATCAACACCATCCAAATGATGTAATGTCTCGAAACCAACCACTAGGTCATAACTGTTGTTTTTGTATCTGAGATTCTCCAGGTCACCTACTGCAAACCTTAGTTTCTTGTGTTTGATGTTTTTTTTGCAGAGTTCGATGTTCTTTGGGCTAATGTCTACTGCAACGATTTTTTTGATTTTTTTCTCTTCAATAAGAAGTTTTGTAAATACGCCAGTTCCGCAACCGACCTCAAGAACACTTATTTTATTCTTGTTTCTATTCAAAAATTCTTCTTTGAACTTTTCATAAGTGTCCCTAACAACAAACGGAACAGCTACAGGAGAAAAATTGAAAACCTTTGAGGTCTGATGTTCTTCGGCGAACTTATCCCAAAACTTTATGATGTCTTTCTTTTCCATAAAACTAGCACACCAGATCAAAAAATAACTTCATATATTTTTACGTCTTCATTTCGGAACACTTGTCTGAAATTCTCTAATCCAGAACCCTCTAACATGAACATCTTTGTGAACACACTTTCTCTAAGATGTGGAGGTATTAGTACAACGTAAGACTGCGTTGGTGGAAGCCACACGGTCAGGTCATTTATTTGCGTATTGAACACTATACCCATCTGATCCTCCAGAGGCTTAAGCGAATCAGATATATTATTAACTGTCTCTTGGGTGAAACTATGCAACATCAGACCTCCTTTTGTATAGTAGATCACTTCCTTAAAG
Source organism: Candidatus Aenigmatarchaeota archaeon (assembly GCA_017609445.1). GTDB lineage: Archaea > Aenigmatarchaeota > Aenigmatarchaeia > Aenigmatarchaeales > Aenigmatarchaeaceae > JAFCDY01. The sequence goes on along the minus strand of JAFCDY010000021.1, from coordinate 11,641 downwards.
AACATAGCATTTCTATTCTGAACTATGAAAGGTATTGGAGGACTTCCTTCCTTCACAAGCACAAATACATTATTGTACTGCATCGAGGTCACATCACCAGTAACTTGTGCTATATCTGTTAAACCGATCTGATAATACAACGGACACTGCGGAGATACTCTTGCATCACAGCCAGTTCCAAAATACTGGATCCACTGGAATTTTCCGATCAAATCTGATGATGCTATCCAATAAACTTTAGGGCTGTTTCCTTTATACTTATTAATTAATTTTACTGATTCAGCTTCATCTGTAGTTGCCATTATCTTACCGGCGTCTGTTATTCTGTCGTTTATGCTATACATGCATGAAGAAGGAGAGCAGTGTGCTCCATCAGCCATATTCCTTCTCTCAGCTGTTCCAGCTATCATGTGACCTGGGTCCCACCAAGTTCCTATCAGGGACAATTCTGGGGTGTTTTCTTTTATGAAGCTCCATGCAGCGTTCCAGTTAGGACTGTTGTCAGGTCCTAGGTTCTGAGCTAATGGTTGCGAGACCGCGAATGCTATTATAAACAACATAACAAACATACCGATCCCGACTGATTTTAGGAAGGCCTCTCTTTTCGAGAGATACTCGAATAAATAGCCAAATCCTACAGAAATCAGGATTATGAATAGAGCTGATGTGAACTCGGTGAATCTTATGCCTCTTGTTGTTGTATACAAGGCAACCACGAGTAGTGTCAACAGGAACGAGAATACTCTTATATTCTTTTTATATGTTAGATAGAATCCAGTGAATATCAAACCGAAGAAAAGTATTAGGATTAGATGGTTCAATATCACATTCTCAGTCAGGAATCTTCCCATTGTAAGAAACCAACCATTCGCATTAAAAACACTGAACGGCTGCAGCTCTGCGATTGAAATATTCACTATCAACGACTCTGCTTGTCTGGCAAATTCAATTAAGCTTTACTATGAGTCCGGTAACTGAAATACCAACTAGTAAAGATACCAGAACAATAAGATGTGATTTTAGTTTTTGAAAACTTTTTCTGATTTTATTACTGAAGTTCCGTTTTTCTTCCTCAAGCCTATCGCTTCCTAGCACCAACCCAACCAGGAAATAAACTACCACAAAACCTGAAAGTATAAAGAACGTATATGTGAAGATGTTCCAAGTCAGCATGAATACGAAGAACCCTATCAATGCATAACAATAACTAGCCACAGTTTTTTTCCTTAATGCATAGTAACCAAGGTATAAGGTAAACAAAATGAAAAAGAGTACCAACTGGTCTGTATCAAACGACCCACCGAAGGTACGTATCAGAATCTGTGGAGCAGTTCCCATCAGTGTAGCAGACAATAAGCCGCCATATTTATTTGATAATTCTTTACCCAACAGATAAGCAGGAATTGTTATCAGTGCCCCAAAGAGACCTGCTAGGTAAGATGCTGTTGTAGTCAGGCTCATACCAAACATTCCTGTTATGAACGATGCCAAGACAGTTAGATACCACATGAACGGAGGGTTTTCACCCACAGTGACAAGTCTGCCAACGTAATATGTTAACTCATCCCATACCGGAAGCGTGCCCCACTCAGATAGATAGCTCACGAACCTAAGCTGATAGACCGGATCAAATGAAACAATCCTATCTGGTGTTACGTTTATTATCCGTATGTAGAATGACAATAGAAATATCACTACCAATAGTATGATGTGCCAGTTGTTTTTCAGAAAATCAGTCTTCAATACATCACCTGAACTAAAGAGATTAAGAAAAAACAACTATAAAAAGCTAGACCATCATAAGAATCCTCATGGCGAATCCGTTCAAAAAAGTGACAGCATACGAAAAGGAAGAATTAATCTCCAACGCGTTCAGATCTGCTGCCAAGACAGTAGAGAAAACAGAGATAACAGGAGAAAGATTGGAGAAAGCCCAGCAAAAAGAAGGAATCAGAATAAAAACCACTTCCAACTATATCTATGACAAATTAAAAAAAACAGTTAATTCCTTTCCAGATTTTGAGAAGATTCCTAAAATTTACGCCGAATTGTCAGATCTTATAATTAATACTAATGTGCTTACTGAGGACCTGCGTAAGATAAGGTGGATGGCCAATCAGATAAAAAAAATGCAAATGAAGTATCTTGACAGCCTGACCAAGTGCAGAACAACCAACAAATGCAGGGACGCCAGGAAAAGTTTCTACGGAAGGGTAAGCTCATACCTCGGAAAATACAGAAAGGAGATGAAGAGAATATATGTAGCGTCTCGAGAATTAAGGAGACTGCCTGATCTTGAAGAGATACCAACAGTTATAGTTGCTGGCTTGCCGAATGTTGGAAAGTCGTCCCTGTTAAGATGTATCACAGGCGCAAACCCCAAAGTTTTGCCTTACCCATTCACTACCAAAGGGCTGATGTTGGGTTTCAGGGATTTTAGATTTAAGAAAGTCCAGTTCATTGACACTCCTGGATTGTTGGATCGGCCGCTGAAAAAGAGGAACAAGATCGAAATGCAGGCTATCGTTGTTCTGAAGCATCTTGCAGATATTGTTATATATGTTTTCGACGTGAGCGAGACATGTGGTTATTCTCTCGAAGAGCAGATGAAGCTCTATAAGGAAATAAAGAAGACATTCAGGAAGAAGACAATAGTTGTTGTGAACAAGGCAGATGTTGAAGGTATGAGGGAGTTGTCAGAAATTAAGTTTGATAACATTCCAATATCCTGTGAAACCAAGAAAGGCATAAATGATTTAATGTTAGAACTGAAAGATTATATCAAAGGCGTCTAAATATGAGAGAAGACCAGAAAGAATATTTCAGTTACCTCAAAAACAGAACTAAACTAAGTTTTCTAATTAGAAAATTCACTTACAGATCAATAATGAAAACCTTTAGAGGAAAAATACTTGATGTCGGCTGCGGTCTTGGGGAACTGCTAGAATTATACAAAAACTCTGTTGGTATTGACAAGAACAGTTATTGTGTGGAATATTGCAGAAAGAAGGGACATAAGTGTTTTGTTGGAGACATCTATAAAATACCATTCAAGAAGAACAGCTTCAATGGCATTTTGATTTCTCATGTTTTCGAACATTTGTCAAACCCCAAGAGAGCTATAAAAGAAGTCAAAAGAGTTTTAAAGAATAACGGAAAACTGTTGATCATCGTTCCGACTGAGAAAGATTTCAGTAAGGACAAGACTCATGTAAAGTTCTGGAACGAGGAAAATCTAGTTAAGTTTCTGAGAGATAACAAGTTCAATGTGATTAGAAAAACATATTATCCGATTCCAAACAGAACAATAAGCAACAAATTAACATATGGCGAACTCAGGATTATTTCAGTCAATAAAAAATCCCTATGAAATTTAAGCTTTTCCCTCTAGTTATTTAACAAGAAGTGATTGTAATGGGTGTAGATAATATATGCGAACTCTGTGGCAGGAATCATAATAGAAGAAACGGATCAAGAAAGGAAAATGCTACAGAATATACTTCCAGACCCAGAAGAAACTACAATTTCGCCGATATTGTAATAAGATTTTTAGATGTCATATATGAAAAGAAACATTCTATGACGACAAATGCCCTCTCTCTCGAGAGCGGGTTACATCATCAGACTGCAAATAGATATCTGGATGAAGCCAAAAAGTTGCACATAATGAGATCTTCTTATGTTGAGATGGGAAAATTAAGAGTGCCGTTCTGGGATATAGATCCGGGCTATCATGGTGTATATATGAGGATAAGAGAAGAAAGAGGGCTATCTGTCAGTTGATAAGTTTCTGAGAGAGATTGGAAATTATTTGGGGGTACTTTATTATACAGGCTTTAACCTTATTATGATGTCGTACTTTCTTTTGTTGTAATGGCCATGTACCCTGTTTTGTTCAACTTCAAAATCACCGATATCTCTAATTTTTCGAATAATATCTTGTGTTGCAAGTTTAGGAATATTACTCTTATCCTTGAAAAAACTATAAACTTCACAATATGCGATTTCGCCGGTTTTTGATAGAAGCTTTGACAGATTCTTCAGAATAATGTTATTAAAGAACGTGGTCAGACTTCCTGAAAAAGAAGCAGGCTTTTTTAGATAAGATGGTATGTTTGACAAGTAGATTAGATCGAATCTTTTTGTTTTCAAACTGAGCATTTCTATTCAAATCGAATGCTATTATCTCTCTGGGTCCATACAATACCATATCCAAGACTTGGTCGCCAGAACCACAGACAACTAGAACATTCTTTTTGTGAATCGGCAGAATCCGATAGTTGTTCTTAATGTTCTCACTAGAGAGCAAATACATCTTACATTTGTTAGACATCTTCTTAATATCCATGCTTTTAATCAAGTTATCATATCCTGACTCATTTATAGGTAACATGTTCTTATCACCTAGGTAATGGAAATAACTCCGGGCTTGCCTTGTTTTCCTTCTATCCTGAATCTGACTGGCAGGAATTTCTCTATTGTCCAGATGTTTGTCAGGCAATGTTTTGTTATTTCTGCTACTGTAACCTTTCCTGAACCTGCCAGAGCCATGTAAGGTAGAATCTGGTCAGCCATCCATCTGTCTAAAGATGCATGAGTTCTTAGTTGTTTTTCCAATTCCTTGGCACACTCTTCTCCAACCTTCTCGGCAGGTTTTCCTTTCTCACCCAGGACAGTCACGCCCAGTTCACAATTGTCGCAGTGGGTGTGAATATGGACAGAGGAACCAGGCGACAGTGTGTGGTCATATTTAAAATACTCGCAGTTGAATTTTTCGATTATCTTTTTTGCGCCTTCTATCTGCCTCTCTGCGACCTTTGCTTTTTCCAAACCTTTAGAAACGATACTTCTGATATCGTAACGCTTTATTTTTCCTCTTTCTATCAAATCCAATAGTCCAATTTCCTTGCACGGGTTTATTGTAATTTTCACGATTCCGCCGCCCTTAGGATAGAAGCCGTATCTAACAACTTCAGATTCAATCTCAATCCCCATTCTTTTTATATTTCTACAGAAAACTTCCTGAAAATACTCCATATTAGGACTCCACTTCACATCAGTCCCGCCTATTATTTCTAGTTTAACTGGCCTTTCTGCTCGGATGCATACTGGAACCAAGGTTTGTAGAACCAATCCAATAGAACCAGCAGTTCCGATATCAATCTTGTGGAATCCGTTTTGTATCTTGTTTGGATAGAACTCAATTTTTTCAGACTTTATTCTATCCCCTCTAAGATTTCCGTCGCAGATTTTTGATACAGCTCGGATGCTGTTGAGATGTTGTGGTTTCAACCCAGGAATCGGCCTCCCCTTTCTTATGTTTATTATCTTGCAGGGTTGGTTTGTTACAGCAGCTAGAGAAACAGCTGTCCTAAGTATTTGTCCACCACCTTCAAGATAAGAACCGTCTATTTTGATCATGAAATATCTTTGGGGTTTGTTTTTTATAAGAGTTTAGAAAACTTCTAGATTTCTATTTCGTCGCCGTTTTTTGGCGCTATCGCATCTATACCAAACCTACCTCTTACTTCTGTTGCAAACCTCTGGCAGTTGTCTCCGTGGATTGCGACAACTCTTTTGGGTCTCACAACTTTCACAAATTCGAAAAGATTGTCTCTTCCACAATGACCAGAGAAGTCGAGAGCATTAATGCTCATTTTTAGTTTAAGATCCATTTCTTCTGTAACAAACCTTCCAGTGTCAAGAAGATATCTCCCACCTGTTTTAGGTATTTGGTAACCTGTGAATGTTAAAGAGTTCAGCGGATTATCCCATAGCCTCTTTATGTAATACACAGCTGGGCCGCCGCTGATACAACCGCCGGTTGTAATAATAGCACACGGTTTCTTGAGGGCCTCTTTTCTGTCCTTATCGTTTCTTATGAATCTCACATTTTGAACTGCTCTTTCTAGTTCTTTATGGTCCCTCAAGAACTCAGGATATTTTAAAGTGATCTCTGTGGCCTTTTTGGCCATTCCGTCAAGATAGATTGGAAACTTTGGGTTGAATGAGTTGAGTACCATTAAAACTTCAGCAGAACGCCCTACAGCAAAAGCAGGAATCAAGGCAATTCCATCATTCATCACAGTATCATTTACAAAATTGAATAATTTTTTCTCACTCTCAACTCTGTCGGGATGGTTTCTGCTGGAATACGTGCACTCCATAACAGCGACATCAATATTTTTTATTTGTTTTATATTTGTTCCATCCAACAACCTCGATTTTCTAATCCCAAAGTCACTTGTGTAAAGAACCCGTTTTCCACCGACGTTAACTACAAACAAGCAGGAGCCAGGTATGTGCCCTGCGTCATGAACATCTATTATCATCTCACTTGTTTTTACCTGCTTCCCGTAATTTATCATATTCTCCTGTTTTTTTAGTCTTCTTATATCCATTTCTGTGTAGTGTTCCTCTTGTCCGTTAAGTCTCGCGATTTTTAATGAATCTTTCAACAATAAGTGAGTCAGGTCAAATGTAACTGCTGTGGCATATACCTGCGGCGGTTTTTCTGTCTTCATTAACACCGCAGACCCACCAGTATGATCTAAATGGGCGTGTGCAAGAAAGGCGTGATCCACCTTCCCAGGGTCTAATGGCAGTGTACCGGTTTCAACATCCACTCCATAGTCTAGCAATATCCTCTCCTTCTTTCCTTTGATAAGGAATGCGTTCTTTCCGACTTCTCTACAACCGCCGAGGCATTTGATGAACATAAGAAACCTTTAACAGGGATAGTAAATAAAGGTTCGTCCCACATTAAGTTTAAATCTGTTTATTGTGAATAATAGATTGGTGGCAAACATGAAAGGGGATTTAGTTTACAAAGAACGAAGATCTTGTTACTGTTTTTTCTAGTATTGATTCTAAGGGAAGAATAGTTATTCCTGCAAAGTTTAGAATAAAACTAAGCATCAACAACAGAAACACTCAGGTTATTCTGAAATTAAAGAAAAATACGATGGAGATAATTCCGATAAGGAGGCGTAGAAGATGATTGGTGAACGGGTTTATTGATAGTCTGATTGGGCTTTCTTTTTTGTATTATACATCAGGAACAAAAGAAAATCCAAAGGTTCGGCGCTCTTTCAACGGATATACCAATGTGTCCTGGAGAAAGTATTCAGACGGAACTATAGAGTGGTTAGACAGTGATGGAAATACCAAGGAGCGCCCGCCCAGGAAGAAGATATTTTAATAAGATTGTATAAGATTAATTAGGTGCTTAAGATGGACACTGAGAAGAGAACCGAACTGATATCAAGAAATACGGCAGAGATCTTGACAAAGGAAGATTTATTAAAATTGGTCAAGGAGAAAAAGGACATAACAGCTTATAACGGGCTGACAGTCACAGGACCGTTTCATATGGGCTACTTTGTTCCTTTCGGAAAGCTGATAGACTTTGAAAACGCAGGAATAAAGATAAAAATATTTGTCGCAGATATACATTCTGCATTGGACGATCTGAAAGCGCCGTGGGACGAATTAAAGAAAAGGTCTGATTATTTTAAGAAGTGTATTGAACTGGGATTTCCGTGGAAGAAGACACCGGAATTTAGAATAGGCTCTGAGCATCAGTTTGACAGAAAATACTCCATGGATATGTTCAAACTGACCACGATGACCACAGTAAAAAGAGCCATGAGAGCTGCCTCAGAAGTAACAAGGATGAAAAACCCGAAAGTATCCGAATTAATATATCCGATAATGCAAAGTTTGGATGAAGAATATCTTGATGTTGATATACAGCTCGGTGGAATTGACCAGAGGCACATACTTGCCCTAGCCAGAGAGGTACTTCCATTATTGGGTTATCAGAAGAGAGTAGAGATCATGACACCGCTTGTTGCTGGGTTGAAAGGACCAGGAGCTAAAATGAGCGCATCAATACCAGAAACACACATCAAGGTTCACGACTCTGAGGAGAAGATAAAGAAAAATATCAGAAACGCTTATTGCCCCGAGGGGATAATTAAGGATAATCCTATTCTTCAATTATGCAGATATGTGATTTTCCCAGTCAGGGGCAAAATCAGGATTGTCAGGGACAAGAAATTCGGTGGTGATTTGGAGTTTAAGATGTATTCTGAGTTAGAAAAAATATTTATCGATAAAAAATTACATCCACTTGATCTGAAGAATCAAGTTTCTGCTGAATTAGTATCGATGTTCACTAAAGTTAGAAAACATTATGAGAAACACAGGGACCAACTAGAAGAATTGGGAAAAAATTATTTGTAACTTCTAAACGTTTGGGGCCACCAAATCATAATTAATCCCAGAACTACCGATCGAATCTGAAGTTAATGGGAAAAGTCTGTGTGCCCCAGAGATGTCACCTTTTTCTAACCTTTCAACAACACCATCAGCATTGTATCTGCAGCCCCCGCAGCCCATTTCCTGATAATTCGGGCATAAACCTACCATTTGTGAAGTTGGAACGCGTGTGGGTTTCCCATTAACCACTCTACTTATCGACCCACCAACAGCGTAAAGTTTACTACCAATGCCGCCGCCCATAGGGCTGCCTTCCATACTGACCACAGGCGAATGCCCTAATTCACAATTATTACATTTTCCCATACAACTATAATCAACCGAAAAATACTTAAATCCACCCTTCGTTTAAATATCAAAAAAATAATCTATATTAAGGTGTTTTGATGCTGGACATTAAAGTTATAAGAGAAAATCCGTCAGTAATCAGAGAGAATTTAGAGAAGAGACAGGACAAGGACAAATTAAAAATGCTAGACGAGTTGGTAAAACACGATAGGAAAGCAAGGGAACTGAAAACAGAGACAGACAAATTAAAATCAGAAAGAAACAAACTTTCTTTGGAGATTTCAAGACTAAAGAAAGAAAAAAAAGACGCTTCGGATAAGTTAAAAAAAGCCTCGGAGATTCCAAAAAAAATAAAGATAAACCAAGATAAAATAAAAGAACTCGAAAAAAACATTAATTTTATTCTTCTAAGATTACCAAATCTATTACATTCTTCAGTTCCATATGGAAAAGATGATTCTGAAAACGTTGAGATCAGGAAAGTAGGCAATCCGCCGAAATTTGATTTTACCCCAAAAAACCATTTGGAAATAGCAAAAGATTTGGGTTTAGTTGATCAGGAAAGAGCAGCAAAAACAGCTGGTCATGGTTTTGTCTATCTGAAGGACGAGTTAGCACTTTTAGATCAGGCTATTCTCAGATTTACGATTGATTTTATGCTGAAGAGAGGATACAGACTGATAACGCCGCCCTACATGCTAAGAAGGAAGCCATACGAGGGCGTTACAGATATTTCTGATTTTGAGGATGTGATGTACAAAATAGAAGGCGATGATCTCTATCTTATTGCAACTTCTGAACATCCAGTATCAGCAATGTTTATGGATGAGGTGTTGGATAAAAGAAACCTCCCAATCAAGTTCATCTCAATAAGCCCCTGTTTTAGGAAAGAGGTGGGCACCCATGGTAAATATACGAAAGGACTATTCAGAATGCACCAGTTTCATAAAATAGAACAATTTATTTTTTGTCTTCCAGAACAATCATGGGATTTACATGAAGAACTTCAAAAAAATTCAGATGATCTCTACAAAGAACTAGGACTAGCATATAGAGTTGTTAATGTCTGCACAGGCGATATCGGCATAATTGCTGCAAAAAAATATGATACAGAAATATGGATGGCTGACGGAAAATACAGGGAGATCGGGTCAAATTCAAACTGTACCGACTATCAGGCAAGAAGACTGAATATAAAATTTAGAGAAAAAGAAGGACAAACCCCGAAAGGCTTTGTTCACACCCTAAACAATACAGCTCTCGCAACATCAAGGACGATGTTAGCTATCTTGGAACAATATCAGCAGAAAGACGGAAGCGTTTTGATACCTAAAGCCTTGATCCCTTACATGAACGGAATAAAAAAACTGGAAAAGAAATAAATATATATTCATAACTGGTTATGCATAAGGATTCATAACGGTGTGTACATGGATATCAAAAAAAATAGAAGTTGTAAAGCAGGACGACAGGGGAACGATATATAATATCGAAGGTATAGACGTTGTTGTCTGGAAAAAAGGGTCTAAAAGCAGTGAGCATAGTCATGATACCAAAGAAATCATATATGTTGTCAAAGGAAAGATGAGATTAACTGTCAATGATGAAGAAAAAATTATAAACGAATCCGAGACCATAACTGTTCCAGAAAAGATACAAAGGACAGTAGAAGCACTGGAAGACATGATAATCATAGAGAAAAGGTGAAACGATGAAAATAATGACATTTGTTGAAGGAACGCTAACAAAACCAACCAAAAAATTGGAAGACCTCTCTACATACATTCCGACAGAAGGATCAGTTGAAAAACTTAACCTGTGGAAGAAAAAAGCGGAAATAGTTTATATGATTTCAGGAAGAGAGAAGGATGTTGAAAAAACCAAAGAACTTTTGAAGAAACTAGGATTTCCCGACGGAAGAATACTCTTTAGAAGATTAGACTATCAAAGAGTAGACGATTATCTTGACATCATCAAAGAGGAGAACCCAGATGTTTATATTGATGATACAGTCGAATCAGACAACATGTTTGAAGTGGTTGAACCAAGATTTGAAAAAGACTGTAAGATTAAGCTAATAACTGTTGCTGAGTTTGGCGGTTTTAATCATCTGCCAGACAATCCGAAAGAATTACTGAGTGCCCAGAGCGTGGTAGAGACCTATGAAATTCCGCAGGGAAGAATGTTCATTGTTAAATCTGATAAAAGCATGAGCGCCGGTTTTCTTGAATTAAACACTGGTTCTGAAATTAAAGAAGAAGCCAGGGCCGTTTCTGAATTCCTGAAACAGGTCAAGGGAGCGTCGTTAGTCAAGCTCGAAGACAAAGAAGAATTATTAAGTCCACTGGAAGAGTTTGAGATACCGGCAGGGAAAAGTTATACGCATTCCAATAGTGTTGGTGAGATTTCATTAACGTTCTGGGTGCTGAAGGGAGACGTAACCGGAATGATCGATAAAATAAGAAAGACCTTCAAGAGGATTTAGTTTCTACCAAAAAGCTTTTAAATATACCCCTATATAATATACTTGATTTTCAAAGAGGTGATAATTTGTCATATACCCTAATCATAGCAGAGAAGCCGAACGCTTCAAGAAAAATTGCAGAAGCATTGTCAAACGGGAAACCAAAGATGATTCAAACCGAGGACGGAGTTAAGTATTATGAGTTCACTAGGAATAAAAAGAAGCATATAGTTGTTCCAGCTGTTGGCCACCTCTTTTCTCTAAAAGATTCGTCAAAGGGATGGGCATATCCTACTTATGATTATGAATGGAAACCGACATTCGAAATAAGCAAGAGAGCGGCGTTTGCTGAGAAATATCTCAAGAATATGATAAAGGTCGGAAAGGGTGCAGATGAATTTATATTAGCTTGCGACTTTGATATTGAAGGAAGTGTCATTGGTTTCAACGCGCTTAGATTTGCGTGCAAAAGAAATTCCGGAAAAAGAATGAAATTCTCCACACTAACAAAACAAGATTTAGTAGACTCATATGAGCATATGATGAAGCATCTCGACACACCGCAGATTGAATCTGGTCTGGCAAGGCACGAGCTAGATTTTCTCT
>JAFCDY010000053.1 GCA_017609445.1 Candidatus Aenigmatarchaeota archaeon | reverse complement strand
TTTCCACTCTTGTGATGACTGATCTTGACTTCATTCTCTCAATATTGTAACCTAGATTTCTTAAAGACTCAACTGGCAATTCTAAAGTATCTTCCACAGTGATTATTCTGTAATGAGGAAGTATCTGCGTCATCATTGATCCTAAGAAAGATGTCTTACCGCTTGATCTTGTTCCTGCTACAAGAAATGTTCTGCCGTAATCAGCAATAAATGACATCAGACCGCCTAGTAGTGGGTTGAAGAATTTTGCATCTAAGAATAACGGGAATGTCCATGGTTTTTCTCTGTGCCGCCTTAAAGCAAACCCCAGACCGTCTGGAGACAGTCTAGGCGATATTGCTGCAACTCTAGCCCTCCCGCCCGGGACAGACAACTCTGTATCTAAAACAGGATTAGCTTCATCCAATGGTCTTCCGGATAAAAGTTTGAATCTTGTTGACCACCTCTCAGCATCAGATTTAGTTGGATAAAGATTTGTCTCACATTCTTCGAAATCAGCATGGAATATGAAAACTGGAAGATTACCTAAAGGCGAATTCACATAAATGTCCTGTATCTTCGCATCAGCTAAAAGTGTTTCAATGATACCAAGACCAGCTGTATATCTGGTAAGTATTTTAGCCAAGCTCTCGATTGTATTCGGACTAACATTCATATTGTATTGTTCTGCCAGGTCTCTTATGAGCTCTTTACCTAAATTATAGAATAACTCCCTCATCTTTTCCTGTTCCCTCATCTCTAATTCGTGCGGTTTTCTTTCTTCAAGAACTCTTCTCGCACCATCCAGTAATGTGTACTCGTTTTCGCTCAATCTGAATTCGGGGGGTGTTATATGATAGATGTGACTGACCTTTCCAGGAACTTTGAATATTTCGACATCCATGTCAGATACTTTATATCTTGCGACAGTCTCTCCTATGGGTGGTTCTGACATGAATTTGGTATACATAAAGTTGGGTCTGATGGTTGGTTTAAAGATAGCTCGATATATGTCCCTGCTTCCTATGTGATGACCCTCTAGATATGGCTTAGCCATCTGTATTAGGTCTGTTTCTTCAAGAAGTTGTTGTAGTGGTATAAGAACCTTTAATAAATAATTCTCATAACATGCCTTCATAGGATGCTCTGATTTTATGGCCTTTGTCCTTATGTGTCTGGACTCTCTTATCAGATTAACATAAGCTCCGATTGGGTCCCCTCTCAATTGATATGTGACCAAAAAATGCAACCAAGAATACCATGTGGGTATCAATCTCTGACACTCTTTACCTCCCAGATTTTTGAGAGAGAGCAATTTTTTTTCCCTGAGAATAGAGATTATTACCTTTGACAATTCAACTAAGAGGTTTGTCTGATCCAGATCATACTCATATTCTCTTGTTTCGGCCAGAACCACGCCAACTACCTTTTTTTCTGCAATTATTTTATCGATGACTCTAGCCATCACAACATCAGAATCCTCTAGTGTGAACCCAAATACAGATCCCAGACAGTTCATTCTTAGAACTCCGTCTTTGACCTCTGTTTCAAAGACCATAATATCACTTATTTTATATATCAAACTTAGTATTATATATAATCAAGCGAATATAATTTTTGTGGTGCAATGCCTGAAAAAAGAGATATCCAAGTCATTCTTTCTGAATTAGTCAGAAGGATGAATGAGCACAGCAGGAGACTTAGAGCTATTGAAACGAGACACGCCATAATTGAAACGAGAATATCAAGTCTAGAAGATGCTGCTCTCAGAATAAATGAAGAAATAAAGGCCACAAAAGAGGATAATTCCAAAAAAATAAAGAAATATGACACCAGTTTTTTGAAAATAGAAAATGATATAAACAAGATAAACAAAAAGATGGACAGGATGGCGAGGAAGTCGCAACTAAAAGAATTAGAGAATTTGATTTCCTTGTTTAACCCACTTAAGACAACATTTATAACTAGAGAAGAACTAGAAAGATTATTGAATGAAAGGGTGAGATAATGGTGTTTTTGTTCAGAAAAAAAGGAGAAACTCCTCCTATGAATAAGGATTATTCACCAGTTGATTTGGTTGAAAGATATTCATCGCAGGGCATGAACGAATCACAAATGATGTTAAAATTAAAAGAACAAGGATTTGATTCTTCACAAATCAATAGAGCAATAAAGGCAACGCTCAAAAGAAAGGTCACTGAACCTTCTGGACCAAGTATTTCCAGACACCCTGTTCAGAGAAAAGAAAGACAAATGCCTAAACCGCCTGAGACTCCCACAATGCAATTTCCAAGAAGTTCAGGAGTAAGGGAACCGTTGCCACCAGTCTCAAGGCATCCAGAAGAAAATGTTACTAAAAACACTACGCCTAGAGGAACACCACCGGAAAGAATAACGGGCGCGCCGCAAATGGCTCGTCCTCAAATTTCTGTTCCACAACCACTTCCAAGAGAAGTTCAGTCACCTTCACAGCCAACTACTTTTACTTATGAACAACCAGAAGAATTCACTTTACCCACAGGATCAGAGATAACTCTTGAAGAAGTTGTTGAAGGTATTGTGGCTGATAAGTGGGAAGAATT
>JAFCDY010000020.1 GCA_017609445.1 Candidatus Aenigmatarchaeota archaeon | reverse complement strand
GCCTGTGAACTCACCATTACAGATGTAGTGAACCTTTCCGTTCTCAAATTTATCAGCAACTGTTGTGTAAATTCTTCCACAATTTTTGCAGATGGGCAAGAACGGCAATTGCTTTAAATATTTCTCTTGACCAGTTATTTCGTGAATTATTTTCCCAACTTCTTTCCAGTTTTCTAATATCTCTGTTATCTCTTTGTCAAATGTCCCCTTTGCATATTCTTCGCTGGCTCTTTTCAGAACAAACTTTATTTTCAATTTTTCATATGCATCTACCAGTATCGACAATATATGATCTGCATATGTTTTATGACATCCGAAGGGATCTCTTATCATTGAGACAGGCTTTCCTATCTCATCTTCTAACTCTTCTGGGAACCCCATCGGAACTTTCCTCAATCCATCCATATCATCAACAAAAGCAAAAAACTCACTCTTAACATATTTCTTCAAACCAAGGTTGACAACATAGTTCCTTATCCCATCACCAACAGAACCAACATGCGGAATGCCTGATGCACCCAAGCCCATTTCAGTTCTAAAAGTATCAATACCTCTGTTGAATTTTCTTTCCCTCTCAACTATTTTCTTTGCTGTTTGGTCCACCCAAAATATTTCTTCCATAGACACTCTATTGTTTTTTAGAACATTTAAATATTAGACTAGTAATAAGAAGACTATGATTGATTTCTATTTGGCATCAGTTATACTATTTTTTGCAATAGTTTTCGGACTGATTTACAAATATAGAAAATCAATAGAAATAACCAACTACATCCTTTTCATGAAAAGGACCAGAAGATTCAGAAGAACAATAGACAAAATAGCAAAAACCTCCCCACTTTTCTGGAAGATAGTGGCGACCATTGGTGTTTTGGTATGCCTCTATGCGATGGTGCAGGGGGTGATGCTAATATCCAACACAGCCAGACACATTCTGTCAGGAGGAATAACCGAGCCAGCATTCAGGCTGATTTTACCCTCTCCAGTTTCAACAGGAGCAATCGGACCAGGATTTCTCCTTATTCCTTTCTGGTTCTGGATAATAACAATCGCAGCAATTCTAGTGCCACATGAATTATCGCACGGGATAATTGCCAGAGCAGAAGGAATAAGACTGAAGTCAGTTGGTCTGCTCTTATTAGGAATATTTCCAGGCGCATTTGTTGAACCAGACGAGAACAAAATCAAAAAATTAAAACTCTTGCCCAAACTAAGAATATTCTCTGCAGGATCAGCTGCTAACTTCCTGATAGCAGGAATAGTTCTACTTATAGCTGTAAATTCAGTCTGGCCAGGGGTTACCTCTCCTGGGATGCAGATAGTCAATGTAACAGAGGGTGGTCCAGCGCACACCGTCGGACTCAGACAAGGCATGATAATGACAGGAGTTAATGGAAACGATCCAACCCCTAGTTACAATGAGTATTTCAATTCAGAATTCCTGATGACAGGAAAATATATCATAGATGAGTCTGTTGTCATAGATCCAGAAAAAGTCATAGACATTGAGGTTGATGGAAACCACTACTATGTTTCTCCTGACGTTTCAGACAAAGATGTTGACATTGGAGTTGTCATCAGCCCTGTCTTTAAAGAAGGAACATATCACCAGGAACAGCTACTTTTGTTAATAACAATGATATGGATACTGTCCTTTGCTGTCGGATTAGTTAACATACTGCCTCTATACCCTCTTGACGGCGGAAGGATGATTCATTCTATCTTGGAGAGTGTATTCAAAAAGCGCAAGGCAAAGAAAATAGTGTTTGCAATATCCTACGTAATTCTGTTTATAATGATATTTGATTTCGTCGGACCGCTGATTCTAAACATCTAAGCAATCTTAAGTGATCTTATCTCACTATTTCTTCCTAGAAATTCTCTTATTATCTTTATATTACTTCCACCCTTTCCTATGACGCTTCCTCTGTCTTTGTTGCTGATAGAAACAGTTGCACCATTTTTATTAATCTCCACTTTCTGCGCCTGGGGTATCATGTTTTTAATAAACGCTTCTGGTTTGTCTGCCCACTCAAAAACTTTTATTGATTTGCCCAACATTTTTTCAGCTGTCTTTATCATCTGCCCCTTCTTACCGATCGCTCTTGCAACCTTACCCTGATTCACCAGGAAGAATAAAGAATCATTCCTTATACAATCCCTGACTTCAGTTCCGGTTATATTCTCAAAAGCAGTTATTAACCTTAGAGTGTCAGTATCAAACTCTCTCATTACATCACTTTTTTATCCCTATCATTGCAATTGAAAAAGGCTTTCCGCAAAAAGTTCCAAGCTGTTTTCCTGTACCATCAAATTCCACGATTTCAATACTAGATAATGATGCGTAATGACTTAAATCCTTTTTGATGGTGTCTGGACAGTTCTTTGCAACGAAGACAGTCTGAAGTTCGCCGGATTTTACATTCTTCAGCACACTCTTGGTTCCTATAACGGCTCTGTTATTCGCCAGCGCTTCTTTCAGTTTAGTTTCTTTCATAACAATCACTTCTTTGGTTTGAATATTAAGTCAAACATACCAGTTCCAATAGGAACGACCTGGTTTATCATGACATTCTCAACTATACTCTCCAGATTATCTACTTCGGCAGTTGTTGCTGCTTTCACCAGATGTTTTATTGTTTCTTCAAAGTTGGCTCTTGCCAAGACAGAACCCTTTGATCCGGCAACACCATATCTTCCTATTGCTTTTATCTTTCCATCTGCAGTCATCACATCTGCTACTAACATTATATGTCTTGGATCTACATCAAGACCCTGCTCCTCTAACGTTGCGAGAGCCTCATTTAATATTGCTGATCTTGCAGCTTCTATACCCAAAACTTTTTCTATTTCATGGATATGATTAGTCGTGATTCTCGAAGCGTCCACACCCTTTACGTTAAGAGCTTCACTCAGATTGCTTCCCATTGTATTGAGTATCCATTCAGAATCTTTTTGTGTAACAATAACCTGGGTTATTCCCTTCAAACCGCTTATATGTGAGAGCAAGACCTTTCCCTTTAGTTTCTGAAGATCTTTAACACTGGTCTCACCAGTTGGTCTGACTATTACTTTGTTATTCTTTAGTTTGACATCCACATCCTTTTTTACTGCTCTAGTTTCATTTACACATTCAACTATGTTACTCAGTTTTATACCCTTACTTTTAGCTACCTTGACGTCAATGGGAACCTCAATACTCATGTCAACAAGGTTTATTGACGGGTCTATTGCAATATCCAGAAGAGTTGTTTCTCGAATTTCAGAAGCTATTTTTGTTGCTTTTTCTCTCGTGTTATATTTCTTCATGAGATATATTGTCATGGTTGGGGTCTTTGGAACTCTCCTGGCGTCAAATATCTCTATCAGTCTCGGTAGTCCCTGAGTCGTCAATATCTGTGCAGCACCTGCTACGTGGTATGTTCTCATGGTCATCTGGGTTCCTGGTTCTGATACGCTTTGAGCAGAAACAATTCCAATTGCCTCTCCAGGTTCGAACTTAGATTTTTTATAAAGTTCCTTGGTAAGTTTAAGGGCTTTCTTTTTTTGAGCATCATTCAATTTAAACTCTTTGCAGGCTTCCTTGAAATCCTTAATTATTTTTGGCGGTAAACTAATATCCATTTTATCACCTTAGTACGGACTGGACTATGTTTCTCACATCTAACTTGCCCCAGTCTGATTTTGCAGGATCTATCCCATCTTCTCCTGGTGTGAATTGAATTATAACTTTTCTATTGTCTCTGACAGTGAAGTCATATTCCACCTTAAGGTCTTGCAGAGCATTCATAAGTCTTCTCTCCAGATAACCGCTGTGCCTGGTTCTTAGAGACTTATCCATCAGAGATTCTCTACCTGACATAACATTGAAGAAGAATTCAAATGGGTTTAATCCGGATCTGAAACCATTTGATATAAATCCATGAGCCTCGGGCCCTAAGTTACTTGCAGAAAAGTGGGACAGTGTCCTCCCCTTATAACCTCTATGAATTCTCTTACCCATTATTCTAGCCTGACCAACTGAAGCTGCTAATTGGCTTATGTGGGTAACTGATCCTCTAGCTCCTGATTTTGCCATTATTGTTGCGCAGTTATCTCTTACTGAGTCTTCAACAAGTTTCCCAACTTCCTCGCTTATCTTCGCAAGTTCTTTTGAAATATGATCTTCCAGGCTTTCTTTTTCATCTCTTCCAGGAAGGACTGTTATTTTGCCTTCCCTATATTTCTTTATTAGTTCATTGACTTTGATTTTACCTCTTTCTATTTTCTTTTTTATTTCTTCGAATATTTCTTGAGGAATGTCAAAGTCATCCAGACCTATTGTGAACCCGTGTTTATCATTAAACCTTATTCCTAATTGCGACACCCTGTCAATGAATTTGTGAACAGTTTCTGTCCCGTATTCTTTCTCAATGACATCTGTAAGCCTTCCAGATTCTCTTCCTATAGCCTTTGTATCAATCACTCCCGCTTTTAGCTTACCCTTTCTTATGAACACATAATCATCCTTTGGGCAGTTCTCCTTTTTGCAAGGGTCTGTCCAAGATTTGGTTTTAAATTCTATGTTCAGTGTTTCCGGTAATATTAAACTAAATATTTCTTTTCCAGAGAATTCTTTTTTGTTTGGGAGATCAGGAATAATCCCTATGTTTGTCAACAGTCTGAATGCTTCTTCTCTTCCGATCTTCTCACCTTTACGAGTTAGCATAAAGTTGCCAGAAATATGGTCTTGTTCACAACCTATTATTGGCCCGCCAAACCTTGGAGATCTTATATGCTTTTCGACGCTCATCAACAATTCAGCTTCTGCTCTCGCTTCTTCTGTCTGCAATACATGCAAATTCATTTCGTCTCCATCAAAGTCTGCGTTATATGGTGGGCAGACACAAAGATTTAAAGTAAATGTCCTCCATGGTGTTACCCTCACCTTATGAGCCATGATTGACATTCTGTGCAGTGACGGTTGTCTATTGAATAAAACAACATCACCGTTTTGTAAATGTCTCTCAACAATATATCCCGGACCTATCTCCTGAGAGATTTCCTCCTTATTTTCTTCTGTTATCTTTTTTCTTCTGCCGTCTGGCCTCACAACATAGTTAGCAGAGGGCCAGCTTGGTATTAACATGACTAGCTGCTTCAAAACATCAAGATTGTTTTCCTGAACAGCTACTGGTATTGTTAGTTCTTTTGCAATTGAAAGCGGGATACCGACCTCATTAATGCTTATGTTTGGATCAGGTGAGATTACTGTTCTTGCAGAAAAGTTTACCCTCTTTCCTGCCAAGTTCTGTCTGAATCTTCCTTCCTTTGACTTCAGTCTGTCGGCCAGAGTCTTCAGTGGTCTTCCAGACCTATGTCTTGCAGCTGGGATTCCTGATAATCCATTATCAAAGAATGTCGCAACATGATATTGTAAAAGCTCCCAGAGATCGCTTATTATAAAATCAGGAGCACCTATCTCGATGTTTTCTTTCAGTCTCTGATTTATTCTCAAGACATCGACTAGTTTATGTGTTAAGTCATCTTCACTTCTTTCTCCCGTCTCAAGTGTAATTGAAGGTCTCATTATTACAGGTGGGACAGGCAACATTGTCAGTATTAACCATTCTGGCCTTCCTCCCATAAGATCCAGAGCCTCTAGATCCTCGTCAGGTATCTTTTCGAACCATTCTCTTATTTGTAACTGTGTGATTGGTTCACCGTCTTCAGTGAACGAGTATGGTTTCTGGAATTTTATCTGTTTTTTCTCTTCACCACAGTGGGGACATTTTTTTATGGTTGTTGTATGAGAAGTTGAAATAACTCTTCCGCAGGAAGAGCAGGTCATCTTCAGAACTCTGTATATTTTCTTGGCGTACAGAACCTGAATTACGGGCCTGACGAGCTGTATGTAACCAAAGTGTCCTTGGCACGCCCCCATACCCAGACCACACGTCCTACATCTTAAGCCAGGATCTATTATCCCTAGTCTCGGGTCCATAACTCCACTTTCAAGTGGGAATCCGTCATTATCATAAAGTTCAGGTCTAGTTATCTCTACTGTTGCCAGCTTCTTCAACAGCTGCGGCGACATTATTTTGAATTCTATTGACTCTATCGTTCTAACCACCAACGTTTAACTTTGGATAAATTAACAATGTTTTCAACTCATCTAACAGAAGCTTGAATGCATATGACATTTCAACATCAACGACATCACTGTCCTTGCATGCTGGGCAGATATACTTGTCTTTGGCCCTGTTCCAAACAGCTATGAAACCACACTCTCTACAAATAGGTATCGTTACTTTGTCTGAATCAAACCTCTCCTTGAGAGTCAAGACAGCTCCATGTGCCAACAAACAATCTTTTTCCATCTCCCCTAATCTCAAACCACCTTCCTTTGCTTTTCCCTCTGTTGGCTGTCTTGTTAACAGAGTAACAGGACCCCTTGATCTTGATTGTAGCTTATTCGCAACCATGTGGTCCAGTTTCTGGTAGTAAACCAAACCAGTGAATATCTCCACTTCGAATTTCTCTCCGGTTATACCATTGTACATGACTTCTTTTCCGTCGTTTCTGAATCCTAATGAGAATAACAATTTTCTTATTTCATCTTCCTGCATACCTGTAAATGCAGATGAATCTATTTTTTTACCATTTAGGGCAGCTGTTTTCGATGCAATTACCTCCAACAACTGTCCGATGGTTTGTCTGGAAGGAATAGAATGCGGGTTAAATATGATGTCAGGTATACTACCTGATGAAGTGAATGGAAGGTCCTCTTCCGGTGTTATCAGACCAATGACAGATTTTTGGCCGTGCCTTGTTGCGAACTTATCTCCCAGTTCAGGTATCCTTAAATCTCTCAGAGCAACTTTCACAAGCCTGTTTCCATTTGTGGTTTCACTCAAAAATACTCTGTCAACGACACCCATTTCACCATGCCTGACAGATATTGAGCTTTCCCTCATGTTTGCAATGCCGGACATCAGTTCGTTTGCGCTCAAGAACCTCAGAGGTGATACTCTTCCAACCAGAACATCGTCGCTTCTTACAGGAGTTTCAAGTGATATTATTCCATCCTCACCAAGGTTGACGTAATCTTCCTCGCTCCTATAACCTCTAACGTCTTTGTCTGGAATCTTTATTATGTCCTCTTGACCTCCCCAGTATCTTTTTTCTTCTCCATGATAAATTCTGTAAAACATTGATCTGAATAAACCCCTGTCTATGGATGCTTTGTTGAAGACAACAGCATCCTCCATATTGTATCCGTGATATGTTGTGAGTGCAATAACTATGTTTTGTCCTGATGGATGATGATAAAGTCCAGAAGTTTCTGTTGTGTCTGTCTCAACTATCGGCGTCTGTGAATAAATCAATATGTTTGACTTTGTGTCGGTCCTCATGTAAAAATTATTCTGGTAGAGGCCTATTGCCTGTCCAACCATCTTTGCACCGTAATTGACTCTATCTCCTCTGTTGTGCTCTGGAAATGAAACCAAGCTTGCATTTATACCAAGTATTCCGATTTGGCTCATTTCGAGATGGGTGTGTTTGGTTGTTATGTGTTTTTCCTGAAGAGATACAAGAGCAGAGTCTTCTTCCTCAGCATCAAGATACTCTATTATGCCTTTCTTTAACATATCATACCAGCAGAGTTCTCCTAACTCCAGTTTTTTTGTTATGTCGTCTGTGAGCTTGTGTTTGCCGTCTTCGATTATTATCAACGGTCTCCTAACTCTTCCTGAATCAGTATTTATTCTGACTTCTTTAAGGTCTGGGTAATAGACAAAGTTTATTTCACTTGATATTTTTCCAGACCTTCTCTTCTGTCTAAGATCATTTATGAATTCTTCGGGTTTAGAGATTTTCCCTACAGGAACACCGTCCAGATAAACCTCATTTTCCCCGTCGTCAAATTTCAGCGAAGAAGCAAGTTTCTTTTTCTCAACAGCAGTCACCCCTTTTGTTATTTCTGCGAACAGTGCTAAATGCTTTCTCAAACCTATTGTTGGTCCCTCCGGAGTTTCTGCTGGGCAGAACCTTCCCCATTGGGTTGCATGCAATTCTCTTGCTTCGAAATGCTCTTGGGTGGAGGTTAGCGGCGATAGTACTAGCCTTAAGTGTGATAATGAATCAACATAATTTTTCCTCTCTAGTCTTTGAGAAACACCTTTTCTTCCTCCGACCCATGCGCCAGTTGCCATCGCAGATGCCAGCTGATTTGTGACAACATTTGACTCAACTATTGTTTGTATGGGTGGGAGCTTTCCTCTTTTTGCCATCTTTTGGTAATTGTATTTTATTCTGGCTACCAGTCCCCATCTCCCGACCAGAATAGATCTAAACAATAACTCCAGCAGGTCGCCTGACATCCTGATTCTTTTGTTTCCATAATGATCAATGTCGTCTTCTTTAATCTCCCTTAGCGACAATTGAATTATCTTTTTTATTGCTCCTATTATGTATTCTGATTTGTCTTTTCTGTTCTTGGGTAGTTGCCCGAGATGAGGCAGTAAATATTTGTTTATTATCTGTTCAACTCTTTCCTTCCTGTATTCTTTCTGGGCTATCTTCAGATGCTTCCCTATGTACTCCATTGCATCTTTGGATGTCTGAACATCTGTCTCGTACAAGTTGCCGTATAATTCGTTTGCTATTTTTTTATCATTAATCATATCTATGATGTCTTTGTCGTTTTCAAGACCAAGAACTCTGAGCAGGACTACGATTGGAAGCCTCTTTATGTTTGCAAATGAAATATAAATCGAACCATCTTTTTTCCTTTCCAACACATGTCTCTGTATGTATCCGTTTCTTTCTGAATTTATTCTCATGTGTTCTGTATAGTTTCCAACGTTCTGATACCGAAGTATCATCCTATTAGGAGCAATCTCTTCTATAAGAACTAAAACCCTTTCAGTACCGTTGATTATAAAGTATCCGCCAGGGTCCTGTGGATCTTCTCCAACTTCTTCAAGCTCTTCCTTGGAGAAGTTGTTTAGAGAACAGATTTTGGAGCCTATCATCACAGGCAACTCCCCGATCTTAACTTTAACAGGTTCTTGCTCATTCTTGTTTATCACTGGTGTTATTTCAACATAAACAGGAGCAACATAAGATAAATCTCTTAACCGTGCTTCAGAAGGATGTATTTTTCTCACGGCACCCTCGGCTTCTTTTACTGATGGCTCACTCAGGGTCACCTTACCAAACTTTATCACAAGCTCCCCTATTTCTGGTACTTCTGGTTTTATCTCTCCTATTTCGTCTATTATCTTTTGAAGTCCGTTGTCAATAAAGTTGTTATAACTTTCTTTTTGAAATCTTACAAAACCCACGTCCCTTTGAAATAGTTTCAGTAATTTTTTTTGATTCATAGCACTAACCTTTGACAACTAACCTGTAATAGGTGGTTTTTCCGGCTGTTATTGACGGTCTGGTTATCTTTATTATATCCCCTTCTTTTGCTTCCAGTCCCTTAGAAACAGCGTCATTTTTTCTGATTTTAGGCAGCTGTTTAGGAATTATGTCTAATTTTTCTAAGAGGGCCTTTTTCTCTTGTTCTTTTAGAATTACATGATCAGGGACCAGAGAATGTTTCAGAATGTCAAATTCTTTTTCAGCCAACATATCACCTTGATAGATTACTCACTCTACTGAGTAAACTGTTGAAAAATACTTTTTGTTATTAGTATGAAGACTTTATAAACTTTACGGTTATTGTCGTATTTTTCACTTTTTCTTTTTTCTCGGTTTTTTCCTCTTTTTCACCTTCTTAGCCGGAAAATGTATCATATATGCTGTGGTTATGACTGAGACTGCTATCAAAAGCATGCCAAAGACTATTGTCTCAAGCGTTGGCGTATTCACCATTATCATTAGAATTCCAACCACAAACAATACAACAGCGACAATTCCAAGAGTTTGCTCTTTTTTCATAGAGTAGATATAGAATAAGTGATTTAAAAAATGGTGGGTCTGGAGGGATTTGAACCCTCGGCTTATGGCTTTCATTGCTTTCGCTCAAAACTTTTAAGCTATGCTTAAAAGGCCACCACTCTAACCAGACTGAGTTACAGACCCAATGCTTTTTTTAATTTTTCTTTTCTCTCTTCTGTCAGATCAAACCAGAGCGAAAATGTTCCCTCTACATCTGACAGCTCTAAAAATTCTTTGTGTTTTTCTTTCAGTTTTTCGATGAAAAAATCTCCATCCTCTATGTTAAGTTCAACCTCTTCGCCCGAGAGATTTTTCACATCATCTTCCTTTATCTTGTTTTCGTCTACTAATTTTTCTGCTGTTCCTTTGTCCACCTTGAGTATGACCGTCATTTAATCACCATGATGGCGCCCCGGACGGGATTTGAACCCGTGTCAACGGCTCGACAGGCCGTTATACTAAACCAGACTATACTACCGGAGCATGATTTAAGATTATTCTCCATGTATTTAAATAAATATTTGTTGTGAGAAGTATTGTACAACAATTCCATAACCGTCTATAGTGCTGGTTCGGGAAGAGCTGGATAATGTTTTGGTTTCGGAAGAGTTGGTTGATGTTTGGGGTGGAGAGTGTCCTGAAGATCGTGATAGAGACTCCAAAATGATGTAGGCTGAGAGCGTCTCTCAGGAATTTCAGCTCCTATCATATCGAGTTCCTCTTCTAAGATTTCAGCTATGATGAAGTAAACATCATCCTGAACAGGCTTTATTACATCTCTGAAGAAATCCCTACTATCACCTGTTGATTTTGGGTAAAATATTGCGAGACTGGCTGTCTGGAAATCTTTCCTATGATCAACTGTTGTGCCTTTATGATCTCCTGTTTGGTATCTAATTTCAACTAACAATCCATGATCTGAAAAGAACTCATCTTCTAATTTCTTGTGTATATCACTTATGAGATTAAATTTGGTATATGGGTTCTTCGCTATTCTAGCCCATTCCCTACTAGGTTTATTACTTTGAACGCTAAATATAGAACGTACCTTTACTCTCTCATGGGAATTTGTATATGGGCCATGTAACCATTTATAAGCAGAATTAAATACAGCATCATCTTTCAACGATTCATTAGACTGTGATAGCTCCTCAAATATCTCCAAGAGGTCTATATCATGTCTCCTATCTCTCAGAAGCCTTTCTATTGCTCTTGTCCATGTCCCAGAACCTTTCCAATTTTCTATATCTCCCCAATACATCTCTAGACCCCTCATAAGACCATCTCTTAAAACGGTTTGAACCCTCACATGCTCAGATATTGGGTCTACATGAACTTTTCTTGATTCTCTCAATAATGTTGGTATATTCTTCGCCTCAATAGAAATTTTCTCAGGCTGACCTTTTCTAAAGAAATATCCATTTAAGATTCCGTCCAGATGAAGTTGATCTTCGAGTGTCCCACAATCTTCACCCCCATCTGAAATTCTTGGGGTTTCTAGAATTTTTAGTTCTTCGAATGATCTCAACAGTTCTTCTGGATGTATAATAAGACCCCCTCCTAGGGAATAGTCTGTTACTATCTGAACATAATGATCAATAGCATCTGTTACCGGGTGAGTAAACATTTTTATTATTCTTTCGACATCAGTCTGAGCCTGATCACATATCTTTCCGACCAGTGGAGATTTTCTCAGAACTGCATTTCTATAAGCGTGACTAGACATCCCGGTCACAACTTCTACAAGATCCTCGAAAGTATGTTTGCCTATTGACGGCATATGGTCATGAAGAGAACATGCTAGAAAAAGCTCATCGCTGCTAAAATTACCGGTCACACGAGATTTTGGGTTTATGTATGCCAAACGTCCAGCATAACCAGAGATAATCTGGTGTTGTCGTACAGATAATGGTCTCACCATATATCCAACATATTTATCGGGTCTTGTGAGATTTCTTTGTTGTCCTTGAGATACACCAGAATCTCTCTCCAGTAGAATATCTAGATCCCTATCATATGGTATACCGAGATCATACAGCGATGGCACATATTGATTAAGTTTTACTGCTTCCGCTATATATTTGGAAAGTTCAGACTGATCTATTGATTCCCGACTGACAAAAAGTTCACCACTGCCGTTGCCTTTTCCCACATAATCACCGCAAAAAATCAAGAACCTCTCCTTTTATAGGCATTCCCTCAATTGATCCATAACTTCCAACAACCCTTCCAGATACATATGAACTAGCTTTCATTGCTTCTGGTATGCTATATCCAGAATACATGAGAGATAATAGGGTCCCAAACGAGGCATCACCAGCACCATTAGGATCCACAACATGTACTTCCCCAGCTTTACATTCATGAATCTGGTATTCGCTCGTAGGCTCACCATTTTCGTAAACTGGAGACAAAGCTAATGAACCCATATTACCTAATGTTAAAAAAGTTATTTCGGGATTATCTTTAGCTCTCTTCATAGGCTGTAACCTATCTTCCATCAGTCTTTTATATCCTGCGATATTCGGTGGCTTAATTCTTTCGTTTATATAGGTCAGAAATTCATCCTCGTTCATTTTTATTATTCTTGTTTTGCCTGCCAAATCCCTCATTCTGGGGCGATGACCAGAGACAATAGAAGAGTCTGCATAATCTATAGCACAATCTATTCTACGAGTGGGTATGGAGTCATCTAATAGATGGTTTACAAAGTCTACCTGTTTGGTATCACCGAACAATACCCACCCAGATATAACAACACAGTCCACATCTTTTAGATATCCATGAATTTTTTGCCAGCCACTGATGTTAGTTCCCAGACAATTGTTTGCTCCGGGCTCAAAGTTTTCAAATCTCCTATCAATTCTCCCATTCTTACTCTCGAAAATAATATCAATAGAGCCAGTTTTTCCTGGAAATTCTTGTAAATAGGCTTCAACACCATGTTGTTGAAGAATATTTCTTATAAAGTCTCCATCCTCTTTACCGACAGCACCAAGCAATTTTGAATGGGCGCCCATCCTGCTGGCAGCAACAGCCACATTCAGGGCACCACCACCAGGCAAAGGTACCTCTGCACCGAACAAGTTATATTTGTCTATGTTAACATTACCAATAGATAGAATGGTAGGTCTCTTCATGCTTAACTTCTGAACAAGAACATATTTAAGTCTTTTTATTCATTATCAGTAAGTAGTTATTTAAGCTTCATGAATGTATGATGTTCCAACATTTCCTTTAGGTCTCTTTTTTGCATCTTGCACATTTCATTTAACATGGACCTGACTAGTCTGTCAAGCTTGTCAAAGCTGTTGTGGCTTATTATCTGTATCCCATGAGCCACTATGGAGTTGTCCCTTATTCTGAGACACTCAAAGAACTTTTTCACATCATTCACGTTCTTGCCTTTCCATATTGGATCTCCCATGACAAACAAAAACAAGTGACCGTCTTTAACTCCGATCTCTCTCGGAAAGCCTTCCCTAGGCTTATAAAGTGGATTAACTAGCTTCGCCATATAGAGCTTGTCCACTAATTTCTTATAACCATCTATGACCTCTTCACCAAACTTCTTATAATCAGGAGACCCTGTATTAATTCCTATTTTTGACAATCTTTGCTGCGACATCAATTCCAATATCCTGTAAAACCTGTTTACAGAATCCTCTATTCTTCCCTGCTCCTTTCTTCTCATCGCATTGCAGTAGAGGTCTATCATGACATGCAGTATTTGGTGCTCGTCTTTCAGAGTATCTATTAGTTTCCCCTTGTTATTCTGTATTCTTTCCAGATAACCTAGAACAGTCAAGTTCCTGTTTGCTTTATTCCTTTCTATGTCCCTTATGTTGTATTGTTTGAGCTTGCAGACAAACCCTTCCATTTTTTTTAGAGCAGCCCTGTAGTTGAACGAGTCCCAGAAAATATATGCTTCTGCTAGCAAAGCTCTGACTTCGCATTCTCTGGGATCC
>JAFCDY010000052.1 GCA_017609445.1 Candidatus Aenigmatarchaeota archaeon | reverse complement strand
TAGGAAATCATTCAGAGACTAGTGCAGACGGTTTCTTCTCTCTTGTCCCAAAAGGCAAGACGCCCTTTTCAAACTCTTCTTCTGCTATCTTTAGCGGATCCTTTTTGTCTGTCTTTATGAATAATGGAGCTCCCCTGGATATCTGCAAGGCCCTCGCTCCTATAATTCTCGCTCTTTCAAATCTTGTGTATTCTTTCATAATCCTAACCTATGTATTTTAGTTCTTCTGTTTTCTTTCCTTTCTTTATCTGCTCTACTGCTTGTCTTTGTATATCTTCTAGTTTCTTTATGAATGAATGCATTGCCTTGACCTTTTGTTCAAGTTTTGCTAGATCAATCTTGATTCCTAAGATTTTCCTGAGGATCTTTAACACTTCTTCAGCTGCTGTCGGATCAGTTATAATTGGGAATCCTGTTGTCTCGCCTAGCAGTGCTATCCCTTGCATCCCATAATTCTTTGCCAGACCTGGCATCAATCCTGCGGCACCCACAATTGTTCCGATCTTTCCAGCAATGTTGAAACTAATATCATATTTTTTGTATGTTTTCAGTTGTGACTGGTCTGTCGCGACCCCGTATATTTTTGGTTTGTCAGAAACCTTTCCTGTCCCAAAACCACCGATCGAGATTATTTCCTTACATCCCAAGCTTTTGAGAAATTCTAAAACCTTTCCTGCGACCTCATAGTGCCCCTTTGGGTCATAAGTCTGGGTGTCACCTATCATAAATATGATATCCTGTTTGCTTGATTTGTAGTAGTAGAACTCATTCTTCAGTGTGTGAATCATGTCATTGTGAATCATCACAAACGGAAAAAAGTATGGTGAATATAATTCTGCGAATTTTTTTGCCTTTAGTTGGGAAACTGCGTATCCGATAGCTATTCTTCCTATGTTGCCTATTCCCGGCAAACCAATGACACAGATAGGTTTTCTCAGCTTTGGTTTCTTTTCAACAATTATTTTTGTTTCTAGCATGCTATTCACTTAAGATTTATTGCAATTTAAAGCTTTCCTTTTCTTCTATATTTTCCGTATTTCTTTTCTTTTTCTAGAGAAAATTTTGGCGGATGCGGAGAAACTGTCTTTTTACTACAGTGCTCATCTTTTAGTGTGTAAGATTTGCACTCAGTGCATCTTTTTATCATTGGTATGAATAGAATGATGATGTTTTTAAGTGTTGTTATTGACCAAACAACGCACTAAGGCCTGACCGATTGTCTACTCTAATGGGAACTGGATTGGTCTTTTTCTGAACCAATTTTCCCGGAAGACCTTGATCAATTTGAGCTATATCCATCATTCTCAATTGACTATACCCTCTTTGATGCAACCCAGTATTTTTAGCTTCTGCACGATCTAGCATATTCATAATATTCACTTATCCTGAAACGTTCTTTCCCTCCATCTTCTCTACTATACCAAGCTGTATCATCATCTATACGAATTGCTTCAAGGGTACTCAGTGTAGGACCATGATAGACTGCAATAGGCTTGTCAAATTCATCACCGGCAGTTACATTGGTTATCACAGGACATCCACCAATAAATAATCTACCATTATAAATTACTGAATTGAGAGCTCTTACCCTCGTCAACATCGAATCATTACCAGAGATTTTGAATCCTTGTAGATCAACTATGCCCAAGTCATTCATAATAACTGTGGGATTGTCTACAGTTTCAGGATCAAGCTGAACATTTGGTAAATAGCCTGCAACAATACATTTGTCAAGACCGTACTCCCTAGCTGCAAGAAGTGCTATATCAGGATTAGAATGGACATAAGGTGTTTTCGGCAAAAATGCTTCATAGCCTTCAACCACGCGATTACTATTCATGAACTCTAGAAATCTGCCTGGTGTCCCGTTAAACAACACGTTCAAAGCTTGATCGACCATTTTCCATCATCTCCATAAAAAATTAATAATTATAATACGATAGAAAAGGATTTAAACCTTTATTCTACTTCAAAACTTCCTTCGCCGCCGAGTTTTTTCAGCTCGGAAATTATAGTATCAGCTGCTTTTTGTAATTCTTTCTGGCCCCTTTTGGCATCTTTTGTCTTCAGGGAAATAGAATATTTGGGTGTTGAGATGTATCTGATCTCAAATCCTTTTTTTTCTGATTTTTTCAATACCTTCTTTATTGATTCCACTCCGTCTGAGGTCGGGCATTTTAACTCGAGTATCCCCTTGATGCTCTTCTCCTTTATCTCCATCTGGGTCTCTGCTACTTCTTTTATCTGCTTTGCCCATTTTTCAGGAAGTCCTTTTTTTATCAGAAGTTCATACCCTTCAGACGTCAGGGACATCTGGAAAGCCTTGAACATCTCCCCAAATATCGACTGGAGGGGAAATCCTATCTCATCATAAGCCTTATCCAATGATATCTTGTTGTTCTTAGCTATCAACGCCAGCATCTTTTCTGCTTTCTGCTCCCTTTTGTATTCCTTGAGACGCTCCTCTGCGCTCCTCTTGTTCACCCTCTTGATAGAAAGAGCAATGTGCCTTTTTTCCTCATCAACCCTCATAACCAGCGCTACTACTCTTTTTCCTTCTTTAACAAAGTCTCTTATATCTTTTATCCACTTACGAGCAACTTCTGAGATGTGGATCATTCCCTCTTTTTTATTGTATTCATCCAGGGCTACAAAAGCTGAGAAAGG
>JAFCDY010000051.1 GCA_017609445.1 Candidatus Aenigmatarchaeota archaeon | reverse complement strand
CCCATTCCGTTCCTGTCCATAAAAGCTTTATGGCTTCATCAGCAGCATCAAGACTTGTAGTGCCGTCATCTCCACCCTCGTGATGGGTTACACTAATTGTAGCTGTTTTAGAATCATCATTAGAACTCATCACTATCAAAAGCTCCTGGCCCATATAAGTTCCGTCAGGCACAGTCAAAGTAAAATCATCTGCAGGGTCAGCAATGTCAATAGCTACATCAATAACATTATTATCATCACTACGACCTGTTCTAACTGTAGCAGTTCCAGTAACCACTCTTTTCTTTAACTCAAAATTCGCTTTACGTTCTTGCTCAAAATTTCCTTTACTCATCATTTTCTCCATTAATCTTCATAAACACTATCTTCAATTGTTTCCAAAAACCTTCCTCGAACTAACCCAGAAGGAGTAACTAATTTACCTAACACATCTGCAATAGTAGATTTATCAGCTTTGATTAATTTTTGAACTATTGTTTCTGCAAGTTGAACGTGATGCCCAGGTTTATCTTCTTCCTGTGTTTCAGCCACAGCTAAAGCACATTCAAGAATTGCTTCTGAAGCTAATATCCCACCAACAAATATATCAGTCGTTTCAACTGGTTTTTCCGGTTCAATTATATACCAATATGGAATTATATATTGCCCATTCGGAGTCCCATAAAACCAGACCTCATATCCTTGACCGGTTTCTTTAGTATAATTCCCAGATACAATTGCAAAATATTCAGGATAACTATTAAGATTAGCAAACACTCGCTTTTGCATAATAGCATCAGCACTTAATTTAGTAATTGGCGAATAGCCGCTTTGACTGTCGTGAATAAATTTAATTTCAACATTTGCAAAATCAGAAGGAAGAACGTATTTCCATTGACCATCTGTTGTAATCAATGTATTATATTGTCTTAAAAAGCTCCAATGATGTAATTCTCCGTTTTCAGCATTAACCGGATAAAGAAAATTACGTAACCCTCGATAAGTTATATCCTTTACTTTTGTCAAATCAGCACCAGTTGGACTACTTCCAAGACCAAGAAACTCCGATACTTTAGTATAAACATCCTCAAACGATAATTTTAAATTCGCCATTTTAATTCCTTAATAATAGGGACGGCTTATCCATCCTTGAACATTCATCCGTGAAATTTCATCCATAAAATAGCCATCCCCAACTTAGGAGGTAGAAATCCTTTCCATTCCCCTTATTCAACTTTACCTTCCAAAATATTGAATATCTGGCCTACCACAATTGGTGCAAAATTATCACCAACACATTTTTTTATCAACACAATATCCTCAGAAGAAAGTTCAACTTCATCATTTTTATAAATTCTTGTTGCCAATTCATATTTTTTTACTTTATCCAATCCTGTTTCCTTTTGAACCGGAGCAAGTAAAGCATTTACAACAGCCATTTTCAAAGTTGCATCTACAGCGTTTCCTTGTCCATCATTATCCTTTAAAACTTCTCCATTCAATGCCTTCAACGTTTGATTTGTATCTATCTTCATTTCTATCTCCTATAAATTTTAAAATATAGGGCGTTTTATGGCACGCCCTAAGCCATACAATCTTAGGCATCGGCAACATTTTGAATAGCAGTACCAACTAATAAATAATAAGTAGTAGAATCAATAAGAATCGGAATCTTTCTTGTACTACCATCGCCATCAAAACCAACAACGTGGGCAGCCTCATCACCGCCGCTGGCAGAATCGCCCAAATCACCACTACCCATCCGAATCAAACCATCCCAATTATAGGAAGCGTGATTATTAAAGTGGAAAGCATAGGCCTTTGCAGGGGCGGCAGTTGATTCATCAACATAATAGCCCATATAAATGCCAGCTAAAGAACCACCACTCAACGTGGGTGCGGTTTCTGTTACTTCAGTTTCTACAGTTACATATAATGGGGAACTTGCCCACTCGCCAGTATCAGTCAATGTACCATCATCTTTGATATGTAAATTAGCGGAAAGGGCGTTACCATAATTAGAGTGCCCTGCACCAGCTATTTCACCAACTGCATACAAACCTCGTTTTGGCCCGCCAGTACCTTGAAACACAAGATTAATATTATTTACCGTTTCTGCAGCAGCAGCATCATCATCAAGAATCAATGCAGTACCATTAAGGTCTTGATAAATAAACTCACTCGGACAAAGTCTCGCAAGAACCAAACCAGACGTACTTGACCTATCAACAGTTTCTTCCGCAATAGCAACAGGACGAGCACCATTTGCAGCCAGAGGCACGGTCCAGTACAATTTAAATCTGTCCTTACAGGCACAATCGCTCCATTAGGCTCATAAATCTCAATCCACTCATATGATTCTGCAGCAACAGACTTACCATTCTTGGCGCTCGTAGTAACACCAGCCCACCACAGAGCATTATCATCATTAACTGTTTCCACAATAAGAAACTTGCCTTCATTCTGATAACCTTCAGCAGTTGTATTAGGTGTGCTTTGACTCTTCGGGTCACCGCCAGTGCCTTTATCATAGCCAAGAATATTGGCTGTAGTATCATAGATATAACATACAGGCATACCTTCATAAATAGTAACAGCCGAACTTTCCCTATTATAAAACTTTACTCTCTTTTTCTGAACATTAACATTTGTTCCAAATTGAACGCTCATAATTAAATCCTTTTAATAAAAATTTACGTTTAACTCAATGTTACGTTTCTCCATTGAGCTATTTTCAGCTATCAGAAAATCCTTTCTGGTTCGCTACGTTTTCTACTTCCTATTAACTACCTGGGTGCTCAGAGATTAAGAAACCCGCTCTCCTTCTGTTTTCACAAATATAGTTATACACTACATCAACATCTACAGTCAAAACAACGTGCTGCTCATCTCTCGGCCTCGGTTTTCCAATCTTGAAATCCCAATTATTCAACACAACAGGATATATAAGTTCGTGATTAATACCATAAATCGGGTCAGTACCATACAAACTTACATTTGCACTATCAAGTTGGTCAACATAAACAAATGGAATACCCTTAAAATTAGGATAACCAAAATGACTGGCCACACGATAGCCCATCTGGTCATCAGATTTGGCATAAAGCAAATTCAATGAACCTATAATAGTATCATTTGAATATAGACTAAATTTAAAAGTAGGCTCAGGTAACTTCTCAGGAAATACTGGCCCTTCAAAAGCTAACTTACGACAAGCTCTATCAAGTAAAACCAGAAGGCTATCATCGATATTCCCATCGTGGTCTGCATACCAAGCTGCCCAACGAGGATTATTTGAAGAACTACAAGCAACAGTGCCAGAATTATAAGTTCCGCCAGGCGTGCTGCCGTCATTATAACGAGCACTATATGCTGTCCATCCACCAGTTGAACCCTCAGTTCCTAAAGACAACCAAGCCGGAAGTCCTTCAGGATGATGTTTATCCGATGAACTTGCCGGAGTTGAAAGAGCACCATTATAAATCATATCTACAACTTCACGAAGGGTATTATTATATTTATTCTGAACTTTATTATAAATTTGAGCATCACCCTTATTCATATCCATTTCAATCATATTATAACTGAAATTGGTCGAAGCTCGTCTCCACTGTACGACAATATTTTCATCAGTATTTATCACATTATGAGTATCTTTTTCCCAATTTCCCTGATGTTTTGCATTACCTTCATCTCTTAATGTAATAAACCTTTCAATTTTATCGCCACCCTCTGATTTTACTCTATCTTTCCATAAACTATTAAACAACTTATAAGAACTATACAAGTAAGTCAAAGGACAGCTATTTTTCTTGATATCTTCAAGAGTCGCTTGAAGAACATCAACTGCTTGCTCTATCGTTATACTTTCCACTGTTGAATCCTTTCAAAAATAAACTCCTTAAAGTAAAAATATCCTCATTTTTACTCTTCTACTGGAATCCCTGCTTTCTTCTTTGCTGATTTAACAACATCGGCCTTTCTATCAGTCTCAGAAGCAAACTTTTTAACAGTTGCTTTAGTCTGTTTTTTAGGAGTTACTTTCTTTTGACGTTTTGCCAATTTCTTAATCAGTTTCTTTTCGGCAGCAGCACCAGCATTTTTACCAATATACCATTTAAGGGCATTATCTAACGAATCAGAAAAAGACATACCAGATGTTTCAAATGCGGCAGCAACATCCCAAATTTCACTCCGAACTTTAACAGCAGGATAACTTTTTAAATAAGCTCCATCTTCCCCTTTGGGCAAATCCTCTGTTTTTTCTATTTCTGGAAAATCTTCAGAGTGTTTATCAAAAAATTCGTTTGCTGCGTTGATTCTACTAATCAACTGTGCTTCTTTACTTATCTTTTCCGATTGCTTTAGATTGCCTTGAACTTGGCTAAATTCATTCCTCAGAGAATTTATTTCCTTAACAAAAGGAGTTAAAACTTTCTTAAACTTATCCTGTTCCTCTACATCATCTGATAATGATTCAACCAAATCCTCAACTTTCAAAACCTTTGAATCATCTTTAGTTTTATCATCAATAGGTTTTGTTTCAACACTCTTATCCTCATCCAAATAATCTTTTATTTGACGAAGATAAAGAGGGTCGGTTTCAGCATATCTCACGATTTCACTATCGCTTAATCCAAACCGCCTACCGGCATCAACAAGTTGAGGGTCGATTTCTTCATATTCATCACTCTCAATTTCACCATCTTCAGCCTCGGCCTCCGGCGTTTCCTCTGTTGATTCCGATTCAATATTTTCCTCATCAGTCTCTTCAGTTTCTATTTCTTCATCGGTTTCTTCAACTTTTACTTCCTCAGTCTCTTTCTTACTCCTAAGTATATTAGTTAATTTATTCAAAAAACCACTCGATGGTTTGTTCATAGAAAGACCAGAAGGATGTATTTCTGGCTCTTCAACTACTTCTGTTTTCTGCTCAGAATTTTGTTCCTGATTTTCAATTTTTTCTTCATCTGCCATTTCTATCTCCTACTTTAAAAAAA
>JAFCDY010000050.1 GCA_017609445.1 Candidatus Aenigmatarchaeota archaeon | reverse complement strand
CTTTGTGTTTCAGCTGATAGTACCTTATTTCTTGCTGAAGGTGCTGGTTGCACTAATTGACACGCCGTTTTGTTATTTGGGCGTTAAATGGTTGAAGAAAAAATAAACCAGATAATTGTCCAGTTTAGAGATTATTGGAGAAACGATTTATCTTTGATCAATTCAAGAATTTTTCTTCTGAACGTTTCAAAATTCTTTCCCTTAAAATTACCACCAGCTGCTATAGGATGGCCACCGGCTTCCCCCATACCTTCGACAGCTTTCCTGAACAACTTAGCCATGTCGTATTTGTGCGACCGACCACCGAAACCATAATAACCATATTTTAATTTATAATGAATAATTGTTTTTTCTGGATACAATTCAAGTAGTTTATTTGCAACAGCACCCGAGACGCCATAATTGCTCTTCACCTCAAAGAAAACGACCTCTCCTGTGTTCTGGGATTCAAATCTTCTCAACTGATTCTCGATTTCTTTATTAAAAGTTTCAAGACAGTCCCGATACTCGTTTTTGTACAACAGATCTTCTATCTTGTCAGCAGTGGCCAAGAACTTTGTGGCTGACAACATACCGCTGTTACCTTTGACAGCTTCAATTGCAAACATTATTTCTGATCCTTCTTTTTCTTGTTCATTTCCTTCGAGAGCATGATCACCAACGGCCCCAATCCTTGATACCCATTCCATGTTTTCTAGTCCAGCTTCTCTGCAGACATCAAAGACCAGTTGCGAGGCTGATATGTAGGCTTTCGGATCTTCTATTCTTGGATTAATGTGGACGATCCCTTTTTTATTTAAGTCGTTAAAAACTGTGTGGTGATCTATTATCATTACTTTGCTTTTTTCAAGGGGTTTGAGAAGATCGTAAAATTGGTCAGCATTCAAGTCAAGAAATATTATGTAGTCAAACTCTTTTCCCAACACTAATTCTACAGTTCCCCTGACCATGGAACCATTGAATACTTCTACGTCTTTTTTTAATTGTCTAAGGCATGCTAGCATGAGTGCAGCAGAACAAGCGCCGTCGCAATCATTATGGGAACAGACGAGAACCTTTCCATCTATTCTTTTCAAAAACTCAGCTGCTTCTTTTATTCTCATCTCATTCACTTGCTGAAAATAGAAGTTGTAGTTGTTCCAAAGTGTTGTCTCCGTGGATGTGTGATTCAACTGAACATCGATGTGATAAAGTATCATTGCCTCAACTGTTCTCGGGTTTGCATTTCCAGATTCGCCGCCATGTGCGGCAACCATATGGATTACTTCTTCTGGAAAACCTCTTGCATAGAGTTCGCAGGCAGTGAAGTCAGCATGATCTAGTATCGATCCAGTGAAGCTCCAGCCAGTCTCTTCTTTCTTGAGGATGAACAATTTCATTATATCGTGCAGTAATGCACCGCAAATTAAATGGTCCATGTTTATCTTTGCGTCGTACATCTTGTTGAAGATATCTGCCAGCTTTATGCAAGCTTCTGTCACACTTTTTGTATGGTCGGCCAATCCGCCTTCATAGGAGTGATGTGCGCCTACGGACCAGCATGGTGCTTTTTTCAGGTCAGCTTTAGGGTAGATTATCTCAGAATTGCTTATCTTCGGGTCTTCCAAGAGTTTAATAGTTTTTTCTCTAAGTTTTCTATCTTTTATTTTTTCTGCAAGCTTTAACAACTCTTTCATTTAATCACGCAACTTTAAACACCAAAGCTTTCTAACTCATATTGTTTTCCATTCTTTTTAACATGGATCTTATAGACATTAATTGTTTTCTTGTCTATTAAAAATTCTTTTATTATGGCCCACTCGCTTGGTGAAAGCTCTTCCTCATCTGCTTTCTCTAGCTTGACCCACTTAAGATTTCCCTCATCAGATTCTTCTAATTCTCTGTCTTTAGATCTGACCTCACATACAAAGTTAAAATAATGGTCCTTTCCGTCTTTTCTTTGGACTACTTCAGATATAATCCCTCTGATAGCAACGAACTCAACATCTAAACCTGTTTCTTCTTTAGCTTCCCTGATAGCTGTTTCTTGCACATGCTCGCCCAATTCTATTTTTCCTCCAGGCAGGTTCCAGAGACCGACATATGGATACACCCTTCTCTGTAATAGTACAATATCATTGCCGTTCATTATACCTATTATGACCCCTAGAATTGGCCTCATTTTTTAACACCAAATACATATTTTTTGTTTTCAAAATCGAATTCTACTTTCTCTCCTTCAAATTTACCGAATGTTATCTCACTTCCAGTTATTTTTTTAATAATGTCTTCTGAGCCTTTAAATGCCCTCTCATCTGACAGGCAAAGTTTTATTCTGTCCTCTGGGTTCAGTCGCATCTCTTTTCTCTTACCCTGAACTTCTCTGATTAATTCTCTCACTAACCATTCTTTCTTCAGTTCAGGGGTTACCTCTGTTTCTAAAATTAGTTTTCCGCCTTTGAATTCTTTTCCGATTGTTCCAGCCTTTTCTTTGAATATCAAATGACTAGGTTTTAATTCAAATTTACCAATTCTGATCTTTCCTTTGTTTTCCAATTCTTTTTTCAATTTATTTGCGTCTCCCAACTTATTTTCTATTTCTTTAATATCCTTTCCGAAATCCCTTCCAGCAATTCTATAATTGAGTTTAACATCATAATCAATTTTTATGTCATCGCTTCTTTTGACCTCTTTGACATTGGCCATCTTTAGTAAGATATCTTTCAAACTCTCAACAGATTGTATAATTTCATCTGAACCTGAAATACTTAGAGACGGCAAAGCATACTTTAGTTTAATATCCTTTTCCTTTCTGAATGCACTGGACGTGCTCACAATATCTTTTATTATTTCCATCTGCTTCTCTAGAGCTTTACTCATCATCTTTTTATCAGGATCAGGCCAGCTAGAGAAGTGAACGCTTTCTTCGTTTCCCAACAGGTCTGTGTAGAGATAATCAGCAAGATAAGGAGTGATCGGTGCGAGTATTTTGCTTAGGACCCCAAAAGCATAAAGTAGAGTTTCTTTAAACGATTTGTCGTTCTCAAGGACCCTCTCCCTTCCCAATTTTATGTACCACCTTGACACATCTTCTATGACAAACTCTTTCAACAATTCAAAGCAGATATGATAATCGTGATTATTGAGATTTTTTTCAAATTCTTCTATCAACGTGTTTGCTCTTGATTTCAGCCACCTATCTTCTATTTTTTCTTTTCCGTCTTTTGATTTCAGATTTCTTATGAACAACTGGACATTCCATAAAGTATTGAAGAACGGCATCACGTTTTCTTTCAACGTATTCTCACCCATTCTTTTAGAGTTTCCAGGATGGGTCAGGCACATAGACATTCTGACTGCGTCGGCACCAAATTTGTCAAACATCTTCCAGGGGTCTATTATGTTTCCCTTTGACTTTGACATCTTTTCCCCCTTCTCATCCAATATGTGCCCCGCGCAGACAACATTCCTGTAGGCAGGTTTGTCAAATATCAGAGTTGCTATTGCATGCAATGTGTAGAACCATCCTCTTGTCTGGTCTATTGCCTCAGCTATGAAATCATATGGGAATCTTTTTTCGAACAATTCTTTGTTCTCAAATGGATAGTGGAACTGCGCGAAAGTTGCAGAACCAGAATCATACCAACAATCTATAACAGGAGTTACCCTAGTCATCTCTTTACCACATTTGCATTTTAACTTAACATTATCTATCCAAGGTCTGTGTAAGTCGAAATCTTTCAGCTCTTTGGTTGATCTCTTTTTTAATTCCTCAACACTTCCGATACATTCTTCGTTTCCACATTCGCATCTCCAGATCGGAAGCGGCGTTCCCCAGAATTTGTCCCTGCTCAGCGCCCAGTCCTTTACATTTTCTAACCAGTCGCCGAATCTTCCGTGTTTTATATGATCAGGATACCAGTTTATCAGTTCGTTGTTCTTCAACAGTTTGTTTTTATATT
>JAFCDY010000019.1 GCA_017609445.1 Candidatus Aenigmatarchaeota archaeon | reverse complement strand
GGCTTACTGTATAGATTCCTGAAGGTTCAGAGATTGAGTTCCCAAAAGTATCATTTGCAAACCAGTTGTAATTGTATGAAGCTCCTGCTAAATCAGTGAACTGGACTTGATAAGTATTTCCGCCTATATTTGTTGCTTCGTAGTCCTGCGTGTCAAAGGTTAGCATGACTTTATCTATTTGGACATCATCTGTCCAGTCACATGTGAAATTATATTCTTGCCCTGGAGAATATGTTGCTGGGGCAGGGGTTATCGAGCAGCCAGAGTATGAGGGTGGATTTAAATCCTGGACTGTCAATTTTCTTACTGGCGTGGATGATGCACTATAATTGTTATTACCCAAAAACTCAGCATAGTACTCGTACTCGCCGTAACTTTTTATCTCATTGTCTGGGTTAGATGACTCTGTTCCGTTAATATACAGTTTAATCTGATTCTGGATTTCTGAAACATTTATTGTTGCGTTTATGAATCCTTGCGGATCATAAGGATGTAATCTGGTTTGATTTGCCAACCATTCTGATCCTTCAAAGTAGAGTATTATTTCAGTGTCCATCGCATTGACAATATAGTCCTGAGTTATCTCACTGAACGTATAATTATCTGATGCAGTTATGTTACAAACATAATTGTAGGTGTCTCCTGGGAGCAGTACCAACTTTCCATTTTCATCTGCTGTCACATCCTCCCCATTTCTCCAAAGTACTGCATCTCTTTCTGGATTATTATCACTACAAGTAGCATTAACTAATGTGTTGTAAGTGGTTTCAACTGGAGGATCTATAGTAAATGTTAATCCTGGGTCAGCTGGATTAACAGTCAGAGTGTAAGTCTCGCTGTCAGCTGTGTAGTTACGGTTTCCATCAAAATGAGCATAATAGACATATTGCCCTGCTGGTAGAATGCCTATGTCTGGGTTTGAGATCGGTGAGCCTTCTCTCTCAAAGATAAGTGAAACAGGTTGATCTATTGTTGCTGTTGCGTTTATTACAGTTCCATAATCTACTTCAAGGTTATTTTGACTTCCATTAAGAAACAAATCAACATTAACTGTTTGTGGATCAATAGTCAATATTCTTGTTATTGAAGCTGATTGATAATTAGTGCTTCCTGGGAATGCTAGTGTATAGTTCCAGACATCTGCTGGAAGATCGTCTGTTGACATATCTTCTAATACCGAACCACTATCTGAGTCGATGAGGGTGCCGTTTCTATACAGCTCTATTGTGCCTTCTGTGAATGTTTTCCATCCTGAAGCAACAGAACCATCTCCATAGCTAATAACTACATCATTAGGTTGACCGTTTAGTGTCAGACCCATTAGCGTGTCTGATGGGTCTAGAGGATCAGCTTTCAAGATTGTTAAGATCCTTGTTATCGAATATGGTTGGTAGTTGTTTGAACCAGGATAATAAGCAGTATAATTATACGTGTCTGCATCTAGCAATTGCAGTGGCTCTGGGTTTGGAACAGATGTCCCGTTTACTTCTAAAATAACATCACCTTGAAGCGAGATTTCAGATATTGTTCCGTTCACTTCGGTTGTAAATGGATAAGTTTCAATTACGTCTGAACTCCAGACAAAATCATTTAGGAATAATTCTATTGTAGGCTGGATTGGCAGAATTGTAAATGTTGCAGATGTTGATGCTTCTGTATAATTTTGAGACTGGGAGACATTACAAACATAGTACCAGTCACCTGTATCGAGAGTGACTAAAAGTCCGTTTTCTCCATTAACTGGTTCCAATGGACCAGATACGTTTCTATATAGGTTTGCAGCTTCTTCTGGATTGGTATCAGTACATGTAGCTGTAAGACCTTCTCCATAAGTTATTGCTGATGTCTTGTCAAAGTGCTCTATTTACATAGACAACATAAGAAACGCCTGTGTTGTTAGTAGAATAATTACCATTTGGACCGTCGTCGGTCGCGTTTGCTTTATAAACATAACCAGATACACTTGCCGGTAGGTTTATAGGTGAGTTCTTTTCGTCTGTTACGTCCTGTTCATCTCTCCAGATTTTGACTGTGCCTGCAGTAGATACAGCAGTCGCGGTCACGGTGTCTGGATATGTTAGGAATATTGTATTCCACTGGCCGTTTAGTAGCAATGAGACAGGATTGTCTGCCTTTAGTATTTCAAATATCAAGGTTCCTGTGTCGTTTATGTTGTTGTTAGTGTCATTTGCAGACCAGACATACGTGTAAGTTCCTGCTGACAAGTCAGTAAACATTTTTGAATAAGTATTACCTGAGACACCCAATCCTAGATCTAGTGAATTATATTGGTTTCCAAAAGCATCTAAGATTACGTTGCTTACTCCGAAGTTGTCTGTCCAATCTATGTAAAAATAATAATTCTGTCCCGGAGAATATGTTGCCGGATCAGGTAGTGTGTAGTTGTTTGAGAATTGTGGTGCTAATGAGAATGACCTTAGTACTGGACTGAATTGATGATATGTTCCATCAAATGGCCAATTTTGATTACATTGTGTTACATCTGCTGTGATTATATTGACCTCTTCTCTGGTTTCGTGACCATTTCTTTCTATTGTTATGTTTAATTGGCATGTTCTGTCAGGACTCATCACATCTAGTCTCGGATTCAATTGATAGTATCCGATAGAATCTGTTGTGGTTGTTGCAGATGCTCCGTTCTCCAGAAAACAGTATGGAGTATTTGTTGTGACTGTAACTGTAGCAGCATCCAACACGCCAGTGTCATTATAGGCAGTACCATTGAGATTTAGATATAATGCACATTTTGGAAATGCATATGCTTGGGTGGTGAGTAGACTGAGAACAATTATCAACGACAATGAAAATATTATTTTTTTGTTCACCCTTCTCACCCCAAAACTAAATAAAAATAAAAAAATTAGACCGTTGCATAGGTCTCCTTTAAGTAACGGAAACTCTCCAATGCATTTTTCTTTGAAGTGTTGGCAGCAGTTCCTGGTATGTATGATCTTGTCCAGTACGTTAATGCGGCAAGCCCAGCAACAATAGAGGTTCCTCTTACCCAGTTAGTTAGATCTGTCACCGCTTCACCCACGCCAGTTGCTTTCCAATTTCCTGTGCCCGTTGCCTCGACGCCTGTTGCAGCAACATGACCTATTACGTCAAAACTGTCTGGATAATTGTCACCATTAACATCTACATTACCGAAAGTGTAAATCTGTTCGCCATCAGATATTTCTGCTGAGAACGATATAGGATCGCCGTTCATGCCTGCAACTTCTCCGACAACTGGTCCCTGTTGTGTTATTGAGCTTCCATCTGGATAATTTATTGTCTGGGTAACATCTCCGTTGATTATCATTTTGTCTGCTTCACCAGTAATATGTCCATTAAAACTACCAGAGCCACGCAATGCATCTCCTTCAAAGACTACCTGACTTCCATCTATATCTCCTTTAAATGCCATCGAAAGGTAACCGTCAACATCTACATCAAATGTATGTGTCAAAACATACTTCAATCCATTTACAGCAAGAGGTAACCAAGCTGGGGCTGTTGCAAACAAAAATCCACCAGCTTTAGATGTGAATCCTGCCACCCTTCTCATTAAGGGCTTTCCATAATAAATCTCGACTGCTTTATGTTGACCAGTTTGCAGATTTCCGTCTCCATCGTAGGCTTCTCCATTAAACTCGGCACCATTTGAAAGTGTCTTAAATCCATCTTCCTCTGAGACGGGTCTCCAAGCAAGATAACGACCATCAACCATTTCAAGATCAAAATTTGCTTTCAGGTCATCGAATCCTTCATGTGTAAGTAAAAGAGGAGTTGATAACAATTCTTTGGTTTTTGTTCTTCTATCTCTCCAATTCGCATATGTGTCTTTTAAGTAACCAGAATAATGAGAAAATTCAGAAACAAATGGCTGAACTCCTGCGTCAGCTAGTGCGAAAGCTGCGGTTGCAGCAGCGTAACTACGGGTTCCAAGGTAAGTAAATCCACCAACAACTGCTCCAAAAGCAGCTCCTGCCAATTCACCTACAACAAGTTTAGCCTTATTTAAAACCATAATATTTTCACCCCTACTTAGTTATCACTATTCAATAGTATATACCGAAAAGCATTTAAACCTTTCGTTTTTGCGGAAAGTCTTTATATAACGAAATATAATATATAGTATGCCAAAGAAAAAGGCCTTCAAGGCAAACCAAGGAACAGTCTGGTTTTTAGCCATTATAATATTGTCAGCCCTAGGAGCTGCATATCCAGGATATGGGTTTGAGTTG
This sequence comes from Candidatus Aenigmatarchaeota archaeon, assembly GCA_017609445.1. GTDB lineage: Archaea > Aenigmatarchaeota > Aenigmatarchaeia > Aenigmatarchaeales > Aenigmatarchaeaceae > JAFCDY01. Next base: position 12,005 of record JAFCDY010000019.1, on the reverse strand, counting down.
ACAATGATAATAGCTATCTGCGGGGCGATAGTGGCTATTCTGAACATAACAAAAGTAGAAGAGTCAGGTTATCTGCTAGGAGCAACAGCTCTAGTTGTAATTGTTACTGCCTGGAACTGGATGGGTCTACTAATAAATGAGATGCTAACAGCATTTCTTACAAATCTGGTAGTTGGTTTCGGAGTAGCGGGTTTCATACTGGCTCTTGGACTAATAGCTAAGATCGGTCTAGACAAGTAAGAAGATATATCCCAAAACAGCCAGAACTATTGAAGCTCCCCAGATATACTTATTCCAATTCATAATCTTTCTTCCATCTAGCATTCCAAATGGGATGAGATTAAACAGCGCCAGAAAAAATGATATCTGGGATATCAAAAAGAACAGGTTGTGAGAATAGAGGAATAACAGAATCAAAGACACAAATCCTATCACAAGATTGACTGCTGGACCAGCCAGTCCAATGTGGCCTATTTCTTTCCTACCCAGATGAACAACTCTGAAAGCAAACTTCTTTTTAGAATAAGGCGATATCATGACAGCTCCTGGAGCAGCAAATATGATCCCGCCCAGGAAAGCTGTCACTATTCCTAGGATTAGTCCCATTGGCCACATTTTATATTCAGCTGAACATCCGTATCTCTGGGCCATGAATTTATGACCCAGCTCATGCAGGACAAAAACTAGAACAACAACAAGAGCTATTGTTGGTAGTATAGTCAAGTCAAATCTACTAAAAACAAAGGTAAGAACCAGAACAGATATAACTAAATCCCTTAGCTCTCTCTTTGAAAAACTCATGATATCTCTATATCTGTTCTAATATAAAACTTTTTAAGTTAACCCCCTAATGTATTGTTATGATACCAACAGAGTTATTGACTCTAGAAAACATTGTTATATTTGTTGTGTTTGTAGTCGTTTTATTTCTAGCTTACAAAATATTCAAAATACTCATAAGGGCTATAATGGTTGGAGTAGCTGGCTTTGCGTTTCCTTGGATAGTTAATTATCTCAGCATACCGTTGCCTATACCTGCTGACATAGATACTGGACTGAAGTTCGCATTGCTGGCTGTGATTCTGTTGTTGGTAGTTCTTTCGTTCAAGTTTATAAAAGGATTCTTTAAAATAATAACTTGGCCTTTCAGGAGAGGGAAATGAACAAAGAGATAAAAAGACAGACAGTACATATTTTAGGAATCTTGAGTGTTTTAGTTATTTTATTGTTTGGAAAACAGGTGTCTATAATTCTATTTTTAATATGGGTAGGAATCCTGGGTGTAGCAGCTGAGTTCAGAAGAAGCAGAAAAATGATGAGAAAACATCCAATGTTTAAAGTCAAATTCTTTGATGTCATTGAGAAGTTCCTTCATCAGAAGGTTATCAAAAGAGAAAGAAAAGGTGAGTTCACACTGGAAGGACCAATAACATTTTATCTAGGATGTTTCATAGTAGTAGTTCTCTTCCCCCCTTTGTTAGCAATAGCATCTATTATGGTGCTGTCAATATCTGATGCGCTGTCCACTCTGGTCGGAAAACTGTATGGAAAACATAAGTTGTTCATAAACAAAAGAAAAACCTGGGAAGGAAGCACGGTTTTCTTTATTTCATGTTTCATTATACTCTGTTTCTTCATCAATCCCTTCAGAGCTTTTGTTGCATCAATAGTGATAACCCTCATCGAGATGCTTCCAGAAAAGGACAACCTAACTGTTCCGTTCGCTACGGGAGTCTTACTATACCTATTTATATGAGGATAATAAAGTGATAGTATGTTTACGCAATTCCTAGGAGAAGGAGATTGGACATCAACCATAATTTGGTTGGCATTGTTTGTATTCTTCATATTCTTCGGTCCTAGACTAATGGTGATGCAGACAATTCTAAAACTTGAAAAAAGCGCAGCCAGGTTAGAGGAGTTGTCCATAAAAACAAAGGGACATGTGTTGAAAGCATTGAAACCAGGGAAGAAGAAAAAAGCTTCTGTGGACGCTTTCATGGATTTCTTTGCAGTTCCTCCGGTGAATCTGGATCCATATGGAGTTGTTAAAAAACTAGATCATGTGATAAGGAATTCAGAAGTCAGATTCAAGTATTTTGTTGATCAGATAGCGCCTGAGTTCTCTGATATCAGGAAGGCTGATCTGAAAAATGCATTGGCAGGTGCAATGACCACGCATCAGATAGCTAAAATAGTGAGACATTACCTTGAATTGATAAAGAAGTACAAAATGTTCCAGCTGGGTATGTTGCTGCAGATGCAGATTCCTTTAGTTGAAAGAGTAGCTAATGCAGCTGAAAAAGCAACAAAAGCTTTCATAGACGGCAGCCCAATAGGAGATGGGATCGGACCGTTGGTGGCAGCATATCTAATGAAGGGAAAGACAAAGGTGTACAAAGAAGAGGAGTTTGCTGTATGCAAGACAAAGATAGGAAAGAAAGATGTCTTTGTGGCAAAAGCATTGGGTCCTGGAGCCAACACTGGACATCCAGGAAGATTTTTGAAAAAGTTCATCAAGAAAAACCGAATAAAAAGGATAATAACAGTTGATGCGGCCATGAGATTAGAGGGCGAGAAACCTGGGTCTGTAGCAGAAGGCGTAGGGGTTGCAATGGGTGGCATAGGAGTAGAAAGGTACGAGATAGAAAAGGTGGCTGTTGAGAGGAACATTCCTTTGGATGCAGTTGGAATAAAGGCATCAGACGAAGAAGCGCTCATGCCAATGAAGAAAGAGGTATTTGGGTCTGTTTCAGATGCAACTGAATATGTTAAAGACGCCCTCAAGAGGGCAAACAGAGAAAAAGTTTTAATAATCGGTATAGGAAACACCTGCGGCATAGGTAATAATTACAAAGAAGTCGGAAAAGCTGAAGAATTGATAAAGAAAGGTATCAGAAAGATGAAAAAAGAAGAAAAAAAGAAAGGTTGGTTTAAAAAGAAATCTTTATAAACATTTGATATGTATTCTCGTTAGTGATTTTATGGCATTAAGACCAGGAAGATGTTACAACAAGATAAACAAAAAGCCTTGGACTAGGGTATCCAAAAGGAAACCTAGAAAGAGCTTTGTGAAGGGTGTCCCAGCTCCGAAAATACATCACTATGAGACTGGTAATAGAAGAGGAAAATTTGATATAACAAGAGACCTGATAAGCAAGGAAGACGTCCAGATAAGGTCCAATGCTCTGGAATCCGCGAGAATCTCTGCAACAAAACACCTATCAACAAAACTAGGTGATGATAATTTCTTCTTCAAGGTCAGAGTATTTCCGTTTCATGTTCTGAGGGAAAATGCAATGGCCACTGGAGCTGGAGCTGATAGATTTTCCCAAGGAATGAGAAAATCGTTTGGAAAACCAAAGGGACAGGCAGCTAGGGTCAAAACTGATCAGAAAGTCATGACAGCCAGGGGAAATCCCGGTTCTGAGAAGGTGTTAAAAGAGGCGCTCAGGAGAGCCTCAGCCAAGTTGTCAGGAACCTATAAAATAAAATAGTTATTCTATTATCGTCGGCTGGACAGACCGCAGATGATTGATCTGATATTGTAATTGATTCATCCCTCTCTCGAACCTGCCCAGTCTTTCTTCAAGAATCTTCATATTGATATTGACTTGTTCAACATCTTCTTTACACTGTGGCAGCTTCCCCCTTCTTTCCATGCTAATTAGCTGCTGCTGTAAATTATTTAACATAGATAGTTTTGCATCCAAGTTTTCCACAGCCTTGACTTTATGCTTCAGGGATACGAACTCGTCCATCAGGACTTCGAAATCGTTCTTGACAGTCTTGATGTCATATTTTTTTGTGAGATTCTTTACTTCTTCTCTTTCTTGTTTTTCTTCTTCGTGCACTTTTCTGAATTCCTCTCTGACATGTCTTAGCTCGTCTTCTATTTTGGACACCTTGTCTTCAATTCCTTTTGGTATGGAAAGGGCTTCAAGTTCTGTTTTGATTTCATCCAAACCAATCTCAAGATTAACGAGTCTTTTGTCTATCTGAAGATTGGATAGCTTTTGTTTTTCTTCAAATCTCTTGAACTCATCTTCGATCATATAACAATAATTTCAAGTTGCCCCATATAAATCTTACTAGAATAAAACAAAGAATAAGTTGCCTAATAAGAGGGTTAAGATAAGCGTTATGAAGAACACTGGACCGAATCTGACGCCGCTCCTGATGAGAACATATCTTTTTAATCTTTTTATTCTTTTGACTTCCTCTTTTGTCAGTCCCTTGATGTATCTTTTAAATATCTTCAATTTGGGAATGTCCTCGCCAATCATATCTCCGGGTCTTAACTTGGTGATTTTTATCTTGACATAAAATCCTTTCTCGACTATTTTTGCAAACTTATAGAAGAAAACTAGCACAAATAACAAAAATAACATCAGCGGGAAGACGTTCGGTGATCCCAGATAGAAGCTGAGCAAGATTAGGATCACGAGCATGGCCATTGTTGCTTGCGTGATTCTGTCTTTCTTGAAGTCTTTCTTGAACTGTCTGAGTATTTTTTTATTTCTGAAAGACAGTATGAAGGAATAAATAACCGAATAGACCGCACCTATGATGATCATATTCAGAAAGAAGATAACTGGAAATGGAAGAGAGGTGTTCAGAAAACTCAATGACGGAAGCAGAATAGCAACAGAGACTAATATTTCTCCGTCTCCACCACCCCATTGCCCGGTGAAGTACATGAAAAGAGCGAACAGTAAGAACAGTCCGCCGTAGAAAAGGGAATTCATCAGCATTGAGAAGCTTCCTGTTATGAATCCTTCAGCTATGTGAAGGGAGAAGCCTACGGCTATCATAGTGATTATCACAGAATCGGGAACATCTGTTGTTTTTAGATCCCAGAGACCAGCAAATGTTGTTCCGAATAATAAAATTATTATCCTGAATATCTCGAACATGATTATTAATCGCATCAGTCATTATTAAACTATATGGTTGATTTTTATAGTTGATCATCAAAACAAGTACTATGATAAAGAAAAATGACAGGGTTCTTTTGATAGGCGAGAAGAACTATTTGTTAAGAGCTGGAGATATGTTTGATTCCCAATACGGCAGGATAGATTTAAAGAAAGTAATCGGAAAAAAATACGGGATAAAAATAAAAACAAGTAGTGGAAAGGAGTTTGTTGTTATCGAACCAACACTGACTGATACTATCTATAAATTCAAGAGAGGTCCGCAGGTGGTTGCCACCAAAGATTCTGCAGCGATTCTCTCTGTGACTGGCTGTTCTCCTGGATGGACTGTTGTTGACGCGGGAACAGGCTCTGGATTCTTGTCAATATTTTTAGCAAATTATCTAAAACCTGGGAAAATCTATACATATGAGATAAGGAAAGACTTCCATGAAATAGCCAGAAAAAATATAAAACAATCTGGACTGAAGAATATTGTGATAAAAAATAAAGACATATCAAAAGGCATCAACGAAAAGAATGTTGATATGGTCACGCTTGATCTGGAAGAACCAGAGAAGGTTGTGAAACATGCTTTCAACTCTCTAAAGACCGGCGGTTGGTTGGTCATCTACTCAATGCACATAGAGCAGATACAGAGAGCCTACAAGGAAATCAAAAAATATAACTTCACTGAACCCAAGATACTTGAAAACATGCAGGTTGAGTGGCAGATGCAGGGAAAGAACAGAACATTCACGAGACCGAAGACGCATTTAGGCCACACTGGATTCTTGACTTTTGTGAGAAAACTGGGCTCATAGTCTAGCTTGGCAGGATCCGAGCTTCGGGAGCTCGTGACAGGAGTTCGAATCTCCTTGAGCCCACCATTTAAATCTTTTCTGGTTCTTATCTAGTTTATGGAGAGTTACGCTGAGGGTTGGGCGATTGCAGAAAATAATTTAGAAAGAGCCGGAGTTTATGATGATATTGTAGAATTTAGTGGTATAAAGAACGGAGACAGCATAGTCGGACTAGATTTAGGTTGTGGTTCATGTCCTGTGTTATATAAAATATCTCAGATGGTCGACGAGAAATCTATACTCGTGGGTATAGATTGTGACGAAGAAATTATTAAAGCTGGAAGAGATAGATTTTCTGAATCTGTCAATTTTCATTATAGAATCATGCCGCTTATCTCAATACCAATCCAAACCGAAGATGGTATTGTATTTGCAGAGCAGATGGTGATCTCAAACCATGATATCGATATACAGAAGGGGATAAATTTAATTGGAGATTATTACGGTTACTCAGATTATCGATATTTGCTTGGATATGATATTGATAAGGTTTTTATGACATTTCTTGGTGGTGGTCCTGAACTTCCAGACCCACATATGGTGAATCTATATAAAACATTAGAACAGATGAAATTACTTATGAAAGACGGTGGGGAAGTAATCATAGTCGATAGAGATATTAGAATTGGCCATGGAATTGGATTCAAAGGAATGATAGAAAGTATGGAAGGCTTTGAACTAGTTGATGAGAAATTTGACACAGATCCTCAGAAATGGGCTGCAGCAACCTATCCTTCAGGTTTCAGCGCGACCTATTACCCAAACGGTGGAGAAGAAATGATATTTGACATTAATTATAAGAATATGTCTTTTGAAGAAGTTGTCGAACGTGTGAAAAGAATCAATGAGTCTTGTTCTGGTAATTGGGAAGGAACAGGTATTCAGTTTACCAAGTTCAGAAAAGTCTGAAAGAATTGATTTTTTTTGTTAGCCATTTAACTAGTGATTTCTAGGATTGCTAGTTTTTCGGCTAGCGATCGAGAAATAGATTATAGATTATAATCCATAACACGTCTTAAAATCGTTAAATATAAAATCATAATTTGAGGATAAAATCGTATGGTTTAGTGGGTCTCCTCCTAAGATAAACATCAGTTATCCTAACATTTGGTGAGATTGGATTATTAAAACCAGTAAGGTCAGTATATCTAGATTTCATATCTACAAGGAATTCTTGGCGGTGTCCAAGACCTCTATTGGTAAAGGAATCAAGATTTCTTGTTGGAACCGTGTCACCAAACCCTTGTCTGGAATCTATATCCCCCTTATCAAATGCGATTTCTATAAGAGTACCCATATCAATTTTTCGATCCTCTAATTCAGGAATAACAGAAACTTCTTCAGCTACAGCTTCTACGTCTTCCAATAAGAAAAATTTAGCAATTTCACAAGCACTTGTAAAATGTCTTCTCAACAATCCACGAGGGTCTTTTTTATTTCTTAATTCATCTATAAACAGATCACGCCCAACTGTCTTGACCACCACTTCTTTTCTAGACAATATAGACTCTTCGGTAGCTGTTGGCACAACTTCACTTAGGACGCTATATATATCCTGTATTTTTATGGATGGCCAATATGCACTAGCAACATGAAGATCACCAAGAACTCTACCAGTGACTTTGGTCAAGAACTCTTCTTGATAAGAAAGCTTATCTTTTGCTGCAGATTGAATAGGATGGTCTATGGATTGTCCAATAATACCTAAATCATCATTTAATTGGGATATCTTTCCTCTTACTGTCTGGATCGTCTTGGGAGACATCAGGTAAAGTGGGTGGCTATGTTCCAAAATGAAAAGTTCATATTTCCTTATTAAGGTTTGTATAGCATCTGTAAATTCTACTGCATATTTTTTGAGTAACCCATCTTTATTAAAATTTATAACCTGATTAGATAATGTATCGGTTGCTCTGAGTAAATATGGACCCACTTCGTTCTCTCCCAATCCAGTAAGAGCGCGTAAAGATTGATCAGTATCTCCCCTAAGAGGCTTATATCTAAATTGAACTGGCCCCTTTATGTCGTCAAATGGGTCCTCAATACGTCTCCTGAAATCTGTAATAGCATCATACAAGACACTGGGCTTTCTGCTATAGGTCGGTGGAATGGTTTGAACATAAGACGATTTACATAAATCTAATCTAGTTATTTCGTTTGGGGCGTTTTCAGGATCATCGAGATCATGGATATGTATTCCACTCATCTCAAAAGATCTTTCTACAGCGAGAGTCATGTATATAATAAGGTCAAAGCTCCTTAAATTTTTTCCTATCCCAGAGAATGTTCGATGATTGACGAAAGAAATGGTGGGCCTGCCCTGATTTGAACAGGGGTCGGGTGGTCCCAAACCACCAATGCTAAACCAAGCTACACCACAAGCCCTTAGAATTAATTAAGGGAAACTTTATTTAAAAAGAATTGTTATTCTATTTACGCGGTCAAAATAGAACAAATAATAAAATAAAAAAATAGAGAAGCCCTTTATCTGTGAATACTAACTATCTAAAATTTCCTTTTTTTCATAAAGCATTCTTTACAATACACTGGCTTGCCTTCTGTTGGCTTGAACGGAACTTCACATTCTTTCCCACACTCAGAACAAACTGCTTTGTGCATTTCTCTTGGTCCGAAGTTTCTTCTAAATCCTCCGCCGCCTCCTCTAGGGCCGCCTCTTCTGTTATCGAATCCCATACTATTTCTCCTCCTTATATGACAATAGAAATGACTTTTTGGGTCTTCTTAATTGTCTAGTCTATTATAAAATATGGAGGTTTATAAAAGGTTATTATGGGAACTTAGCCGATATGTTTAGAATAGAAAAGGGTCTAAAGGTTATTTTTTCACCTTAATCTTCTTCTGCTTGCTCTGCTTCAGCATCTTCATATTCATGCTGACCTTCTCTTCTTTCCCTGGCCTCTTCTTTTCTCTTCTCTTTTTCTAATTCTTCTTTACTTTCATTTTTCATTTGTTCACCTTTCTATACAGTATAATTTGAAACGCAATTATTGCTGTTGTTATTACCCCAAAACCTTGCCCGATAATTAATACGTAATCTGCTTGATTTATTCCATGCAGCGTCCATAATAAATATGAAAAAAATGCGAGTACGAAAAATGCAGTTGATATTCCTTCTGTAGATTTTCTCTTGTAATTTTTTCTGATTTGATCTGGTAAACCGATTATTTTCACAAGTACGGCTATTATGACTGTTAGAAAGCCTATTATTGCTGCGAACGTTAAATCTATCATTTTTTCACCCAATCCTTCAGTTTATTACCTAAGAAACTGTTTTGATTGCAACCATACTGATTTCAAGTTTGGCTCCCAATGGAAGCTGCTTCACACAAACTGTCTCACGAGCAGGGAAAGGTTCTGAAAGATAACTGCCATATACCTCGTTGATTTTTCCATAAAGAGACATATCAGTAACGTAGATTGTAGTTTTCACGACATCCTTAAATGTAGCTCCACTTGCTTCAAGAACTGCCTTCAAATTCTTCATTACTTGATGGGTTTGCTCTTCAATTGAACCTTCTACAAGCTTTCCTTCTTTCGTAAGATACACTTGCCCTGAAGTGAATATCATATTTCCATCTATTACTGCTTGTGAAAACGGGCCGGTGGCTTTTGGTGCATCTGAAGTTTCTATCTTTATTTTCATAAAGAATAAATAGAAATCATCCTGTTTAAAGCTTTTGATTAAACTTTTTCTAAAGGTTTATATGGAGCCCTGGCCGAGATTTGAACTCGGGACCTCTTCATTACCAATGAAGCGCTCTACCAGCTGAGCCACCAGGGCATCATTTCTTCTTTTCTTTTTTTCCTTTCAATTTGTCAACCTTTATGTTTAAGTGGCACTTCTCACACTCGACTCTTAATCTGATCTTTGATGCCTTGGATACTTTCTTATATTCCTGTTCGCTGTATCCTTCATGCCCACATTTCGGGCATTTATATTCTGCGTAAGCCACTGGTATTCCTTTGATGACCAAGACTCTAATTTTCCCATCATTTTCTAACAGTCTTCTGGTGTGATACTCGCAGTCCTTTGGTGTTAATCCTTTCTCCTTTATTATCTCATCTATTTTTCCCATAAGCATCCCTCGCTTCAGCAACAACAAACAATGATCCGCAGATGCAGATCAGATCATCCTTGTCGCTTTCCTTATTTACTTCTTTGACAGCCTTCTTAATATTTTTTATTATCCTGACTTCTTTGCAGTATTTCTTTGCTTCTTTATAAATAATACCAGCTTTCAGTGGATTTATGTGAGATTGTGTTATGATTATTTTACTGGCCAGTGGCGCTATTTCTTTTACCATGGACTTGTAGTCTTTTTTGTGTTTTATTCCGATCACAAGATCTAGGTTTTTGTACCTGAGAGTTTTTAATAAATTTTTCAGACTCCTGACCCCAGCTGGATTGTGGGCACCGTCTAAAATTGTCAGCGGTTTTTTTCTGATAATCTCAGATCTTCCCGGCCATTTTGTTTTCTTTAATCCGTTGTCAGTATTCTTTTTAGTTATTTTAAATCCAAGTTTTTTAAGTTGGTTGATAGTTTCGAGGACAACAGCTGTGTTCTTCTTTTGGTGATCTCCCAACAATGGCGATTTGTCTGATTTTCTTCTAACAACAGTTAATTTTGAGTTATTTCTCTTACAGGTCTTTCTTATTTCCTGGAGAGCTTGTTTTTTTGTCTCGCCTGTTATTGATATTAGGCCTTTCAGGATCTGTGACTTGTCTTTGGCTATCTTTTTTATCGTCTTTCCCAAAATATGCGTGTGGTCTAGATCTACTGTTGTCACAATACCAATCAGTGGTTTGGTCACATTGGTCGCATCCAGCATCCCACCGAGTCCAACTTCAATTATCGCAAAATCTACCTTTTCGTCTTTAAAGAACCTGAAAGCACTAGCAGTCAGAGTTTCAAAAAAAGTAGGCGGTGCTGTTTTCATTTTATTGTGTTGTTTTTTTACTTCTCTCAATAACCTGTTAAATTTCTTTTTTGAGATATTTTTCTCATTTATCCTGATTCTTTCTCTGATATCATGCAAATGGGGTGATGTGAACAATCCTGTTTTATAGCCTGCTTCTGTCAGGATCGAACTCAGCATAGCAGCAACAGAGCCCTTTCCATTGGTTCCAGCTATGTGTACAACTCTCAAGCCTTTTTCGGGATTTCCTAGAAGCTTTAGTAGTTTCTTTATTCTTTTCAACCCCAGCTTAGAACCGAACTTCTCTAAACCCAACAACCACTTATACATATCATCAGTGTAGGAGATTTAATTTATATAAGTTGACATATATTGTTCTAGAGGTGAAAGTATGTTGGAGAATCTAAAGAATACTGATCCTGAGATTTTTGATTTAGTTAAAAAGGAGTTAGAAAGGCAAAGGAACGGGGTTCAGTTGATTTCTGCTGAAAATGCCACAAGCGTGGCTATAATGGAGACAGCTGGAACCTGGCTGACCAATAAATATTCTGAAGGCTATCCGGGAAAAAAATATTACGGCGGAAACCAGTTTGTAGAAGAGATAGAAAGAACAGCAAAAAGGAGAGCCTGCGAATTGTTTGGGTCCAAGTTTGCAAACGTCCAGTCGCATGCAGGCGCGTCAGGAAATATTGCTTGCTATTTTGCTTTCCTGAATCCAGGAGACAAATTCATGGGTCTGACTCTGCCTAACGGCGGACACCTCACTCATGGAAATCCTGTCAATATCTCCGGGAAATGGTTAAATCCTGTTTTTTATGATATTGAGCCAGACACATGTATATTGGATTATGATAAGGTCAGAAAACTTGCTATCAAAGAAAAGCCAAAACTGATCATAGCTGGCTTCACTATCTATCCCAGAGAAGTCAAATTCAAGGAGTTCAGAAAAATAGCTGATGAGGTTGGAGCGATCTTTATGGCGGACATATCTCATACTGCTGGTCTTTGTGCAGCTGGCTTACATGAAAATCCAGCACCTTATGCAGATGTTATCATGACCACGACCCATAAGACTCTGAGGGGGCCGAGAGGAGCTATTATAATGACCAACACAAAGGAGAACGCTAAGAAAATCAACAGAGCAGTCTTTCCTGGAACACAAGGAGGACCGCTGCCACATATAATGGCTGCCAAGGCTGTCTGTTTTAAGGAAGCGATGACTCCCGAATTCAAGAATTATCAAAAGCAGACTGTCAAGAATGCAAAAGCCCTTGCTGAGACATTTATG
>JAFCDY010000018.1 GCA_017609445.1 Candidatus Aenigmatarchaeota archaeon | reverse complement strand
GGGTAGAAAACAAAATGAAACGGCTTTATCAGCATGGCAGTACCCATGATACCAAAGATAGCTGCCGAGGCTCCAACAACAGGTATCCCAGAAGGCATTATGCCTATAACATTTGCAAAGAGAACAGCAATATTCCCGACTATTCCTGATATTATAAATATCAGTAGCATTTTCTTCCATCCCAAGTTTTCTTCAACCACTCTTCCGAAGAAAAAGAGTGCAAACATGTTCAATATCAGATGTCCTGGACTTGAGTGTAAGAATATTGAAGTCAAGAAGCTGTGGAAATTTCCTTCTAGAAGATTTTCCAGGTAAAACCCATTCTGTTTGAGGAACTCAGATATGGCCCCAGTGCCATAAATCTGGCTGTATGTTAACTCTCCCAAGAAAACAATTATACATAGAAATATCAGAATATAGGTTAATTTTGTTTTTTTGTCAAAAAAGATCGGAAATTTCATTTTAACCTCTTCTCAATTTTTGAAACTTGCGACCTCACCTTGTCCATAGCATCGATGTTAACTGATAATGATTTTATTCCTGTTTTGATTAAGAATTCAACAATGTCTTCCCTATTACTCGGCGCTTCACCACATATAGATGTCTCAATATTATACTTATTACAGGTCTCAATAACATATTTGAAAATATGTTTCATTCCTGTTTGTAATTCATCAAAGTGCTTTATTAGTTTTTGATTGTTTCTATCTAGTCCAAGTGCTAATTGTGTCAAATCGTTTGATCCGAATGAAGCGAAAACAATTCCTTCTTTACAATATTCTTCTATTGAAAGAGCACAGGAAGGAACTTCAACCATAACACCAAACCCTCCGGTATAATTGATTTCTTTGGCAATTCTTTTGACTCCCCTGAGCTGTGAAACGTCGTGGCTGAATGGAATCATAACAATGATATTCTTCAATCCCTTTTCATGAAGTTGCTTTAATGCTTTTAACTGGGCCTTCATTATTTCGGGTTCATCTAAACCTCTTCTGATCCCGTGCCAGCCCAACATCGGGTTGTCTTCCTTTGGTTCTAATTCACCGCCTTTCATGTTTCTGAACTCGTCTGTTCTTGTATCCAGTGTTCTAACCCAAACTGGTTTTGGTTTAAAGACTTCAGCTACTTTACCCACACCATCAACGATTATCTTTGTCAGTTCGTCAGATTTCCCTTGTCTGACATAATTTATTGGGTGCATTCCAGCTCTAGTCAACATGTGTTCTAATCTCAACAAACCAACGCCGTCTGTTTTTTCAGCTATTTCAGGTTTAGCTGTTTTTGGAAATGCCAGATTAACTTTTATTAATGTTTTTGTTTTCAGATTTTTTGCTATTTTGACCTTTTTCTTCTCAATTTTGACTATTCCGTCAAACACCCTTCCGTGATGAGCATCAACAGTAACTTTCTGGTTCTCTTTCAGAATTTTAGTTGCATTTTTCGTGCCAACGATACAGGGTATACCTAATTCCCTAGAAACTATTGCAGCGTGGCAAGTTGCACCACCTTCATTAGTTACAATGGCTGATGCTTTCTCCATCGCAGGAACCATGTCAGGAGATGTCATTAATGTAACCAGTATATCGCCTTCTTTGATTTTTTTCAATTCACCTATGTTTTTGATTATTTTAACGGTTCCGCTTGCGGCACCTGGACTTGCACCATAACCCTTTACTAGCAGCTTTCCAGAGATTTCAGACATCTCCTCTTTTTTCTCAAGAGTTGTGATGTCTCTTGATTGGGTGATATAAACTTTATTTTTTTCAATCGCCCACTCAATATCCTGCGGTCTGCCTTCGTAAAACTCTTCAATTTTTTTACAGTATTTTGCTATTGTCTCTATCTGCTCATCTTTTACAACCTGAACTTTTCTCTTATCATCAGGAACATCAACTATCACAGTGTGACCAGTTACATCCCTTATTCTCATTATTTTCTTATCTCCGATTATCTTCTCTAAAATCTTTCCTGTTGTTTTATCAACCATATATCTGTCAGGATCTACTTGGCCTTGGACTATTGTCTCACCCAACCCCCAACAAGATTCGATAACCATTTTGTCGGAGCCTTCAACTGGATGTATTGGATCAACTGTAAACGTTATTCCAGAAGAATCAGAGTTAACCATTCTCTGGATGATTACACAAATTGATGTGTCTTGAGGTTGTTTGTTTTTATACCTGTAGTACATTGACCTCGCAGTATAAAGAGAAGCCCAACATTTTTTGACACTGTCTAAGATCTCTTTATCCCCTTTCACATTGAGAAATGTTTCCTGTTGTCCTGCTGCAGATGTCTTTGCTATATCCTCTAGAACCGAAGAAGACCGCACAGCAACAAAAGAATCGTCTCCAAGTTCTCTGTAGGCCTTTAAAACTGATTGTTTGATATCTGAAGGGTAATTGACATTTGAAAACAGTTCTTTTATTTCATCTGAAGCGTTTCTTAACGATTCGACACTTGAAAAATCAGCAGCATTAACTATTTTCATTATTTTTGGCTTAAGTTTATTTTTATCTACAAATTGTTTGTAAGATTTTGAAGTTATGAAAAAAGCTTCAGGGACAGGAAATCCTGCGTTTATCATCTCAGTTATATGAATTCCCTTCCCACCTAATAGATCAACATTTGGGTTCTTCTCATCCTTTGGAAATGAAACTAACATGGTATCATTATTGTCGGGGTCTTAAATAAATATTTGCTTATATGATCCCTGCCAAGAATGCGAATATTCCTAAAAACATAGCCATTTTCATTATTTTCTGAGACTTTTTGGCGTCTTTGAACAGTACTCTAACTGCATATAACCAAGTTAGATCGCAGATTATTACCAAAGGGATGTAGAAAAAACCAAGCAGATTGTAAATATAAGGTATCGGCGTGAGGGATATTGCTATTAAAATAGAAATTGTAGCAACATATTTTGAAGCTTTTTCGCCCAGAGCTATCGAGAGTGTTTTGGCACCAGCTTTCATATCAGCTGTCATGTCTTCCACTCCCTTTGTAATTTCTCTGCACAAATTACCCAGATAAGCCATTATAAACAGTATCCAGACCGCCAGGGAAATATTCATGGCCAATAATGCGCCAAAGAGAAGCGGTGATGCAGCAAACCATGCATCAACTACGTGTCCTATGGACATTCTCTTGATTTTGTAATTATAGAGTATGAGAAGTGGTATGTTTATTACCGCAAGTATCACCATGTAAATGTTGAGAAATGGGATCAGGATCATGCTTATTATGAAAAGTATGATAGAAAACATTAAAGCGTGTTTTCTCTTTATCTTACCGGACGGGATTGGTCTATGTTTTTTGTTTATTGAGTCGATCTTATAGTCAAAATAATCATTCAGCGTGTTACCAGAGCTTACTATCAGAAACACGATAAAACAGGACAAAAGAATCATATATACATCAAAATAATTCGAGACTAGAGCACCCACGAGAACAGCAAATGCAGCCAATACCCCAACATTCAATCTGATTATCTTCAGATACGGATTCATAGTATATCATTATTCAAATATGGTTAATAAATCTTTGTATGAATCTGGAGCAAGATCAGCTACTCTTTTGACTTCAGGCGAGGCCAGTGGACTTGCTACAAATATCTTGGCTCCAGCTTTCTTGAAAGCCAAGTCAATTTCGCTGTCACCAAAAACAGCACAGCTTCCTAAATCATGTCCCGTCAGTCTCACTCTATGTTCTGGAGTTTTGGTTAAGATTGTAACTTGTCCATCTTCATAGACTGGATTTGCAAAATAACCGTCACCACTGAAATAACTATTAACTGGCTTTACGTGCCAATCGCTTGATGTTGATGAAAAAAAGAAAGGTATCTTTTTTCCATGGTTTGTTTCATGACGAATGCCAGAAAGAAGGTCTCCTACGCCTGGTATTGCGTGTTCTCTCAGATATTCATATGTTGCAGATTCAACTCTCTTCTCTTCAATCTTGAATCTTGACAACATTTTGTGATATTCTTCTAAGCCAAAATTATCAGCTGCAAGTTTCCCCTTTTCTCCTGTGAGACGTTCTACCTCTCTTTCTATATACCTGACAGCGAGGACAGCATGAAGAACAGTACCAAGATGGAGTTTTTTAGCTTCTTCCTTTATAATGTATTTTCCTGCATAAGCCACTCTCCCCTCAACTACTGTTCCGTCAACATTGAAGATCCATGTATCACAATCTAATAAATCCTTAGCTTCCATGAGAACGATTAAAAGAGAAATTATTTAAACCTTTTTCTTTATGCGATGACCAATACTTTTTCTCTTGAATTTATTTTTCTTGGCCTTCAATTTCTTCTTGATCATCTTCTTCTCGGCCCTGAGTCTCCTGAGCTCATCTAATTTCTTTCTCAAACTCTTCATTTCTTGAGTTAATGTTCCTTTCATTGTATTGACGAGGCTTCCTGTGCCCCTATCATAAATGGCATTACCAACAACAATGGTTGCGTATTTGCTCATCTCTTCTGCCTGATGCTGTGTCTTTATCCCGCCGCCATAGAACAAGTGAGAATCTGTTAATGCCTCACTAACAGCTTTGACAATCTCTGGGTCACCGTAAGTACCGCTGTATTCTATATAGATTATCGGAATCTTGAAATACTTCTCGGCGCAGACTGCAGTAGCAACAACGCCTTCTTTTGTCATGTCTGCCCTGGCTCTTGTGACTTTTGCGGCTGCACATTTGGGGTTTAGAATTATATATGATTCTGGAATAACAATATCCCAGTTTATCTTTTTTAGATCTCTTTTTAGCCAGTGTTTGTGGAGACCGTTTATGTATGGAGAATAATCGGTATTGAATACAGTTGGGACAAATATCCAGTCGATGTGCCTGCTGTATATCATTCCTGTAGGGTGAGCTGGTTCTAGAACTTTGGGAACATCGTAGCCTTTCAGCAATTTTGTTATTTCTCTTACTTTTTGTTTTGTTATCCCCTGAGTGCCGCTTATCATTATCGCGTCTGTGTGCGTTTTTATTATTGTTTTGATATTATTCTTAGTTATCTTCTTATCTGGATCTAGTTTAGTAATATGCTTCCACTTTCTCCATTCTTCTTTCATTGTATAACCCCTGTAATCCTTGCGGCTTTTTCTGCCTTATCTTCGTCCATATCAATCTTATGGAGAATTGTATACCTATCAGGTCTTATAAGCTTTGCGGTAGCAATCGCTCTTATAATATAGGAGTCGGAGACACCTAGTTCTTTAGAATTTATTGGACAACCCAAATTTCTGAGGGAGTCTCTGACCTTTTTCCAGTCCATTCCGTGCAAATATGAAGAGATTATGCATCCTACACCGCATTGTTCTCCGTGAAGGGATTTCTTATCTTTTACCAGAGAGTCCAAAGAATGGGATATTAGATGTTCTGAACCTGAAGCCGGCCTGCTGCTACCGGCAATACACATGGCAATACTGGAACTTATCAGAGACTTAACAAGGTCCTTTATTCCGTCTTTGTTTCTCTTTTTTATCTTATCAGTTGAATTTAGAACTATCTGAGCGCTCAGGAGAGCCAGAGAAGCGGCATATTCAGAAAAATACTCGCCCTTTTCGTCGTGAGCCAGTCTCCAGTCAGTTACAGCTGTGAGTTTGGCTATCATATCAGCACATCCAGAAGCTATCAGCCTGAAGGGAGCCTTGGAAATTATATTGAGATCAGCTATTATTGCTCTGGGGGCCCTTGCGTCATAAGAATACTTTTGGCCGTTGTAGCTTAAGGTGGCTCTTGGCGAGGCTATTCCGTCGTGAGAAGGTGCTGTTGGAACAGAAATAAAGGGTATATCTAGGTTATAGGCAGAATACTTGGCTATGTCTATTATCTTTCCTCCGCCAACACCGACTATAAAATTATGTGTCTTGCTCTCCTCCACAATCTTATCAACATCAGATTTCTTTATTGAGATTGCGACATCAAAGTCAACCTCGTATCCAGCTTTTCTTAGATTTTCGACAACCTTTAGTCCAGCCACATCCTTTGTATGTGGGCCAGATATAACCAGAACAGGGCCTTTCAATCCTATTCTCTTGCACATTTCAGCTGTATCATCTATTACGTCGTCTCCAATAACAATCTCCCTAGGAAGTTCAATTATCTGCTTTTTCATAGAAACTTATTCTCAAAACAACATATAAAAAGCTATGTAGCCTCTGTTCTCTTTTTATACTTGTTTAACCATTGTAAGAAGTTTTTTCTCTCGGACCTCTTTATCAGGTGTCTGATATCTTCCTCTGGCAGGGAAGCGTAATATATCCTTTTTTCTGGCTCCAGACCGACAACAGGGATCCTGGCGTTTTTGAGCATCTTTTCTATTTCTTCATCAAGCTTAGCTATTATCAACCTTGGTTGGAGTGATATCAATGTTCTGGCTGCTCTTTTTGATATTCTGACTCTTTCAAACCACACAACCTGGTCTTTGAGTCCGTATTCCCTGTGTGCCTTCATTATGGACTCTTTTGAGAAGTTATTTACAGGTATGATGGGAACGTGTGTTTCGTCTATTATGTCCTGTATTTCGTTATCTTTCGCCAGTTGTTGCTTGTAGATCTTGGAGGATTTTCTTTCTTTTTTAAGTTCAAACTGCAGCTGCTTTATCATTATATCTCTTGATTTGATTTCCTTGTCCTTTAAAACCTTTTTCCTCATTTCGTCATTTTTTTTCTTCTCTTCCTCGAGAAGCTGGTTCTTTTGCTTTTCTAAATTCTTGACCTTATTTTCAAGCCTATCCGAATAGATCTTCAAAATATCATGACTCTTTTTTAATTCCTTTAGCTTTTTCTGGTACTTCTGAGAAAGGGACTTGAAGTCTCTGTTGTCTTCCCTTACTAGGATTGGTTCTTCTATTTTCTTTTTCTTGAGAACCCTTTCTATTGCCTCTTGAATGTTTTTTGCTGTTTTGTTTGAGATCATCTCCTTGATTTTGTCTGAGTAGTATTCGAGACCTAGAGAGGATAGTATTGAATCTATTTTTAAGAATTGCTTTGAGAGTGACTTGTAAGTGTGGATAGCAGAAGCTAGTGCGTCTTTTTCATGTATGTTTTTTGTTTTAATTTTTATCTTGGACAATATTTTGAGTTTTTCTTTTTTTGTCAAGTCTCTCTCTGGCTCGTGTATCTTACAGCCGAAAGAGGCGGCTATCTTCTCCACATTAACAGGAACCGTGGATTTGTCAGTTGAGACTATTAGAGGCTTGCCGACTTCTAGGATTGATCTCTTTAGCTCAGATAACCTCATTTCTTTCTTACTATGTATTCTCATGATTTCTCCGTGTAGATCGAGAACTGCGAAAGCTGACGTTGTTCCTGGGTCTATACCTACGATTACTGGTTTCATATTATTTACCTTTGTATTGTTTCTCGAGGATTTTCCTGATATTCTTTGCTATCTTCTTCCCGATCCCGTCAACTTCTTGAAGTTCTTTTTCTGAAGCATTGAAAATAGCCAAAGGTGTTTTGAGGTGCTTCAGAAGTGATTTTGCTCTAATAACAGAGATGTCAGGCAGGCCAGCAACCAAGAACTCCTGCTGCTCTTTAGGTGTTTTTGCCTTTTGCTTTATTCTTATAGGAACCTCTCTCTTGAGTTGTAACTGCTCCCTTCTTGCTATCCAATACACCATTCCAACAGTGTCTGCAAAATCGTTTGTCCAGATTATTGGCATCCCCATATCAAGTGATATTGCTGCCAGCGCTCCCCTGATTGTATTGGGATGTAGCCTCTCGTATAAGGTTCCGTGATCACTTCCTTCTATGATCAGTAGCGGTTTTTCAAAATTATCTTTCATCAGTTTTAGTTGTTGGAAAAGTCTTCCGTCCACAATACTCTGGATAAAGTCACTGATAGTCTTCCTCTCGATGCAGACTCTATCGGATACGAGGAAATCACCACAAACCAACATTTTTCTCTGAAGAGAACAGTCATACTGGGAGAAATATTGATCAAGGGACCTGTCTTCCCGGTTGTCCATGTAAACTATGACTTTCTTCATGACCATCTATATTTATATAGATTTATCATTTAAAATATGTTATAGGCCTGGGGGGCAGTTCAAACCTCAGAAGTCAGGTCTTCGGACACGATTTCAGATTCAGCTTCGGCTTGAATTCAAAGAAGTTTGGACCTCGAACTAGGTCTGTACAACATTTTTGTCAACGTTTTTGTACAACAAAATTAGACGAAATCATTCAGATTCTTTCTCTGCATATCTTTAAGTATTTGCTTCATTTTCTTTTCTTTTCTGTTAGCGACCCAGTAATAAGTTTCATCTCTTGTGTTTTTAGTCAGTAAAAATATTATCTTTCCTACTTTTGTCCTCCCGACTCTTCCCCTTCTCTGGATGGTTCTGATCTCAGATGGAACAGAATCATAGAATATTGCTAGATCAGCTGATGCTAAGTGCAGCCCTTCCTCGCCTATGGGGGATGTTATCAAACAATTATAGACTCCGTCTTCATAATCTCTCACAATTTCTATCTGCTGTTTCTGAGAGAGACCTCTATCACCCCTCTGGCCAATTAAAACAGCGGGATTACATCCCTCTATTTTTTTAAGCGTGTCATATATTTTTTCTATGTTATTTCTGAAGTGGCTGAAGAGGATAATCTGTAGTTTTTTGTTCTCTTCTACTATCTCCCTAATCTTCTCCATTTTTGGGTGCTCCCCGTGGTAAGTCTCCAAAGAAGAAAATACTTTCAGTATTTTTGGGTCTTTAGCGATTCTCCTGTCAGAGGCTGTTTTTTTATTCATTATCTTTTCTATGTATTTTCTGGTTGCCTCAATACTTTGAGTCTCCAACAGTTCGAGAACATACCATATTTTAATTACTTCTGCTGTCGACGCGACCAGATGATAATAAATAGGATTTTTTTCTGTTTTTATTTTATCACTTAATTTTTTCTGTGCTTCTAATAATTCGCTTTTTGATCTTGCGTGTATGTTGTGCTCTTTCAGCTTTTTCATTCTTATTTCGATTGCATCTTTCAGAACAGACTGAATCTTTTTTAATTCTTCTGGAAGATCCAACTTAATATATTCTGTTTCTATTTCTTTCATATATTTTTTTACGTCTTCGTCATGTTCTGTCCTTATCTCCACGTTTTCGATTCCCAAATTATTACATATGTGTTTTATTTTTTGTTCTGATGAACCTGGCGATGCAGTCAACCCCAAAATTAAATGGTCTGGGGACTGCTTATATCTTCTAGCCACGTAAGTGTAAGCATAATCTTTTACTGCTCTATGACACTCGTCGAAAATCAATAGTGAAAAGTTATTTATGAAAATCATTTTATTTTTTATATCATTCCTTATTGTCTGGGGTGTGGCTATGATCACTTTTGATTTTCCGTAAAGAAATCTTCTGTTCTCTGGTATGACCTGCCCTGTTATTAGAGAAATATCTTTTTTCTTTATGTCCAGATATTTTTCAAAAGACTTCTGATGTTGGGAGCATAGAGGACGGGTTGGAGCCATTATAAGTATTTTTTTCTCCGGAAACTGATCAATGCGCTCAGCTGCCACAAGAATCGCTATGTTTGTTTTTCCCATGCCTGTCGGCAGAACGCAAAGAGTATTTTTCTTTAGAGCGGTCTTGGCTATATTCTCCTGATAGTCTCTACGCTCTATTGTTTCTGGAACTATCCAGGGATGTTCTATGTACATGAGAGAATAATTCTTTTGAAAGAATTTAAAGATTATAACAATTGTTTTTTAGTTTCTTTTTATGTTATTATGGTTAGTATTGTCATGTTATTATATTTATTTCAGGATGCTCTGGAAGATGGTCAAACCAAAAAAGAGACAGAACTAAACTGGATAACTACCCCATGGTTAATTCTAAGAATAGAGCAAGCCCAACTGTTGTTGTAGCCACTATGCAAGTATAATAAGTTGCGGGATGATCGTGTAAATACCCACCAGCTCTATAAATCGTATTTATACACATATTCAAAAAAAATTCACCTTTCCTATAAAGATTACTGACAAGAAAATATTTAAGCTTTCTCCTTTAATGCGATAGGCGACCCACCAGCGTGCCAACTCTGTCTCGGTCTGACCTGAATATTGAATAGTCTCTCAGAATTGTCGTCTAAAATCAGGGCAGATCCTTTTCTCTTTGGAAGGTCAGAGATCGATCTCCGAATATCTTCCAGAATATATGTCTGCATGATAGCTGACAATGCATCAAGATCAGCCTTGGCAGTTAACCTATGGGAGATAACAAGATCAGCTTGAGCAATAACAGTTTCGTGAAGTTTATTCGGTCTTTGCGTAATGAAGACACAGGATATTCCGGGCTGTCTGCCCTGGGTGACTAAAGTCAACATATCATGGGTAGCGGCGGTTTCTTTATCTGAGGGGACAAAATTATGGGCTTCGTCCATTATTATCCAAGTCATTGGTATTTTTTTGACTTCCTCGCCGGCTATTTCTGATAATTCTTCTTCTCTTCTGGCAGTTACCCTAGCCTGATAGATCTCTCTGGCCAATATGCCTAACATTAAGTTTCTGACATTCCATTCCATCAGAGAAATATCAAGCACAGCCGCAACTCCTGGCTGTAGGAAATGACTTATCGGTGTTGCCTTGTCAGAGAATATTCCCCAGTCTTCAGCTGCCAGAAATCTATTCTCAAGAGCTAGTTTCTCTTTTTCATCAGATCTCTGGTCTTTTTCTATCGCATTAATTATATCTCTTATTGTGTATTCGGTTCCTCTTAATTTTTTGATAGTTCTTTCAATCAAGATACCTAAGGGTTGGAACAGATCAATTCCAAAGGTCAGTGCCCAGTCGCCTGCTGATAATTCAGAAGGCTTAATAGAAAACGTCTCATCGTAACCTATGCCGGCTTTATTGTAGAATGAAGTCAGTCCGATTGGAACGATATTCTTGATTTCAAAACCAGAAGGCTTCATATTCCAATCAGACAACAATTCTATGTCTTTCTCGTTTGGGCTCTTCATTGACCAAAATATGCCCATAGTGTCAATCATTAAACAAGTTAGATTTTTTTTAATATCTTCCGGAAGTTTCATTATTTCCTCAGCCAGAACAGCACCAGTATAAGATTTACCGCTTCCCCTCTTACCTAAGATCAAAGCAATGTGCGGTCTGACTACATCCATCAGAACAGGATTGGTTATATGAGATTCGTAGCCTTTGCCGACTACATGTTTACCAATAAAGACACAGCCCTTCTTGCCGTGTTTCTGGATATCTTCAGGCTCCCTGCCTACAACTATCTCTTCTACTGGCATGAAAAGAATTAGGAAAAGTTACTTATATTGTTTATTCTAAGGACCGCCATCCATCTTTATTGCTCTTAGCAGCCCGTCTTGGACAGGCTTTGTTTCTAGATATGGACAGGGTGTATAACCTAGATACACACAATCGAGAATATCAGTTTGTTGATCAGTCGGGTCTTTGTATACAAGAATAGGGTT
This sequence comes from Candidatus Aenigmatarchaeota archaeon, assembly GCA_017609445.1. Lineage (GTDB taxonomy): Archaea > Aenigmatarchaeota > Aenigmatarchaeia > Aenigmatarchaeales > Aenigmatarchaeaceae > JAFCDY01. The sequence goes on along the minus strand of JAFCDY010000018.1, from coordinate 3,358 downwards.
TTTATCTCCAAAAAATCTAGGATATGCACTACAAGATCCCGCGCATGGACATGGATGTCTGGTAACCCTACCGTGTCTGGAAAGCCTTCTCATAAAATCACCTATTTTCTGGTTTTTAGGAAGCTTGGAAGTTTTAACTTCTTTTTCCTGAACAAGTAGTATAAACCACCAGCTACTGCTACAATTAGTATCACTCCACCTACTATTGGAGCATTGTCTGATACAGCTGTCATATAACCTGCTGGACCTGTTGATCCTTCAGTTTCTTCAGGTGTAATTTCTCCAGTCACCTCTTTAGCTAAAACCATAAGAGTTGTTGCTGAAGAGTCTGTGACTCTCAGTTTGTCGCCTTCGAAATATCCCTCACCTCTTGCTATGAAGTTTATTGTCTTTTCACCTTCTGACTCGCTGTTGTCTACTGTTATCGTAGCATCTATTGAAATTGATTCGTCTACATCAAGTTCATCTATCACATCTTGCGAAAATGTTGCTGTTACACCATTGACACTAACCTTTATGTTTTCAACAACTACCTGACCTGTATTCTCAATAGTTATGCTTATTGTTTCTGACTCTCCTTGTGTTATTGTTAATTCGTCTGGTGAGGATATTGTTAATTCTGGTCTTCTTGTGGCCAATCCTCCTCCGCCACCGCCTCCCTGTGGTGTTACGACTGTTATCTGAGCTGTGTCAGTTCCTACTGCACCATCATCATCTACAACAGTTAATGTAACGGTGTAAGTTCCTGGGATTGTGTAGGGATATGATATAGTTTCTCCTGGCATAGAATCTCCATTACCAAGGTTCCATGAATAACTGACAATATATCCGTCTAGGTCGTAGGATGCCGAAGCATTGAAAATTATGTCGTCACCTACCTCAAGTGTTCTGTCTGGACCTGCATCTGCTATTGGAGGTATGTTCAACAGGTAAGTCCAGATTGTGTTGTTTGTAACATTGATGAAATATCCTTTACCAGGCTCAAAGTTCTCCCCTGATGGGGGGTAACATTGTCTCAATAGTTTTTGTGTTAAGTCTGAAGTGTTCTGACATTGAACATTGTCAACAGTGTCGTTTATGAAGTATAAAGCTATCTCCATGTCTGTTGGATCTGAGTTTGTCCAGCCGACCATATTGACCCCTTGCAATAGATTGACGCTTCTCTGTCCTGGTTCCTGACCCAGGAATGACAGTGTTCTTGCTGAATTCACATATATCCAATATCCCCAGTCTGGCACAATCTCAAAGACAGTTGTTCCTTCTGTTGAATTGTACTCTACCCATGACTGGGTTGTTGAATTATAGTGTTGTATAATATATTCGCCTGAACCCCACACTGAATTGTCTGTCATTATCGGATTGTAAGGTACGAATGGTAATGATATCAGATTCCATCCAGCTACTAAATCAATGGTGTATTCTCTGCTAACATTCCATGTTACACTATCTTCAGCTGTATTAAAACCGTCAGTACAGTTCACGTAGTAAGTAATTTCTCCGTATGGTAAATTAGTCAACAGTTCTGAGTGTTGTGTCCCGACTGTATCGGTCATCTGATCTACTGGTCCTGGTTGGGTACCGAAGTAACATATTGTGTTTTCATCGGTAGTTGCATTCAACCAAACAGTTGTTCCTGTGACATCATTATTGTTCGGGTTTGTAATCGTCAATAATGGAGGAGTCAAATCTGCAACTGTCAGTCTTATTAACGGTGTGGTTACGGATGAGTAGTTTTCATTTCCTGCGAAGGTTGCGTAATAGTCATAAAATCCTTTATTCTTTTGTTGAGCATCTGGGTTGCTTACCAGTGTGCCGTTTACATATAACTCCACATCTGACTGGAGTGAAGAAATGTTAATAGTTGCATTGATGTCTGGAGTATATGGTTCTGATTCCATTTTGTCCTGTGTCCAGATGGAATTATCATAATACAGTATTATCTCGGTTGGTGCTTTATCAATTATATAGTTAGCTATTTTTGTTTCTGAGTTTCCTGATGTGTCATTTGCAAACCATGAATAAGTATATCCAGATGAGTTTGCTGACAGATCTGTCAAGGTAACGTTGAATGTGTCTCCTGTCTGAGTCGTTGCGTAGTCCTGAGTATTGAAATTGAATATAACAGTATCTAACTGATAATTATCAGTTATGTCACAACTAAAAGTATAACTTTTTCCTTCAGCATAGTGTGTTGGTGATTCTGGTGACACAGAGCATGATAATGATGGTATTTCATTATCCTGAACAGTAACTATTCTTGTTATTGAGCCAGAGGTATAATTTGTGACATCAGTTAGTTCCAATGTATAATTCCAGACGCCTACAGGAAGTGTTATTTCTGTGTTGTTTTCTGTTGGAGTAACGTCTGTTCCGTTTCTATAAAGCGTTAGTGTTCCCTCTTCAAAGTTCTTCCAACCAAGTGCGGTTGTGTTTTCATTGTAATTAACAGATAAATCATTTGACTCTCCATTAATTGTCAAGAATACGTGTGGGTCTGATGGATCAAATGGATCAACTACATGTATCACATATGTGTCGGTTGTTTCGTCGCCTATGTAGTTTGTTGTAGTTGAGACATTACAAATGTAATTGTGGGTGCCTGCAGATAATCTGACAGGCACACCGTTCTCGTCATTCACATTTTGCATAGTTCCTGACTTGTTCCTCCAGAGTATTGCATTTGCCTCTGGATTATCGCTACCACAAGTAGCGTTCACATCCGTCCTATATTTTTGGGGTGAGGATGGGGTGAATATTAAATTTACATTTGACTGTGCTTTGTTTATTCTGATTGTTCTGGTCTCAGATGAAGGAGTATAATTGCTGTTTCCTGCATAACTTGCTGTATAGGTGTAGGTATTGTTATCCAGCAAGAACTCTTCTGGGTTTGAGACAGGATTAGTATTTAGTTCGGTTGTCACGCCTCCTTGCAGTTCAGGAATGTCTATCACAGCTTCTAATTTTATTGGATAAGGGTATGTGAAAGTCTGATCTGTTGTGATCATAGAGTCATTTAGATAGACATCAATGCTAGTAACCTTTGGTTGAACAGTTAATATGTGCGAAACAGGTGTTGAGGTATAGTTCTCATTATTCAATCCCCTGGCTTCATATTCATGCACATCTGCATCTAACTTAGTCAAAATACCATTTTCTGTTGAAGTCACATCTGTCATTACTCCTGAGATGTTTCTCCATAGAGCAACAGTTCCAACATCAGTTGTTGCTAGAGCCGTTGTTTCTGTCTCATATTCAACTATTATGTCGTTGTTTTGGCCATCAAGAGTTAAGCCAATGTTTTGAATCCTTGGGCTTACTGTATAGATTCCTGAAGGTTCAGAGATTGAGTTCCCAAAAG
>JAFCDY010000049.1 GCA_017609445.1 Candidatus Aenigmatarchaeota archaeon | reverse complement strand
AATAAAAGCAGAGGGACAAGATATTCCCAAAGTAGTATATGATCAGATCACTCAAGATTCGTTTGGGCATCCACGTAATGCTTTGCAAATACTGGATCAGGTATTGCGAGTAGAACCTGAACAGAGATTAGACGTTGCAAAGCGATCCGCTGAGGAACAAAGTGAAAGCATTGAACTGTGTAGAGCATTGATCAATGGTGATGGATGGAAAAGGGTTTCAGGAATTCTTAACGGATTAAAAGACCAGGAACCAGAAGGCATACGCCGTCATGTTATGGGGTATGCACAAGCCGTTCTGTTGAAGGCCGAGAACAACAGAGCCGCCTTGGTCATTGAAGAATTTCTGGAACCTCTTTATAACACTGGCTTTGCTGGGCTGGTATATGCGTGCTATTCAATCACTGAAAACTGATTTGATATGACTTATACTGAAAAACAAAAAAAGCTTGATGAACTTATGTTAATAGGGACAAAAATCAATGAAATAAAAAGTCCTATGCAGGCAATGGAGACTTTTATAAAAGAGTATGGAGATTTTATTCAAAGGGTTTGGGATGAAGGATATACTATAGGTTATAAGAAAGGTAAACAACAATTGATTGACATAAAGAAAAACTAAACATTATGAACTATGAAAAAGACTTAAAAATCGACGTCGATAGCTTAGACGTAGAGTGGGCAGATCAACCTACCTTAATGATTAAATACACTAAGATTGCCGCTGAAGCCAGAATGGAATTGGATGAAGCCAAGGAAAATCTGGGAATAGTTAAAGCCGAAATTGATTTGGAGATCAGAAGTGATCCTGAAAAATTTGGTATTGTCAAAGTCACAGAGTCGGCCATACAAAGTGCAATCATTCTGGAAGAAAATTATGGAAAAGCAAACTCAAGATGCTTGAAAGCTGCATATGAACTTGAAATGGCTCAAGGAGCGGTACGTGCTATGGACCAGCGCAAACAAGCCCTGGAGAACTTGGTACGTCTACATGGACTGCAATACTTCGCCGGTCCGAAAGTTCCACGAGATTTATCAAAAGAGTACCAAAAGAAACAGAATCAGAAAAAAGCTGATTCTACTGTAAGTAGTAAAATGAGGAGGACAAGGTAGTGCTTGAATTCTTTCGTATAGTAGGAATAGTAATGGTTGCGTTAATTCCCGCATCTATTGTTATATACATTCTAAGCCGGGTGCAAGCCCGAGGTTGGATAGACACAATTGAGTTATATTTTAAATCTAAATTAAACAATCATGAGCAAACAAAGAAGGAAAAGTAATTTTCGAAACAAAACTGTAGGGGATGCCAGACAACAAAAGGAAAAGGCATCCTCATACGGGTATCTCAATCTACCAAAAGGCGTGCGAGTATTTTCAGTGAAAGAAAAGACCCGATCTGTCCTTTTGGATATCATTCCATACGAAGTCACGGATGAAAAACACCTTGATAGGCATGATCCAGAAGAAAGAGCTGTACCAGGAACATTATGGTATAAGAAGCCTTTCAAAGTGCACAGAGATGTAGGGGCAGATAACAAAACAGTTGTATGTCGTGGTACTATAAAGAAGAAATGTCCAATCTGTGAATATGTTATTGAGCGAATGAAAGCCGGAGCTGACTGGGATGAAATGAAAGATACAGCTGCTAAGGATAGAAACCTCTATGCTGTCATTCCAATAGATTCAGATGACCACGAGGAAGAAATCTATATCTGGGATATCTCTCAATATCTATTCCAAAATGAATTGAACGATCAGTTGGAAGAAGATGAAGATAATGGAGTATTTCCTGATCTGGAAGAAGGGAAAACATTGGAAGTAAAGCTCAAGTGGAAAAAATTTGGAAAGAATATGTATCCAGAAACCAGAGATATTTCCTTCGAGGATCGTATTGAGGCATATGATGAAGATATTTTGGATGAAGTACCAAACCTGGATGAAGTACTACAAATAATGTCTTATCAGGAAATGCGGGATCTGTTTTTCGAAATGGATGATATAGAAGATGAAGATGAAGTTGATGATATTCCAATAGAGGATGGGCCAAAAGAAACAGAAACAAAGCCTAAACGCAGAAAGAAAAAGGTAGTTGATGAAGAAGCGACAGAGGAAGATGAACCGGAGGAAAAACCAAAACCTGTAAGACGGCGCAAAAAAGTAGTTGAAGAGAAGGAAGAAGAACCGAAAAAGGAAAAACCTACTCGGAAAAAGGAAGATGATAGATGTCCTGAAGGCTTTATATTTGGAAAGGAATGTGAAGAACACGATGAATGTGATGAATGTGATGAGTGGGCTGATTGTCTCGAAGAAAAAGAAAGATTGGAGAAAGAATAATGGCAATACTTAAAGTGAAAAGTAAAGGAACATCTACCGCAGAAGGTAGGCTTGCGGGGGCATATGTGCCTTCGCAAGTTAGCTCCTACTTGTCTCTTTATGCTTTAGCTTATAGTATAACCAAGTCAATGATAGTGCGTGAACTGATCGAGGATTGGTATAGAGACAAGAGGGGAGAAATGACAGAAGATGTACTTATTGATAAAATTGTAGACATTGCTTGGGCGGAATGGAAAGGTAAGAAAAGTAAATTCCCGAGTAGCAATTGGCATGAGTATCAAATTAATCTGTCAAAGCAATTGGATAGTAAAAAGATCCTGCCATACAACATCGAGTTGATTTTGAAAAAACTACAAGATGAAGAGAACCAAGAAGCCGATCAGTAAGCTGAGTGATCAGATGAAAAGGAAAGCCTCCCAATCTTCAGTGAAAAAGTCTGAGTATGATGGAGATACTGTTGAAATGATCAGTACAGGTTCTACTTTACTAGATCTTGCTATTTCCGGAGGTAGGATTCGTGGAGGAGGACTTCCACGGGGAATACTCGTAGAAATCTTCGGACCAAGTGGATCAGGAAAGACTGTCTTACTGAGTGAATTAGCTGGGTCTATACAAAGACATGGAGGGCAGGTGATGTTTCATGAC
>JAFCDY010000048.1 GCA_017609445.1 Candidatus Aenigmatarchaeota archaeon | reverse complement strand
CACCATGTTTTTCAAAGACTCTCTTCATTAATTCTGAAGTTGACTTCTGGGCGTTTTCATAATCTTTATGGAAAGATGACTCTTTAACCAGATCAGGAGTCTCCCAACCAGCTTCGCCTCTCATGTCCTGCTGGAATCTTAGGTTCATTCTGTTTCTTTTTAAATCCTTCCACATACACCAAGCAGACTCAATCTCATAAACTAATGGTCTTGTCTCATAGCCCCTGATTGGATTCATCCTCGATTCTCTGTTATAGTTGGCGATGTCAAAAATATTTTTCCTCTCAGAATCATTCAAAGAAGACACCTTATCAAAGACCACCTTAAACGGAACACTACAGAAAGGATATAATATTTGGGAAAGAACCAGTTCTTCCAAGGAATAATTATAAAAAAGCTCTACAGTTTTTTTAGTTTGTTCATATTCTCTTTTGAACAACTCTTCTGCTATCTCTCTTAGTTTTTTGTTTCTCTCAATCTTATTCTGGTCAACCTTTATATATTCGAAAAATCCTGGCGTGAGTTTTTTTAGTTCATCCAAGGATTTCTGAGCATAATCTTTGACAAAACTATCATTATAACTCAAGAGGTTTCTCAGGTGTTCGAAAACAGCCCTGCTGTTACCTCCCAGAATAACTGTCACATAAGATGCTATCGGAAGAATAAATCTTATTGAATCCAATGCCGAAACTTTCTTGCCAAGCTCAAGTTGTCTTGCTTCAGCTATCTTCAACATTTCTTCGAATCCTTTGTTATATATCTCAAAGTTATTTTTCAACACTTTCTTGATCTCGTCTGCAAACTCTGACTTCATCAAAATAGGATCCCAGTAAACTCTGTCTATGTTAAATTTTTTAGAATATCTGGTTGACAATTCCATTGTTGTCAACGGATAATAGAAGTCTTGTTGGAAGCTTGTTCCGTAGATAGGGTTTTCCTCTGAGATAACATAAACAGACGCGCCTTCGGCACTCGAGAAGTGTTTCCAGTTGAAATAAAACTCATTGTTCCTTTCTGATGTAAATTTTATGACATCTTTCAATATATCGTCCAATGAGTGGTTCTTCTGGATGGCTTCTGCTATTTTATCAAGAACTCCTTTTTGTTCTAGGATTTTTATGAACCTCTCCCTGACACTCGGAAACCTGCTTATTCCAGTGTAAATATAATTTTGTATTGCCGGGTGCATGTTCTTTAGAGCAAAGATAGGCTTGTCTGTATTAGTGAAAAAGTGATTGAGAACTATCTGTTTAGAATCCATGCGTGATTATTTGGTGTTAGGATATATAAAACTTAACTTCCACCAGATGGATAGTCAAAATTATAAGGGCAAAAACTCTTTTGAGTTTCCAGTCTCCATTCTTCAATTCCACCGAGTCTGGCTGCTTCTTTCGTCTCCCAGAACAAAATTCCGATCTCAGCATAGCAAATATCATCCAACGTTTCCTCACTAAAAGTGTCATTATTTAAAGTCCTTGAACGAGCTATGTTTGAAACATATGACTTGTCTGGCATAAAGGGAAACATTTTTGTAAAGTTAAGAGTTTCTGCTGGCCATGCAACAAATATATTATCTCCATTGCTAACATATCTGCTTCCGCATAATTTTCCCATGAGAGAACTAACAGAAGCATCGTCCCATCTGTCTGCTCTAACAAGATTATTATAGAAATAGACTTTGTTAATCCCTACCACATTCTCAGTTACAGGAGAATATTCTTTATCAACAAGACTAAGATTAGACCTACCATCAGCAAATGTTCTAACGATGGTTTTCCCACCAACAAGTTCTGGCCTGTAAGAAACTTCTCCTGCCATATTAAATTATTGAACCCAAAAACTTATATAACCATCACTTAAGAGGGGTAAATAACTCTCTGATTATTTTTGTTTGAAAACTGTAGATCTTGGTCTTTTCATCTTTCCAGGAATCAGGCGACAATCCTGCCTTATAGCAGAGACCTTCTAGATATGTCTCAACATCCCATCTCTGTTCAACAGGAACCTGTGGGAGAAGCAGACCTGAGTGGAGCCCTCTTTTGATTATCAGACCGTCTCTACCGATTTTTATTTTTTTGAGATATTCTTTTTGATCCTTGACCTCAATAAGTCTGGGCTCAGTTAAAATTGATATCTCCAACCTTAGATCTTTAATATCATTCTCTCTGAGGGGGGAAAATCTAGAATCCTGGCAGGCAGAAACAGACGCTTCCACAATTCCTTCTACCAGAGGTTTAATAGGATAAGGAATTCCAATACATCCTCTCAAGTCGTTCTTTTTATAAATAGTTACAAAAATCCCTCTCTTCCCGTTTAATTCGTCAGGATAGTTGTCAGGAATGAGAATCTGTTTTTTGTTTCTTATGAACTCGCCTACAGCTCTTTTCGCCAGAGAGAGAATAAACTTTTCATCCATAGAATCACTTGGTAGCGGGGGATAGATTCGAACTATCGACCTTCGGGTTTCTCAATAGTGTACAACAAGGTAGTCGTTAACTAGTTGCTTGACCTTCTCTTGGAATGGTCGCAGCTTCTGTCCAGGTTTTTTAAATTCTATAAAAAATACTTTTCCGTTCTTTATACCAATTCTATCACAAACAACAGTTGGGGATAATATCTCCCATCCTTCTTTCCTAAGTTTTTCTGAAGTTTTTTGTTCCATCTCCATTTGTTTATATCGTCTACGTCTCTGAACTTCTGAATTTGTGTTCATTAAGTTTTCAATCTTACCTGACATCTTGTACACCTTATGAGCCCGACGGGCACTCCAGGCTGCCCCACCCCGCTCTGCTAACAACTTAGAAGCAGAAGCTTAAAAAGATTATGATTTAAATTTCTTCTGTTCTAATTATAAGTTGGTATTAATTATGTCAGGAACAGATGTCAAACAAGAAAATGAAGCAAAATATCTATTGAGGGAAAATGGGACTGAGTATTTAGAAGAAGGATTCTCTACTCTTTATGAATCGATTGATGACCTAATAGCTGATGTGCAAGAAAATGGGAAGCACATCCATCAAGGGTATATGTCTGTCGGGTT
>JAFCDY010000017.1 GCA_017609445.1 Candidatus Aenigmatarchaeota archaeon | reverse complement strand
GCCGCCAGCCAATATCACCCCTATCATGGACTAATGATTATTTTTCTCATTTAAAAACTTTACCTTAATCTTTTAATAATAAGAACATAATTTCTTAGTATGATAGAGGATGTAATTGCACTTCCGATCTATAATTCTAGAGGGGAAGAAACGATCAAAGTGTGGATTAAGAACGAGAAAGGATTCTACTCAGCTTCTGCTCCTACCGGAAAGTCGAGAGGAAAATGGGAGGCAAAGACTTTAGATGTCAAGAAAATAATGTCAATATTCCCGAGGATAAAGAAAAATCTTATTGGAATGAAGGAAGAAGAATTCGAAGAAGTGGACGAGTTCATGGAGCAGATGGGCGGCAAAAAACTAGAAAAGATCGGTGCCAATCTGACAGTTGCGGTTTCAATGGCCTGCATCAGGGCAGCTTCTGATAACAAGGTTTACAGATTTCTGAATCCAGAGGCAAGGACGTTTCCATATCCGCTGGGCGTGGTGTTGAGCGGCGGCGCTCATCAGGGCTATACCTCAATACAGGAATTTCTGGTTGTCCCCACCAAGGCTAAAACAATTCAGGAAGCGATTGAGACCAACTTCAAGATCTGGAGAAATATCGGAAAGGTTATGAAGATTCACGGTTACAATGTCGGAAGAGGAGACGAAGGAGGATGGGTATCTAGGAGAGATGATCTCAAGAGCCTGGAGCTACTCCATACAATCGCAAAAAAATACGGGGCAAAGATAGGAATTGACATGGCTGCCTCACAGTTCTACAAGAGGGGAAAATATATCTATAACCATCTTGGAAAAAGGTACACCCCAAAGGAACAACTGGATTTTGTCGAACATATTGCCAAATCATTCAACCTATATTATATAGAAGATCCGTTCCATGAGAACGATCTATTGGGTTTTGCTTCAGCCACCAGAAAAATAGGCGCACTGATATGTGGAGATGATCTTTTTGCTACAAACTCTAAAAAACTCACAGACGGGGCAAAAAAGAATGCTGCTAATTCTATAATCATAAAACCAGACCAGGTTGGGACGATTAGCAAAACCCTGATCACAGTAGAGACAGCCAAAAGACTGGGGTACAAGACGATTGTTTCCCACAGGTCAGGGGAAACCGGTGATACTTTTATTGCAGACTTAGCAGTCGCAACTGAATCCCCGCTGATAAAATGTGGAATTGCTGGCGGGGAAAGGGTTTCCAAGTTGAATAGATTGATAGAAATATGGAACGGAATAAAGAAACCTAAAATGGCTAAATTGAGGTGAGGACCTGTCATTCTCAGCAAGCGAACATCTTGCTGCACTCACGGTATCCGGTGGGGACATATTAAACTACAGTTAAAAAATCGCTAGTTTTTCAGCTAGTGATTTTTAGGATTGCTAGCCAGATGGCTAGTTATTATTTTTTCCTTGTTTTTGGTCCAGAATCAGAATCCTCTACTACCCAACCCTTGGATTTTATTTTTTCCCTTATTTCATCTGCTTTTTTGAAGTCCTTATTCTTTCTAGCTTCTTCTCTCTCTTTTACCATTTTTTTTATTTCTTCGGGAGTTTCTTTTTTTTCCTTTAAAATGCTAAACATTTTGTCTATCCTTTTAAATTCTCCAAGCATTTCTTCTGCACTTTTCTTTGAAAGTAAACCTTTGGAGATAAGTCTGTTTGCGTCTCTAACTAAATCAAAAATAGCGGCGAGTGCGTTTGGCGTGTTGAAGTCATCATCCATAGCTTCTTCAAACCTCTTCTTGAAACCTTGAATACTAAACATCTCTTTACCATCTACATCTTTCAGGGAATCAACAAAGATTTGTATTCTCTCAAGGGACTTCTTGCTAACTTCTAGAGATTCTTTTGTATAGTTTATTGGAGATTTGTAATGAGTGGAAATAAAGAAAAATCTTAAAGTTTGAGAGTCATATTTTTCTAAAGCTTGCCTGATTGTTATGAAGTTACCCAAAGACTTTGACATCTTCTGATTATCAACATTAAGAAAACCGCTATGCATCCAATATCTAACCATTGGCTTTTTTCCTGAGATTGATTCCATTTGGGCTATCTCAGCTTCGTGATGGGGGAACATAAGATCCCTTGCCCCACCATGTATGTCATACTGCGGTCCAAATTCTTTCCCAGTTATAGCTGTATCCTCAATGTGCCAGCCAGGACGGCCTTTGCCCCATGGACTATCCCAGGAGGGTTCCCCTAGTTTTGACTTTTTCCAAAGGCAGAAGTCACCTTTATTTCTTTTGTTAACAGAGTCATCTATTCTTGAGACAGCATCCTCTGATTCTAGGGCTTTCCTGCCAGACAATTCTCCGTATTCCTTGAATTTTGATAGATCAAAATAAATGCCATCCTCTATCTCATATGCGAACCCCTTTTCTAACAAACTCCTTACTTGCTCTATTATCTCTTTCATGTAATGGGTCGCAAAGGCATATTTATTGACAGAGTCTACCCCAAGTTTTTTCATATCTTCAAAATATTTTTCAGCAAATTCTTTAGCTAGTTCTGATGGTTTCTTCCCGCTTTCTTTTGCGCGAATTATTATTTTGTCATCTATATCGGTTATGTTTTGTAAATAGGTCACGTCGAACCCTTTGCTTCTTAGGTACTTCACAACAACATCAAATGAAACATATGTTCTTGCGTGTCCTATATGTGAGTTGTCGTATACTGTTGGTCCGCAGACGAACAGATTAATCTTATTTCCGTTTATCGGAATCAACTCTTCTTTTTTTCTTGTCAATGTATTGAAAACTTTCATTCTGTCACCATGGAGCGGGGAGAGAGAATCGAACTCCCTTGAACGGTTTTGCAGACCGCCGCATAGCCACTCTGCCATCCCCGCATACTTTATTTAATTAATTCACTTCTTTATTAAAACTTTACAAATCTTGTCTCCTTTTCCCATTCTTCTGGTAATTTCCACCTTAAATCCCAGAGCCTCTGCTTTAGCTCTATCACCTTCCATTGCAATGTCACACAATAGATCTTGTTCTTCTTGATTAGCTCCAAGTTCTTTCCACCTCTCAAGTAAGGGACAATAATGGAATTCTAATTCTACATTATTTTCATCAGAATGTTCACTTTTAGATTCAAAGATTTCTTTACTTCCCTTTTCTACATGTTTTTTGACCCATTCCTTTGGTGTTGAGGACTTTTCTTTTACAGCTTTTGCTTTGCCAAATTCTCTTATAGCAATTCTACTTATTTCTTCTGCCTTTTTTCTTCCAAATTCTTTTGCCATTTCTCTAAAAAGAAAAAATAGCCATGCTCCTCTGTCTTCTATAGCTTTTCTAACAGGTATTGTGTTTTCATTTGTCATAATCCTTCCTCCACATATAACAGTCCATTGACTTTAATATTTTTTATTTCAAAAATTCTAGGATGTGCTACCAAAACATTTCCATCCAACCTTTTCAAACTCATCATCTTTTCGACCCACGTTCCATTTCCTATAACGACTGCACCTTTAGCCTCCCAGGAAGGGACATTATCAAAAACTTGTCTGTTCGGTATCGTGAGATATTGGAATGAGGTTGGAGAGGCGCTTCCAAATTGTATTGTTATTTTATTTGGGTTGCTTCTCTTTTCAACTATTCTTTCTCTAAGATACACGTTAACAGAAGCTTCAGGGTCAACAGAGTGGTTTCCTGCACTTGTGACTAACCGTCTGACATAATCAGGCTCATCTTTCTTTAGTTTGGCTAATTCTTCATTTACATACGGCTTTCCAACTTCTTCTCTCAGATCTATTCCCATCTCCTCATTAAATTCATAAGAACCTTTGACAGGTATGCCTGGCATAAGTTCGCTAACAATAGATCTGAATCTCCTTTCAAAATTGTCTGATCCATCTTCAAGAAAATCTTCCGGGTCTCTACCAATCCCATAATAGTTTATATTTAGATATCTGTCCCAGCTTCCAGTTATCATAATATCCAATGGATAAGGAATTCTTTGTAACATGTCTCCGATGACAGCAAGCGTATAAATATCAGCTAAATCAGGATCACTCCAGTTATTTTCAGATGGATGATAATCTCTGAACCTAGGGTTTTTCCCATATCCCCATGCTACTCTTACAGGAATTGGAATGTTTTCTTCTACAGAATCTTTTATCAATTCACGATATGAAGTTTGGTTTTTTGGTTGTTTTCTTCTAAAAGAATGTCTTTTGCTAGAGAATAGACGCCAGATTTCTTCTAAATCTGCTCTTTCTTCTCCCCGTGATATTTCTAGATCTTGGAAAAAACCACTATACTTTTCTTCAACAGATGAGATGCAACTATCTGGATTAGCTATTTCTAAACCAACTACATTTCGGTAATCAATCCCATCACCCATTGAACTCGCCTCTCTTGTAGACTTTAATTCTGGTGTCAGATATTAAAATGTATTCTTTAACCAGTCCCATTCTTTTCAATCTAGAAATAGCAAACCTGAATGTTCTGGGAGAAATCTTAGTCTCAGTTATAATCTGTTTTTGAGTTTTTCTAGTATTACCAAGACTAGAAAGAACTAATCGCATACTGTTGGCAAACTCGTTCACCCATTCATTTCACCTATTAAGGTATTATAACGCCGTTATATTTAAATGTAATGAAAGTGGCAACTTGTATATGAAACAAAAGGCAATTGCACTATTATCAGGAGGAATTGATTCACCTGTGGCGATCTATCTGATGAGCAAAAAATACAACATAACTCTACTACATTTCGAGAACTATCCTCTGGCACCAAAGATTATAAAGAAAAAGGTAAAAGACCTGACTAAAAAACTAAGAGAGATAACAAAACAGAAGATGCCTCTTTACGTCATCCATCATGGCGAACATTTAAAACTTTTTGTCTCCAAAAAAACAAAACTCAATTGCATACTGTGTAGGAGACTGATGCTGAGAATTGCTAACAAACTGGCAAAGAAATTAAATATCAAGTATATCATAACCGGAGAGTCTCTGGCTCAGGTAGCCTCCCAAACACTTTCTAATCTGAGAACAGAAGATTTAGTAAGCGACTTATCGGTTTTGAGGCCTCTTATAGGTTTTGATAAAGAGGAGATAATTGAAATAGCCAAGGAAATAGGAACGTTTGAGATCTCAACACAGCGAGGCTGTGATTTGGTTAAGAACAGAGTTATGTGCTGTTTTGCAACGCCAAAATATCCAGCTACTAGATCTAGAGTAAGCGAAATAGAAGAACTTGAAAACTCTCTAAACATTGAAAAACTTGCAGAAAAAGCACTAAAGAAACTAAAGATAATCAATTTATAAAGAAGACTCCAACTAAACACATGGAAAAAAAGATTAACACGATTCTACTTAATGTTGGTCTTAAAAAGATAAGAACACTCAGGGAACTGGAGGGAGGCAAATGGGGAAATAAATTCCTCATAGATGATGATCTGATAGTTAAGTTAAATCCAAATGATTCTGATGAGTTCTCAAAAGAAAATTTTATCCTGAGCAGGTTCCAAACTCTTCCTGTTCCAAGACTCATAAAATATGACAATTCCCGTACTTTGATTCCGGAAGAATATATAATAGAAAGCAGGCTTGAAGGAACCAACCTCAGTCTGGTATGGCCAGATATGAATGAAGAAGAGAGAGAAGGGATATTCAAAGATTTGATTCGGATTCTTAAACAATTCCACAAAACAAGATTTGATTTCTATGGGGACTTTGTTGACAAAAGCAAAAGATACGCAAAATGGAGCGATTTCATAGAAGATAGATACAACACCAACAAAAGGCTGGCCAGAGAGATGAAGATATTGGATGAAAAGGATTTTAGCATAATACATGATTTCTATCTGCAGAACAAAGAATACCTGACCTCAGAGATCAGACCATGTTTCTGCCACGGAGACGTGCACTTTAATAATATTTTGGTCGCCGGCGGAAAGATAACTGGTATTCTCGATTTTGATCTGTCTCAAGCTGCCCCCCTTGACTATGAGTTCGATTTACCAATATGTTTTTTCAGACAACCAACGTTTTTCCTTGATGACAAACTAAACAATAGATACACCAAACCCCTTAAGAAATGCGAAATTTGGTTGAGAAAATACTATCCTTCTCTTTTCGAAATTTCCCACATAAAAGAGAGGCTAGGTCTCTATTCAGTTCTATCTGATCTAAAAATGCTATGGTTGTGTAAACCATTTGGCTATGGAGATGACGTTAAGAAGATTATAAAAAACAGAATTCTAGAAACAGTAAAGAACGGTTTTAGATTATAACTATTCTTTTATCTTGAGCTCCCTTTTTACAGCTTCCTTATCAAAGCCTATGATTATCTTACCATTAATTTCTATAACAGGAACCCCCATCTGGCCTGTTTTGGCTACCATCTCCCTGGCTGCTTCCTGATCCTCCTGAACATTGACTTCTTCGAATTCTATCTTATGATCTTTTAGGAACTCCTTGGCCACAACACAATATGGACAAGTGTTAGTTGAATACACTTTAACCTTCACAGCATCACCTTTAGTTTTTCACTCTTCAATCTGAGTATCTTTGCAGTCCTAGAGTGTTTCTTAATTATTATCAGATCTCCTTTATTAAATGTTACGGACTTTCTGTTGTCACACGAAACTGTCCCCTCTCCCCTGAGAATCTTTACTTTTATGACAGAATTTTCTTTTGTGATCACAGGTTTTATAAGCCTCATTGTGTTATTGAATGATACACCAATCCCCTTTGAGAATTTCCTTCTTGTTATAGAATGGAAATAAGCACTTGAACCGTATGGTGTGGAAACAACGACACCATCCCCGATTATCTCTCTGTTTATTTTTTTATTGTTTATGAAAACATTAAACCTCAGTGCACAGGGTGGTCTGTAATGAATGTTTACATCATTTATTCCTATCATTTTTTTATTTTTAAACTTAACTTCCAGTTTCATCGCTTTCTCAATCTTGTATTGTTTATTTTTTATTTTTTTGATGTACTTGGGAATCTTTTCATAATTTTTTGATAATCTGGGATGTCCGATGAGAAACTTAGGAATCCCAGGGTAGATCTGTTCAGAATATAGAAAAGTCCCCTCCCCCCCAAAGGCGATAACAACATCAGGATTTTTCTTGACTATCTTTAATCCTTGCTTTTTACATTCCCTTACGATAGCTTTTGGATAATAGCTCACAACAGCTACTTTCATAAAAAATCACAAGGATATTGCACTCGTTGGGCATGCGTCTGCTGCTGCCTTGCAGTCGCATTCATCACAACCCTTTGGGTTCTTTACCTGCGACTTGCCGTCCTTTAGTTCAAAGGCCTCTGGGCACAGTGCAATACATGCTCCACAGCCAATACATTTTTTTGGGTCAACTTTCACAACCATTAAACCACCTATTTTTTTGTCTTTTTGATACTGTTAATTTCCTTTATCATCTTATTTATATCTTTATTGGACATTCCATGCGCCCTGCAGCCGTCTTCTAATGTTTCAAAATGAGCCATTGCACAGCCTATGCAATGCATTCCATATTTGCTCAATATTTCCATTGCTTCTGGTTTTTTGTTGACTACCTCTATCAAATTCATCTTCTTGGTTATCTTCATTTCTTCACCCTCTTTTTGTAATCTCTAATTGCTGCGTGTAATGCGTCTATGGCTAAAAGAGAACAATGCACCTTTATCTGGGGCAGACCGCCCAATCCTTTGATAACGTCATCTTTTGTGAACTTTTCAGCCTTTTTGATCGTCTTTCCTTTGACCATATCTGTCACTATTGATGATGTTGCTATAGCAGCCACACAACCGAACGTTTCGAACTTGACATTTTTTATTATTTTTTCTCCTCTCTTGTTTTTGCCAACTTTAATGTACATCCACATGACATCCCCGCAAATCGGATTTCCTACTTTGCCAAATCCGTCAGGGTTTTTAATCCTGCCAAAATTATGCGGATTCTTGAAATATTTCATAACCTTTTTTGAATATGGTTTTTTCATTTTTCGTACACCTTCAAAAATTCATCAAATACCTCTTTAATTTTTGGTACAAATAATTCTTCATTATTTTTAAGTATTTCCCTGATCTGGTCTATTGTCATGAATTTCAGGCTTTCTATTTCCTCTTTCTGAAATTCTATCTCATCAATCTCTTTATTTGATTTTGTGAAATATATGGCGTCAAATTCAGTTTCATCTCTCTGCCTGAACAGAATCTTACCTACATATGTTAACTTTTCTGCTTCTATATTCAATTCTTCCTTCAATCCTCTTCTGGCAGCCTGTTCATAATTCTCTCCGCTCTTAAGATGTTCACCAACAGAAAAATCTAGCAAAGAGGGATACAAGTCCTTGTCTTTACTTCTCTTTTGTATTAATATCTCATTTTTATTGTTTAGAACTATTATGAATACACCGCGATGAAACAAACTCTTGTCAGTATGACACTCTTCTCTACTTGCCTGACCGATTACTTCATCTTTCTCATTTACTAAATCAAAAATTTCAGACATTTTACCAATCCTTTTTGAAAGGTGATATTCCTCTTAGTTTCTTGACAGCCTTAGGAATTGCTTTAGAAACAAAATCAACGTCAGACTCGGTGTTGAACCTGCCCAATGTTAATCTTAATGATCCGTGGGCTTCGCCATGTTTCAGGCCGGTAGCAAGCAGGACATGGCTGGGTTCCAGAGTTGTCGAGGAACACGCAGAGCCGGTTGAGGCTGCTATACCCATCTCGTCTAGGAGTATGTTGAGAGCTTCACCTTCTATGAACCTAAAAGAAAAGTTAGCATTGTTGCATAATCTTTTTGTGGGATGGCCATTTAATCTCGAGTTCTTGACCTCTAAGATGT
This sequence comes from Candidatus Aenigmatarchaeota archaeon, assembly GCA_017609445.1. GTDB lineage: Archaea > Aenigmatarchaeota > Aenigmatarchaeia > Aenigmatarchaeales > Aenigmatarchaeaceae > JAFCDY01. Next base: position 6,772 of record JAFCDY010000017.1, on the reverse strand, counting down.
TTTTTATCAACTTATCCCTCATCTTTGTCAATTTAGGAACTTCAGTTTTCATACTTTTAACAATTAGTTCAGCTGCTTTTGCCAAACCAACAATACCGGCTATATTCTCAGTTGATGACCTCACTCCAAACTCATGGCCGCCGCCATGCAACAATGGGTCTAGCTTGGTTCCTCTTTTAACATAGAGAGCAGCTACCCCCTTTGGTCCGTATATTTTGTGGCCAGATATAGTTAACATATCAACATTTAGGTCCTTGACATCAACAGGAACCTTTCCAAATGCCTGCACAGCATCTGAATGGAAGTAAATTCCCTTTTCCCTGCATATCTTACCTATCTCCTTTATTGGCTCGATGGTTCCTATCTCGTTGTTGGCCATCATCACAGAGACAATCAATGTTTCTTTTTTTATCGCTTTCCTGACATCCTCAGGATCAACCAGTCCGTCCTTATCTACCGGAAGGAAGGTCACGTCATGTCCCATTTTTCCTAGCCATTTGACTGTGTCTGATACGCAGTGATGCTCAATAGAAGAAGTTATGATATGTTTCTTCTTTTTAGAAAACATTCCTTTCATTGAATTAAAAACAGCACCTTTTATCGCAAGGTTATTACATTCTGTGCCGCTTCCTGTGAATATAATTTCGTTTGTGTCGCAGTTCAATAATTTAGAGACTATTTTTCTTGACTTATCCAGAGCAGTTCTGGCTTCAACACCAAAACTATGTATAGAAGATGCGTTTCCGTACTTTTCCTTGAGATATGGCATCATCTCTCTGAGAACTCTCGGGTCAATCTGGGTCGTGCCTGCATTATCCATGTATATTTTCTTCATGTTACCACCAAAAATATAACACTGTTATAATTTATTGGTCATAAGTTGTATATAAATGTTTGGGGATGTGACTTTTGATATAAATTATTATCTTTGACTGAGAAACTTGTAACAAATCTTTATATGAAATTGAGTTTACAAACTATACATGAGAATCAAAGGACATCATTTTATTGACACATGTGTGTTGTTAGGTTGCTTAGAAAAGAGGAAGAGGTTTAAGAAGAAAAAAGAAATATGTGAAACATATTTATCAAGAATGGGTAGAGTGTACAATGGTTACATTTCTGTTGAAGTTGTTGGTGAATTTACAAAAGTGATTTTAGAGAAAAGAAGGGAAGATTATGAAGACCTGATGAGATGGCTAAGAGATTTCATTCTTGGCTTTGATATTGAAATAATAGGTAATGATAAAGAGACCTTCAGAAAACTTGAAGAACTAAATAAAGGAGTTTCTGATTGTAGAATTGGCGGAATTGATAGAGTCTTGTTGAGTCGTGCCAGCACAGATAAAAGAATTACTAATTTTATCACAATTGAAAGAGCTATAAAAACGAACAAACGACTATCAGGGTTATTGAATTTGAAAATAAATGATCCAGAAGAATTGATAAGTTAATTACATTACTTTCTTTACGTCAGCTGGAGTGATTACACCCTTATCTGTTATTCTCTCTGTTAATACTTCCCATTCCTTTCTCATCAGTTCTTTCTCTTTTTCACTCATTGTAACACCTATGTTGAATTATAAACAGTAAAATTTAAATACCTTAGTATTACCTACTTGTGGTGATTTATAAATTTTTAGGGATAATGATGTATATAAATGTTTTTGTATTCATTAGTTACTAGGTGATCTAATGCCAGATGATAGACCAATCTGTTTGCTAGATACCAACACATCTTGTGAATCTTATCTTAAGAAAGAAGATGGTGACGGTCAACAATATAGATCATGTGGAGCATGTTCAAAGGGTTGCTATCTATTGAGGTTAACACATAACAAAGTTATGATGAGAGCAGATTGGGAAGAAGTGTACGGAATAAAAGTTTATGAGGAAGATGAAGCAGGTCTTGAGATACTCAGAAGTCGAATAAAAGAGGTAAATGAGTTAACTGGAAGGGTTCAGAATGCAACAACTAATCTTGGCATTCAGCTAGATAATCTCAGAAAAGAAGTTTATCAAGTTTTAGGATATCAAGATGAAAGTGTCTGATTTTTAAGCACGATTTATAATCTTTTTATACCAAAATAATTAATCTACAACAGGTGATAATATGGCAGAAGAATTAAATCCTTTTAAGATTGCGCAGCAGCAATTGGATAAGGCTGCAAAAAAACTAAATCTTGATCCTAAGGTTCATGAAAAACTTAGAGAACCCATGAGGATCCATGAGGTCTCTATTCCAGTGAAAATGGACAACGGTGAAGAGAAGAAATTCGTCGGATTCAGAGTTCAGTATAACAATGCAAGGGGTCCTTACAAAGGCGGGATAAGATTTCATCCTGATGAAACTCTCGATACGGTAAAGGCTCTAGCTGCTTGGATGACCTGGAAGACAGCTGTAGTTAATATTCCCTTGGGAGGAGGAAAGGGCGGAGTTATCTGTAATACAAAGGAGATGTCCCTCGGCGAGATAGAAAGACTTAGTAGAGGTTATGCCAGAGCACTGGCAGACAAGATAGGTCCTCACATAGATGTTCCTGCACCTGATGTTTATACTAATCCGCAGATAATGGCCTGGATAATGGATGAATATGAAAAAGTGACTGGAAAGAGCTGTCCTGCGGTTATAACTGGCAAGCCTCTAGAGTTAGGAGGCTCAGAGGGCAGAGGAGACGCGACAGCCCAGGGTGTCATTTATACTATCAGGGAGGCTGCAAATCATCTAGGGATAGACCTAAAGAACGCTAGGGTAGTTGTTCAGGGTTATGGTAATGTAGGATATTTTGTGGCAATCAAGATGAAAGAATTAGGATCTAAGGTAATTGCTGTTTCTGACTCAAGAGGCGGGATTTATTCTGAAGACGGACTGGATCCGGAGAAAGTTTTTGAATTCAAGAAAAAGAATAAAACAGTGGTCGGTTATCCCGGGTCAAAAGAAATCACAAACAAAGAGTTGTTAGAATTGGAATGCGACATTCTAGTGCCGGCAGCTCTAGAAAACCAAATAACGCACGAGAACGCAGACGGGATAAAAGCAAAATTAGTAGCTGAGGCTGCCAACGGACCAACAACTTTTGAGGCAGGTGAAATATTAACTAGGAGAAAGGTCTTTACAATTCCTCATTTTTTATGTAATTCAGGAGGTGTAATTGTTTCCTATTTTGAGTGGATACAAAATCTTTATGGTTATTATTGGACAAGAGAAGTTGTAATGGAGAGAATGGACAAGATAATAACAAAGGCGTTTTTAGATGTTTTGAAGATGTCTCTGGATGAAAAAGTCGACATGAGAACAGCAGCCTACATGATATCAATAAAGAGAGTTGCCGATGCGATTAAACTCAGAGGAAATTTTAATCAAAAAAATGGAGATGTTATTATATGAAGAAGTTAACAAAAGAGGAACTGCTTGCCAAAGCCTACAAACCCGGGCAAGATGCGCTAAAACTGCATCCATTTTACAGGGGAAAAATAGAAGTAACGCCAAAGTGCTGTATAAGAGATCTAAATGATTTTTCAATTTGGTATACGCCAGGTGTTGCTGAAAGCTGCAAACTAATTAAAAGCAATCCTTTAGAAGTGTTTCATCATACAAACAAATGGAATTCTGTTGCTGTTGTGACAGACGGCACAAGGGTGCTTGGGTTAGGTGACATTGGTCCAGAAGCCAGTATGCCGGTTATGGAAGGAAAAGCTCTTTTATTTAAATATTTGGGAGGAGTTGATGCATATCCAATTTGTTTGGATACTAAAGATCCAGAAGAGATAATAAAGACTATTAAATTACTAAAACCTTCTTTTGGGGGAATAAATTTAGAAGACATCGAAAAGCCAAAATGCTTTTATATTCTTGATCGCTTGAGAAAGGAGCTTGATATACCAGTCTGGCACGATGATCAGCAAGGCACGGCGACTATTGAGGTTGCCGGCGCAATTAATGCATTAAAAGTTGTCGGTAAGAAGTTAAATGAGGCTGTCATTTCTATGGTTGGTGCGGGAGCGGCAAATATTGCTATAGCCCGCATTTTGGTTGCAGCTGGTGCGAAGAAAGGAAATATAATAATGGTTGACTCAAAAGGAATCCTGAATTCACAGCGTAAAGATTTAGAAACTAGTAAAAAAAATAATCCCTATAAATGGGACATGTGTATCAATTCGAATAAATGGCAGAGAGGCGGTGGTATAAAGGATGCTCTTGCTGGAAGTGATATTGTTATTGCAGCCTCAAAACCCGGACCAGGAATCATAACCAAGGCAGATGTTGCTGGTATGGCGAGTGATGCTATAGTTTTTGCGAGCGCCAATCCTATTCCAGAAATATGGCCCTGGGAAGCGAAAGAAGCTGGGGCAAGAATTGTTGCCACAGGAAGGTCGGACTTTCCAAACCAGATAAACAATTCTCTTGTATTTCCAGGCATATTCAGAGGGGCACTTGATGTGGCAGCAAAAACAATAACAGATGAAATGTGCCTTGCGGCTGTTTTTGAGATTGTAAAAATGGCTGAAGATAAAGGGTTGTCAGAAAATTACATAGTTCCAACGATGGATGAAAGGGAAATATTTCCAAGAGAGGCTACTGCTGTTGGACTAAAAGCAATAGAACAGGGAATAGCAAGGGTCAAGCTGTCTAAAGATGAGTTATTGGAAAAAGCAGAACAGATGATTAACCGGTCCAGGGAACAAACCAAGACAATGATGAAAAAAGGGTTTATACCCAAACCGCCAAGTTATTAGCAATATAAAAGTTTAGATGAGAATTCACATATATGATTTCAGTAAAAAGAGTTGCCGAAGCGATGAAGATCAGGGGTTGGGTTTAAGAAAAAAGTTCCTTTACCTTAAATCTGATACCAAAATCAAGATATCTGCCGTGTAGAATAGGTCTTTTCTTCATAACAGCTCTTTTTTCCGCCATAGTTACAATGGCCTTTCTAAATTTAGTGGAACTTGTATAAGCAAGTTCTATGCTACTGCTTCTTAAATCTGTCTTGTTCAAAATAGCTTCCGAAAAATCAGCATTTCTTAATTCACTCAATGTCAGACTAGCTCCAGTGAGATCAGCTCCAGTCAAATCAGCATCATACAAAATACAATTTCCCATAGAGGAATCAGACAAATCAGCATTACGCAGACTAGCATTATGTAATCTAGCACTACTGAAGGAAGCGCCCTTTGCATTTACTGAGTCTAATCCTACCTCTGACATACTAGCACTTACAAAATTACTCCCTGCTAAATTAGCTCCAGTAAGATCACTATTATCCAAATGTGAATACTCTAGTTTTGAGTTAGGAATATCAGAATATCTAAGAGAACAGTTAGTTAAAGCGGTTCTCTCATTACCCACAAGTTTGACAGGCAGATAGTTAGCTTCCATCTTATAGAAACCAGATCCACGAACATCGAGATGATCTACTTCCCCAAACAGCTCTTCCATCTTATCTTTATAACCGTCACCAGATACATCTCCATCAGATACCCCAAGATATTTCTGAAAACTTCTACCGTAAACAGGGTGATCTACCAACCTTACATTTCTAAAGTCGGTTCTGCCGTCTCTTACACCCTCAGCTATCTCTTCTACTGTGATGTCAGTTATTGTAGGATACATAAAACCCCTCATTTTTATTCAAGGAATAATTCATTTGCCTGAGCCATCATATGGAGATTTTCTACTCTCTTCAACATTTCCATTGTTCCATCCGTCGACGTGGCATATCGTGCAATAGGACATCCTGGGTTCAACTTACAATCAAAGCCCTTTCCGTCTCCAAGAGTTTGGATTGGAGCCAGAATATCTAATTGACCGACATCCGTATAGACTAAACTTGTATTGCCATCTTTTGCAGCAGCCACATATTTACATCCCTGTACCGGACAATTATAACATTCACGTTGGCCTCCGCTTCCATCACTCATTACAGCCATAGATTATCACCTCAGTATTTACTATTAAATAGTGGTGTTTAGTCGTATATAAATCTATCGTTTATTTACTACTAGATAGTGAAATAATTAACTAAGAATCTACGTTAAAAGACGTATATTTTTCATGACTTTTTTAGAAACTCATTTATTTCCCTAGCCTTATTTTTCCCATCAGCAAGAGCCTGAACAACAGTTGAAGGGCCAGAAACAACGTCCCCACCAGAGAAGACTTTCTCGTTATCAACATCAATTTTTTCGGCTATCTGGCCTATGGCTAGAATAACACTATCAGCATCAATCTCAAATTCAGAGCTTTCGATTGGAACTGGTTTGCCGTTCTTTAGCTCCATCCTAACAAGCTTTACCTTATTTTCTTTGACTTCAACAGGATTAACCAAGAAACTAAATTTCACACCTTCTCCCTCTGCTTCTTCAATCTCATTGGGGGCAGCTCTCATATCTTCTTTAGTTCTCCTGTAGACAACAGTAACGTCAGAACCTAGTCTGACAGATGTTCTGGCTGCATCCATAGCAACGTCCCCAGCACCAACAACGATGACTTTCTTGCCGATTGAAGCTTTATTTCCAGAGTTGACATTAAACAAAAAATCCACAGCTGAGATAGCTTTCTCCCCACCAGGAATATCTAATTTTCTAGGTTTCCAGGCACCGGTTGAGACATAGACAGCGTCAAACTCGTTAATTAATTCATCGATGTTATTAATCTCATGGGAGGTTACTATTTTTACCCCAGCTCTTTTTATGAGTTCTATCTCTTTTCCCAAAGACCCCTTAGGAAGCCTATAACTAGGTATTCCGTAATACAACATACCTCCAGGCA
>JAFCDY010000016.1 GCA_017609445.1 Candidatus Aenigmatarchaeota archaeon | reverse complement strand
TAATCTTTTCTAGGTTTCATAGAATCACTATTTCAGCATCTTTTTTCTTTTGCTGTATTTTCTCTGGGTTCTTGTGCAGCCTATTGGTCTTTTCTTCTGCTTTCTGTTTTTTTCCCTTTTCTTTAAAACTGCCTTCTTTCTAGTCATATAATCACCTATATTTATTTACAGATTAGATAATTAAATATGAGGGTTATACTGGATACCAACTTTTTGATGGCTGCTACGCAGTTTAAAACAAATATATTTTCAGGGCTGAGAGGACACAAGGTATTTGTATCCAGGAACATCATAAGAGAACTGAATGAGTTATCTTCTAAAAAAGGCAAAAACGCTAAAGCAGCCAAAATAGCTCTTCAGCTCATAAAAAGAAAAGGCTTAAAAGTCTTAATTTCTAAAGAAAGGAATACAGACAAGTCACTGATTCAATATTCTAAGAGAGGATATGTGATAGCAACCCAAGACAGAGCTCTTAGAGACAAGATAAAGAAGTCAGGGGCAAAGGTTATATATATAAGACAGAAAAAGTATCTAGAATTGGAGGTGCTTTAATGGTTAAACTTAATGAAATACCAACTGGAAAAAATCCACCAGAAGATGTTTTTGTGCTCATAGAGGTTCCTAAAGGCTGTCCTATAAAATATGAAATTGATAAGAAATTAGGCATACTGAAAGTTGACAGATATCTTTATTCTCCTATGTTTTATCCTGGGGACTATGGAACAGTTCCGCAGACTCACTGTGATGACGGCGATCCACTAGATGCTATAGTTGTGGTAAGTTCGTCTGGCTATCCTGGAACCCTTGTCCAAGCAAGACCAGTCGGCGTCTTGAGAATGCAGGATGAGAAGGGGATGGATGACAAATTGGTATGTGTTCCTATCAAAGACCCAAGGTTTGAAAAGATCAAGACAATAGATGATCTACCAGTGCATGTTTTGAAAGAAATAAAACACTTCTTTGAGGCCTACAAGACTTTGGAGCCCAATAAATGGGTAAAGGTCAAAGGTTGGGACGGATTGGAAAAAGCCAAGGAAGTTATAAAACATTCAATTGATCTCTACAAGAGGGTGAAATAATGTACCAAATTGTAACAGTAGAAGACACAATAGCAGTACCGCCCACGATGTTTAATCAGGATGTTAACAAATCCATAATAGAATCTATAGGAGAGAGGTTTGAGGGAAGGATAGACAATCGTGTGGGAGTTGTTATATCAGTTATAGAGATAGAAAACGTTGGTGAGGGAAAAATACTTCCTGGAGACCCGTCTGTTCATTATCCGGTGAAATTCAAAATATTGACATGGATGCCCAAAGAACACGAGATTGTCGAGGGTTCTGTTATTGATATAACGGAGTTTGGTGCTTTCATAAGAGCTGGTGCGTTAGACGGTTTGGTTCATGTCTCACAAGTTATGGATGATTTTGTGAGCTATGATGAGAAAAATTCTCAGCTAGCCGGAAAACAAACTCACAGGATTCTTAAAGAGGGAGATCCTGTCAGGGCCAGAATAATATCCATCAGTTTCAAGGAGCAGTCTAAAGTTGGTTTGACGATGAGGCAGCCTTTTTTGGGTTCTCTGAAATGGAATAAAGCGGAAAAGGTCGAGAAGCCAAAAAAACCCGTAAAAAAGAAGAAGTGATTATATGGCAGAGAAAGCTTGCAAGAGGTGTAGAAGATTGGTTAAGGGTAACATGTGCCCGGCCTGCAAAGACTCCGAACTTACAAAAAACTGGAGAGGGGTTTTAGTAATATTTGATCCAGAATCTGAAATTGCTAAAGAAGCCGGTATAACTGCGCCTGGAAAATATGCTGTTAAGATAAAATAGATCAGTCAATTTCTATAACTTTATCAACCAACATGCTCATGTTCTTTACCAGACTCGTATTTTTGTCACTAGCTAGAATTGTAAATATCAAGGTGGTCTCCCTGACCCTTACCCTGCTTATCAGTGAGTGTACAAATCTTGTGACGGTAGACGCATCTTCATAGATTAGTAGTGTGGATAATGAGTCAAATAAAAGATATTCTGGGCATTTTTTCTGGATTTTGGTTATAGCTAAACTCATTTCAGTCAGGGCTGCTGGCGACGAGACAAAAACAGAATCTTTCTTACCCTTTGGGGTTTTTATAACAGCTTTTGTTATAGCATCTATTATGAAACAGTTCGCTGACTTTATGTTTTCTTTTTTGAACAATAGTTTTAGTGCCTCGTAAGTCCTGTTTAGAGATACATAACATACCTTATTTTTCTTGGAGAGGGTCCTGGTCAGTTTTGATATCTCTTTTGTATAATTCTTATTAGGTACGATTAATAGCAATATCTGATTTTTTCCAATTTCTTTGATTACATTCTTCATAGAAAAACCTAAATCACTTTTTTAACTCTCTTCACCAAGTCTTTGAGTTTAAATGGCTTTTGTATAAAATCTACTATATTCTTTTCTTTCAACAAACCTTTCTTCTCTGCCTCAGATATCCTCAGAACAGTAAGAAGCATTATCTTGAGATCTTTTGTTTTTTCATTCTTTCTTATCTCTTTTAATATCTCTCTTGTTGTCATTCCTGGCATCATGACATCCAAGAGCAGAAGATCTGGAACTTCTCTTTTGAGCTTCTTGAGGCAGTCTTTTCCATCAACAGCTATCTTAATTTTGTATTTTTCCTTTAAAATACTTTTCAGGGTTTCTCTAATATCCGGTTCATCATCTACAATTAAAATCTTATTGGGCATAGTTTATTATACATTTCTCCTGTTTAAAAACGTTGTTTTACTCTAATGGCAAAGTGAACAAGAATGTTGACCCCCTTTTCACCTCGCTTTCTACCCACATCTTCCCACCATGAGATTCAATTATACCCATGCATATCACAAGACCAAGACCCGTGCCACTGTGTTTTCTGGTGTACAGCGGTTCTATTTGGTAAAACGGTCTAAACAATTTCCTTATGTCAGATTTCCTTATTCCTATACCAGAGTCCCTGACACTTATGACGACTTGCTTTCTTTTTTTGGTGGCTTCGACTATTACACTGCCCTTGTCTGTGAACTTAATTGCATTGTCTATTAAATTCCAGAGAACCTGTGTGATTCTATCTATATCAAATTCAAATGGAGGTATTTTTTTAGGTATAACGATCTTTAAATTTATTCCTCTCTTTTTTGCTGATACCTTAAGGCTGTTTACAGAGTGTTTTATTACATCTTCTATGTGCGCTTTTTCTTTGGATATCTTCAACCTGTGGCCTTCTATCCTGGTGACATCCATGATGTCAGAAATCAATAAATCAAGTCGTTCTATATTTCTAAGAATCATTTTCAGGCTGTTTCTTTGTTTTTTATTTAGATCCCCGAAATATCCATCTAATAACATCTCGACTTGAGCTTCCATTGGTGTTATTGGTGTTCTCAGTTCATGAGAGGTCATTGACAGGAACTGAGTTTTCATTTTATCAATTTCTTTAAGCTCTTTTACTTTTTTATGCATCTTACTTATCTGCTGCTTTTTCATATACCCAATTTATGTTCCTTCAATCTTAAAGATTGGTGTCGTTTCCATAACAATTTAAATAGAGAGGTTCAAATAGATAAGAATATGAAAAAAACCAAGTCTAAGAATGAGAGATCAGTTAAGAGGAAACCAACATTTGAAAGGGTTCCTTCTGGGGTGCCTGGTTTAGACAAATACATTGGCGGCGGTTTCATAAAGGGATCCTCGATACTGGTTGCTGGCGGGCCCGGTGCAGGGAAAACGATATTTTCATCATATTTTATCTACGAAGGACTTAAAAGAGGCGAGAATTGTTTATATCTTACCCTTGAGGAGAGGCCCCAGGATATAGTTGCCGATACATTGAAATTGGGTATAAATCTTGAGAAATACCTTAGGAATGGGAAACTTGAAATCAAGTTTATAGACGCTGTTGACGTTTCCCGTATGAGCGGCGGATTACTCCCTAAATTAAGAGATAAGAAGATTCACAGGGTTGTTATAGATTCTATATCCCTGTTTGAACTCTATTATAAAACATCAGCTGATGTTAGAAAGCAACTAATGAAGATAATTTTTGGGCTTAAAAAATTCAATGTTACCACTATATTCACATCTGAGATTCCCAGTGGTAAAGAATCATTTGGTAGCTTTGGTATAGAAGAATTTGTTACAGATTCTGTCATCACGTTAAGGTCTATGATTATGACTGGAGAGTCTGGGAGGTCGCTTTCTATTGTTAAAATGAGAAGAACCGACCACAGTGGCGACATCCACCCAGTTAAGTTGGATTCCAAAGGAATGAAAGTTCTTCCACCAGAAAAAGGAATCAAGATTTAGTCTTTATGTCAAATTCGCAATATTTGTCTCCACACACCATACATTTCGTCTCTTTTGCCCTGACTTCTTTCTCGAACATATAAAAGAATGTTTTTGAGAACCAACCAAGTAAATACTGGTCAATGGGACGTTTCCTTTTTTTCTTGTAAGTTACTAAGTATTTTTCTGGAAGAGCTGAGTTCTTCATTGTTATTTTTGCATATTTTTTCTCAAATGAGATCTCATCTATCTTCGCATACCCCCAACCAAGAATGTTCAGTATATCGAATAAGAATGTCAGGATTTTCCTTTTGTCCTGTTTGTCTATGTCATACCTCTTCTTATATCTTTTTATAGCGGCCTCTAATTGGAACTCTCCGAGTTTGAATATGATCTTTGAGGCTTTGGTTTCCCCCACTTCTTTCTCCAGGAGTTCTATCAGTTTAAGAACAGTTCCAGACGGAAAGAGCATCACGAACTCTCCAAATAATAACGCATGACCATCTTCTGTTATGCTGAACTGCCCAGCTTCCAACATTTTCTCAAAAAACTCAGACTTTTCCATAATAGTTATTCGTCTTCTGTTAATAAATTTAGTGCTAAATAGGGGTCCAGTTCCAGTAATTCTACTTGCCTTGCTAGATTGTGTTTAAGCCTTTTTTTGACAGAAGCTTCTATTGATCCCATTTCATCTATTCTTTTCTTACCCTCTCCCAAAAACTTATACATCAATACCATTGTTTCCCTAACCGCTCTATCATGATAAACCACATATTGACCGATTTCGATTCCATACGGGTCAAATCCACATCTCAAAAAAGCCTTCTGCATTCCTGGAGACCTTGTTCTTGCCTTTGCAAATAATTTTTCTATTCCAATATCTGAACAGATTTCGCATGATACGTTTATCATAGGAAGAGAAGCATAATTGGTTTGACAATCTGGATGTTTCACTACTTGAACTATCTCACCCAACAGACACTCTGGTGTAAGTGGTACTCCACAAGCTCCGACGAGTCCCTCTTCTTGGGAAACTTCCACTAGCCTTATAAAACCAAGATTATCAGCCATTCCTAGGTGATACTCTTCCTCTTGAACCTTCGTATAGGGGTACTCAGGAAAAGAAATCCGGTATAGGTTGGCCAATTCAGAGGCATCTTCCTTTCTAGCAAACCTGATATCATAGTCAACATCTATCCCATAATTATTGGTTTTCCAGACTTTTTCTGAAGCTCTTAATTCCGTTAAACCATCTTCTACCTTTTTTCTGTTTGAGTGTGATGTTTCTTTGGGATTCATTAGAGATATACAAAATATCTTTACAATATAAACTCTTCAGGAATTTCCTGTACGATTTATATACCGGTATAAAAAAATCTAGATTATGTCCAACAAACAATATCTTAAAGCATCTAACCTCTGTGAGTCTAACAGCAAAGAAATAAAAAGTCTGACCAAAAAAATTGTAGGAGACAAGAAGGGCGTCAAGGCAGCAAGAACAATTTTCAATTGGGTACAGGACAATGTCAAATGGGACATCATAAGTGTTGTTGGTGCCAAGAAACTCCTGAAGAGGCATCCAAAGAAGGCAATCTGTATTGATAAAAATAACCTGATGGTAGCAATGTCTAGATCAGTAGGAATACCCGCCAGATATATCTTAATGAAGGGAAAGCTGAAAGTTAAGAAGAAGATTTTAGATAAAGAGATCTCCCATGTCGCTTCTGAGGTCTTTGTTGGTGGAAAATGGATTATATCAGACCCAGCCTACGGTGAAGATACGAAAAAGATAATACAGCCCTGTAAATTCGGTAAACCTGTCTGGAAAAGTGTAAAAGAGATAACAAGGATGTCTGCTCTACCAAAACCAATGTTTCCAACAATGATAAACAAAGCACTGAGAGTTGATCCGTTGGCTAAACTCTACAGAAAAGAATTAAAGAAGCTCAAGCGGTAGCTGGAGTGTAACGCCCAATATTTCTTACTGTATCAACTTCTGGATAGTATGAGGAGGGCCTTCCTCTTGTGGCACCGTCTTCCCACTGATCCCAGATCACACTAGTTGATATTATCAAATCTCTGATTCTCCCAGATTCTCCGTAATCAACCAACTCCCCTGTGCGTAATTTCCCCCATTCTCCATAATCTACCACATCTCCCTTATTGGGGTCTCTGACTTCCGAATGAACAAACGGTAGGGTGGGCGTATAATCCAGAACCCCATCTTCACTGGCTCTCTTTTCGTCAAGCGGTGCTATTGCTTTCATGTAATGGGTATAGAATCCAGTGACAGTTGAATTTGGAAACAAGACTTTTAATTCTTTAAATGATTCTAGACCTGGTAAGACTCCAACATATTGGGCAGATGATAACTCTATTCCCAACTCAGCTATTATATCAGCTATAGTGACGAGATTAGAATGCAGACCTATGACAATATCTATGTTAATGTTTGAGTCATTTCTTACACTATGTTCTAGATATGTTCTAGACTGAGCCCTAACGTTATTGTTTATAAAATCTCTAATAGCCCTTTCTTCAGGAGTTAGGTTTTGGTTGTAAAGCATGTCTTTTATTCCAACAGTAGGCATGCTGACAAAATAACATGTACCACCCCAAGCCTCTGCAACACCATGACACCAGTCTTTATATAGTGTAGCGGGCCCGATCGCTAGTATGTCTTTACCTCTCTCTAAACCCATTTTTTCAAAATAATCAATACAATGGTCAATTGACATTTTGAGACGTTCTGGGGGGCATAATATACTTTTTGGTAGCTTTGTTGTTCCTGAAGAGTGTGAGAGTCGCAATTCTTCCCTTCTTTTCATAAAACTTTTCGGTAATAATAAGTCTGCTGGAGGGTTATAAGAAAAACTTCCATCTGGTTTTGTAATAGGTTGTAGTATTCCTTCTGGCTGTGGTCTCATAACTTCTTTTGCCATCTCCAAACTATCCACCCTACGTGGATTTCCATTAAATCTCTCAGGATGTTTCATCAATTGCTGATTCCAGTAACGAGAACCCCCTTCTCTATCAAAAACAATCCTGAAACATTCACATACGTATCCGTCTATGTCAAAATTACTTCCATTTTCCATATAAGGAATATTGATTCTCATGATAGGATCTGGAACTTTTAATATTTTAATTGTCAAGGACAATATTTATTAATGGGGAACCATATTAAACAAATAGTGAATGTGTCGGTGAACTCATGTTTGGAAACTTAAAAATCAAAAAGTCTACTACAAAGAAAAAATCCAAAAGGGCTGTTAAATCAAAGAAGAAAACTAAGATTTCTAAGAAACCTAAAGTTAGATATCATCCAAAACACAAACACCATAAAAAAGTTAAAAAAGAAATAAAAAAGCACAGAGAGAACGTCAGAAAGGTGATAAAGAGAGCAAAACATCCAAGAAAACTAAATAAAGAACCAAGAGAGAGGATAAAGACGGGTGTAAGTGGCCTTGATGAGTTAATATATAAGGGCATCCCAAGAGGTAACTCCATTCTGTTAGCAGGCGGACCTGGTTCTGGAAAAACGATATTTGGTTTGCAGACATGTTTTCATGGAGTCAAGAATGGTGAGAAATGCCTCTATATGACTTTTGAGGAATCAGAAGAAAAACTAAAAGAACACATGAGAAATTTTGGCTGGGATCCTGATAAATATATCAAGAAAGGACTATTTGTTATTAAGAGATTTGATCCGTTCGATGTTACAAGAGTAGTTGAAGCTATGTTGGAAAAAGCAAAGGGCGAGTTATTGGTGGAAGCAGCTCCAGTATCTTTCCCAAAAGGCTTCAAACCACAAAGAATTGTTGTAGATTCTCTATCAGCAATAGCTGCAGCATTTGTGGGCAAAGAGGAGAATTACAGACTATATATCGAGCAACTGTTCAGATACTTCGAGAAACTGGGCGCAACATCTTTCTTGATAACAGAGACAACAGCTATTCCAGTAAAATACAGTGTCAGTGGTGTAGAAGAGTTTTTGGCAGATGGTGTTATTGTTCTTTACAATGTTAAGAAGGGAAATATAAGGGAGAGTGCTATTGAAGTCCTCAAACTGAGAGGCACAAAGCACAAGAAGAAAATAGTTGCCATGGAAATAATAGACGGCAAAGGAATAGTTGTCTACCCAGAACAAGAGCTAATATCAATGGACTAGCTATATTTTTTTATTCTGCTTCTAGTGACAGGCATCTGTCTTTTCAATTCCAGCATTCTGTCTTTGTACTTATCCATTCGTATGTCATAATCGTCTTTTGATGCAGACCCCTCCACATATCTTTCTTTTTGGGCGTTTTTCATCAATCTTCTTATTACACTCAGTTCTATTTTCATATCTTCTAATTCATCTTTGTTTATTTTCAGAGCTATCCTTCTGTATGAAAAGAATAAGATTAATGCAATTATGATGGCTAAAGTTGATATTTCTATTATATGTTCCCTCACATATACGCTCAAAATCCTGCTCTCGGCTTTTATTAAGGCTCCGATTGTTGCGGCGTTAGATTCTATCTCAGCAATCTTTTCGTTAGTTTTGTCAATTGTCTTGAGAGCATCGTTGTATCTTTCGTTCTCAAAATGTACCAAAGATTCATTAAATAACTCATTGGCCTCTGTCATATTCAGACTCATGTTCTCCAAATCTTCTATACGCAATTCCAGGGACCTTAGAGAATCGAATATTTGATATGCCTGTTCCCTCCTCTGGGTCAATTCATTAAGTTTTCTAATCACATTGTCATAGTTGCCCTGCTCAAGAGAACTTCTCATTAGTATTATTGTATCATTAAAATATATGACATTGAGATTATTGGCAGACAACTCGTTCATGACAGTTTCGGCCTGATCAATAGCTTCCAAAGCAGCCTGTTCACTATTAGTTACGTTCTGAGCTCCCACCAACTGGACAAAAAGTAACGAGAAAATAACAAAATACACTATTCTTTTCACTTTTTCACCCTCTTTTTGGGTTTTTTCCTCATCTTTCTCTTTAGCTTCTCTTCTAGTAATGCCTTTGATTCTTCGATTTCTGCAGCTCGCGATTTATAGAAGCTTATTTTGCTTAGGTACTTGTTTCTTCCCATCTTCCTTTTTATGAAGTAGTCCATCTGTATCTTCTTTATAGTCTTGTCGACTTCTTTTTCTTCTTTTCTGAGAGCTTCCAGTTGCCCACTTGCTTTAACGATGCTCAACTTCTTGGTTTTTAGTTTAGTGATCGTAGTTCTAACCTCATTCAATCTCTTCTCATATCCGTACATAGACTTATGATAAGCGATTGAACTTATGGCTTTCTTCTTGAATCTGGCAGTTTGTGCATCCTTTATCAGGGATAATATGTTGGATTCCTCTACTATCAAATCCTTGAGCTTGTTATCTATTATAACAATAATCATTTTTCTGTAAATCAGATAACCGGAGACAGATGATACTGCAATTATTATTAGAATTGCCCACCAATAGTTCATGATGACTTTCAGTATATTTATTCTTCCCTGGGACTCTAATGCCAACACCAACAAAGCTTCATCTATTCTTCCTCTCGATGTCTGATAATCACATCTTTCAAATGCAGCCATCGATAAACTATACAGTCTTCTAGTCTCGGGAATGGTTATGCCCTTCTCATCTTCAAACTCAATTATTTTATTTTCTATTTCTTTTAGAAGATCGTATGTTGAAAATGATAGCTGCCTAGTAGAGTGGATCTCATTACTCAAGTCTCTGGTCCAACCATAATCTGTTCTGTTGAAAGCATCTTCTACTTGGGCCAAAAGAACTCTAACGTTATTCAGACAAAAACCTGCAGACTCCATATCCTCCACGTCTTTTTGAGCTCTCTCTAGAAGCTCGAGTGCACTTTCTCTGCTGATTTCATGTATGACCAAGACAACATATTTTCTCAGCTTGAAAGGTGTTCTGGGGCTTGCGACCATATAACCGCTCATTGTGAATGTCAGGCTATGGTTCCCCTTTTCCATATATCCGGGGGCCGTAAATGTGGCTATGAAGCCCTTTGTTTCACCGTAGTTTATCTTGTCAAATATTTGTGGTCTGTGTACTATGTACTGTGACATATAACCATCTACTTTTAGGGTCACGTCCTCCATTGTTACTCCTCGATATTTATTTGTTATATTCACCAGGAAAGAGACGTCTTCACCCCTAACTAACTCTATTATTTCATGTTCTTCTAGATGTCTTGTTGTTGTGGTGCCCCCACCACCTCCGCCGCCTCCGTTTCCAACACCGTAGCCAGATTCCTCATACTCATTAACGGTTACAGACTTCCAATCCAAGTCATGTGAATTTTCTGAACAGTTTGCTGATGATGACAAGTTCTGAGTTCCTGTTGTGGCGGACCCATCGATACTAACTATAATAGAGTTTGTTGAGGACTCGCCGACACCTAAGAAGCCTATTGTTTCGTTTACCTGACCTGAGGTTACTGTCCATCCAGATGGGAGGCTCCACTTCAACCACGCACCGCTGGCATCAGTTGTTCCGAGATTTGTGACAGACGATTCAAGTGTTATGCTGGCGTCGCCTTGTGTTACGCTTGAGTCATACTCGTCTATTGACACCACAAGATAAGGGCCAGCAACATTTTGGATAACTACTTTTCTTTCAAGTGTTTCATTAGATATGTGGCTTCCCGTGTTATTTGTTGCGTTGATTGTTATCTCATATGGATATTCGCCCACGTCGAATCCTGTTGTGTTCGCTGTTGAATTGAAGGTTGTTGTGTTTGTTGAGTTTAGTAAGAATGATATTGAATCTGTTCCTGTTTCGTTCAATGTTACCCAAGTCACATTTGAATTGACTGTGAAGTTGAGATCATAGTCACCGGTGTTGTTTACAGTTATATTTCCTAGTGAAAATACCCGATATTCAGTTCTAACTATTGATTTCACTGAAGGTATTGTGGTTGTATATGACCATGTTGCATCGTCCTCAACAGAGATGTTATAAGTTGTGGATATATTTTCATTGTCTGAGCTGTCAGTTGCGACCACTCTGAAACTCCAGTTTCCTTGTGTTGTATCGAAAGATGCGTTGTAATTTGTTTGAGTCGTGTTGGTCATTGTTTTGTTTGTCCAGACAGATGCTGGGGACAACTTGTACTGGAGTTTCACAGAACCCAGTCCTACGTTATCGTAAGCATCAGCGGTCACATTAATTGTTACGCCGGGATCTAGTTCAGCTGTTGTGTTCGGTACGTAGGTTATGTCTTCTAAAATAGGATTGGTTACATCTGTAACTGTCACATACCAAGCTGTTGTGTTTGATCTCCCGGATTCATCAAACACATAAGCTTTACACTCTATAACTCCTGATGTGGTGTTGGATGAATCTATTGTGTTGTTAACCCAGCCACTTGTGCCAGACAATGATATCTGACTTGAATTCTCTGCGGTAGATGTTGCGTTTTGTTGTAAGTAACCATAATCTAGTGCAAAGTTGTCTGTCCAGTATGAATAACATGTTATATTCTCTGTGTCGTTTGCTGATGTTGGTCCGCGTGTGCCGTTTTGTGGTGCAGTTAGGTCTACTGTGAAATAAATTATTGATGAATTTCCAGTATTTTTATTTGCAGAACTGTCATTAGCGTAAAATGTTATGTTATGTAAAGACTCACTCAGACCACTTAGAGTAGCATTCCAACTCTTTGTTGATGTGTTTGTCATGCTAGTGTTGCTTTCGCCATCCAATGAGTAGGTAGCTGATTCGCCGTCTTCATCCAGAGTTATGTTAGCCAGCACACTTGCTGATGAGTAATATGTTTCATTAAGAGGTGAAATTACTGTTATTGTAGGTGCTGTGTAATCATTAAGGGTTGTGTCTACAGAGAACGTTACGTTATCTGTATCTGTATTCCCATAGCTGTCATTTGCATAGAATGTTACGACAAATGTCCCGTTTGAAGATACTGTTATGGTGTCATACCAATAGACTGAGGAAGTGTTTGACATTGATGTGTTCGAAGAATCGCCGGTTATGAAATATCCTGCCCATTCTGCGTCTTCGTCTAATAGAATTGCCGCAGGAACATCTGCCTGGGGGTAAGTATCATTCTGGGGGTTTAGTATTGTTATGGATGGTGCTACAGAGTCTGTTGTATAGTTTCCAGATTCTGTTGTTCCTGAGGATTCATTCAGAACATCATAAAGAAATGCGTACCATGTATGATCTGTGTTATCTGCTTCAGCAGAAAATGAACAGCTTGCGTTTTCTGTAGCTGTTGTATTTGAACAATATTCACCATCAGTACATCCAGTGTATGTAGCACTACTTGAATTGCAAATGAAGAGTTTTAGAGTCTGACCAGCATCAGGGTCTGATGACTCTGTTGTTATTGAAACGGTTCCACCTCCCCTTATTCCTGTGGTATTATCTGAAGCAGATGTAAGTATTGGTATTTGATTTATGTTTATTGTGCTGTTCTGAATATTCTGAACATTTCCAGCAGGGTCACTGGAATTATACCTTAGGTAATTTGTTCCTCTATAGGAGGAATTGAAACTGATCAATGTCCCGTTTTCTATTGAAATTGATGGTGTACATGTGTTATCTGTGTCAATACAATATTTTGTTTCTATTGAAGCAACACCATAGGCAGTATCACTTTCTATTATTGTTACATTATAAATCGGTAATTGGATATCTGTTGTTGAATTGTCAGTTGTATTGGGTGCGCTCCAGTCTGTGACCAGACTTGTTATGTCTAGATTTTGTGTGGAATTTTGACTGTTATCTAGAGTGTCTGCACATGCTACATAGAAATTATACTCATCCAACCCTTCTGTGACTGTTGTGGGTGAACAGACCGCCTGCGTTCCAACGACGCTACATGGGTTTGTCATTGACGAATAAGATACGTCAGAGGTGGAATATCTGCAAGACATTCCAGATTCTCCATCCACAGTTATGTTGGTTACACTATCATCATCTGTATCATAGTATGTTGGGGTTGAGTCACCAGCAACGTTATTTATTGTTGTTACTGGTGGTGTTGAATCTGTAGTATAGTTCGTATATTTTGCTTCTGAATAGCTTTCACCATCATAAATTCTACAATAAATATCATGTTCGGCGTCATCTGTTTGCACAGTGAATGTACAGTCTAATGAATAGGGTGGAGTGGTGTCTATTAACGTTCCTCCTGTACAGTCTGTGTTGCTTGAATTTGGTGTTGATGTCGAATCGCAATACAGATATAGTGTATCAGAGTTTGGGTCTTCTACTCCTGATGCTGTTATTGTTACTATTTCACCGCCCTTTATAGGATCGGGTGAATCTGATATTGAGTCCAAGATAGGCGTTCTGTTAACAAACAGTGTTCTGGTCTCACTTGCGTTCGAGTTAGAGTAATCATCTGTACAAGTTATGTTCCAGTCATAGTAGCCGTGTAAAAAGTTTGTGACATTGAATGTTGTTTCGCTGTTGTTTTGACTGGAAGAGTTTGTATCATTTAGCGTATTGTTTATATAGATTGAACAACTCATCGCCGTATCAAGGTTGTCGGTTGGTGTGAAATTAAATAACACCCAACTGCTTGTTGTGTTGTAGTTATCGGCTGGGGCATTAAGCTGTATAGATGGTTCTGTTGTGTCATTCACAGTTATCCAGTGAGTTTCATAGTTACTGGAGTAATTCTCTGACGCTGGGTGGACTAGTGTTATGTTATATCTTCCTGCTGCTGGATAATTTGTTATATTTTCAATTGGTGATGAATCATTGTTAATTAATGAACCGTTTTGGTATAGCTCTATGTTCAGTTCCCCTGTTATGAGTATACCAGTTTTGTTGACTGATTGTGACTGGTTTATTGAGATGTTCCCGTCAGTCCCATTTAACAATAAACTAACTTCTGAGTTTTCTTTGTTGACGTGTGTATAATAAGTTGTACCAGTCGAATTATCAGAATAGTTGGTATTTCCAGTTATGTTTGCTTTGTAGGCATATGTCCCGTTAGATAATGTTATTGTTTCTGGATTTGTAGTTGAATCGCCTTCTCTATAAAGATTGACCGTCCCACTGTTTGTATAGACAGCTGTGCCGTTTATTGTTACTGAGGTTCCATAAGTTATTGTTACGTTGCTGTTCTGATAAACTGTTCCGTTGTTTATGTAAATGTCTACTGGATTTGTCGAGTTCTGATTAACTGTTAAGGTTTGGGATTGTCCTGTGTTGTTAGCTGAGTAGTTTCCTGTCTCGCTTGCGTTTGTTTTGTAAGTATACGTATCGGCGCCGAGTGTCAATACTTCTGACATCCCTTTATTTGATTCGTCTCTCCACAAGATACAAGACGCCTCGTCGTTTACAGAAGAGACTGAACATGTTGCATTTGTTTCATTAGGATAGGTTACGGTTGTTGATGGTGTTATTGATAAAGTTGGTTGAACGGTTCCTTTGTTAACCAGTGCGAATCTGTTTGTCGTAATGGAAGTATCAGAGTAATTGGTTGCATTAAAGGATAATGAATAATTATAAGTTCCGTTACCCAAAAGTATATTTTCAACCAACTCGTCTAATGTTAGACTACTGTTGATTATAACCCCATTTCTCCACAGTGATAAGTTACCTTCATTGTTAAGAGTGGAAGTCTTATTACCAAGAGACCCAACCGATTCTGGGTATGTGTATGTGTTATTGTTGGTTGTTCCATTCAGGCCTAGGTAGAGCGTTACTGTGCCTGGAGAGATAGTCAAATTATATGACTTTGAAGCAGACGAATAGTTCCCATTGTCAGATGTGTTATAGGTATACAA
Organism: Candidatus Aenigmatarchaeota archaeon; assembly: GCA_017609445.1. GTDB lineage: Archaea > Aenigmatarchaeota > Aenigmatarchaeia > Aenigmatarchaeales > Aenigmatarchaeaceae > JAFCDY01. The sequence continues at coordinate 589 of JAFCDY010000016.1, read as the reverse complement.
ATATAGACCAGAACCATATCTATCTAGATCACTGATCGGATCAGTGAATCCAACGCCAGTGTCATTTCTATACAATGTAAAAGTAAGTTCAGGGATTGAGTTCCAACCAGTCACATTTGAAATGTTTGGATAGGTATAGCTTTTATTAGACTCAGTGTCATTAATCGTTAGATTCATGAAACTTGCTGTAGAAGTGTTCTTGCTTACAGTTAAGTTGAATTCTAAACCAGTTGTATTATCAGAATAGTTTTCGTTGCCAGTAGCATTCACCTTGATCATATATAGGGAGGCCCCTCTGGTAAAATCAAGTGTGTTTTCTGATGTTATATCAGAATCATTAGCGTAAACAGCCACTGTCCCAGCTGTGGTTGTTCCAGTGACATTAGTGCTGACTGGATAAGTTACAGTGACATTTTGGTTCAGGTTGCCATTCAAGTATAAACTGACTGGGTTATCAGCCTGATTAATTGTTAGATTATATGATTTGGATGCTGAAGAATAGTTGGTGTTTCCTGATGTATTGTAGGTGTATATGTGTAGCCCGGCACCATATGCTTCAGTATCTGCTTGTGGGTTGGATGTTCCAACA
>JAFCDY010000015.1 GCA_017609445.1 Candidatus Aenigmatarchaeota archaeon | reverse complement strand
TCTTCCGGTAAACTGAATAAAGGCGCTGGACCTCAGATGCCTTCGGGAATGCCTGGAATGGGTGGTATGGGAGGAATGTACTAATTCCCGTTTTTTTCTTTTTAGTAAATATTTATATACCAGATTCTCGAAATTAAGTTCATGACAGAAGAAGAAGTTGAGATAACAGAGGGTAGAGGAAATAATTTTGAAGTTATTCCAATAACCCCTATCCGCAGGTTAGAAAGAAGAATGTCTCAGTTAGAGCAAGCAGGTTCTATACCACAGTTACAAAGTTTGATAACACAGATAGTAGAGTTGATAAGAACCAACCAGAAACTGATAGATTCGATAGTGCGTGCAGACACAGAGCTCAGAAACGAGCTGTCCAAGTTACCACCAAAAATAGATGAACTAACAACCCACATGAGAAACTTCATAAACATGATCGAAATGGCAGGGAAAGAAGAAGTGAGTGGTCCAGGACTAGAAGCTTTGAAACCATTGACAGATGAGTTTAGGAAAGTCGTAGAACAGAATCAGAAATTAATAGAAGGCAACCAAGCAATCTTAGATTCATTGGATGATATAAGCAAGAAGCTAAAGGGCGGAACACCTGTATCAAAGATACTCTCTGCTTATCCTGGAATGAGACTCAGAAAGGAGGTGCGTTAGTTGAAGTTTAAGAACTTCGTAAAGATAGGTACTATTTTGACAGCAATAATACTAGTGTTCACAACAATAGTAACATTGTCAGCGTTTGCATTACAACCAACACAACCATTATTTTTCACAAACGCCTTGTTGTTGGTTCTAATACTAGTACAGTTATTGATAGTCAGTGCATTGATAAGTATTCATGACGAATTAGCCAAAAAGAAAGGAGGTAGAAGGAGATGAAGGGAGTATCAGCTGTTATAGCAATAATCCTTATCTTGATGATAACAGTTGCCTTGGCAGCTATGGCTTACGTTTGGTTCACTAGTGTATTCCAACAATTGACAACAAGTTCTGGTAGTGCAGCTACCGCGACAGCAGCCGCTCTAGGAACATCATTCACAATAGAGTCAGCAGCTTACACTAGCGGTAATCAGATAAAGGTCTCAATAAGAAACACTGGTTCTGAAAGCATTGATCTGTCTGGTATGGCATTTTATATGGATGATTTACCGGCAGAGGTAACCACATCAGGAACATCAGCAAGTGGTTCAAGCACGCTAGGATCAGGAGAAGTCACAAACTCAACAGGACTATTTGTAATAGCAAACACAACAGACATAGGAGCAATATGTCCTGGACCAACAGCATTGAGAGCTACAGTACCAGTAGGATATACACAGACAGTGACAATAACTTGCCCATAAGATTAAATATAGTGATTTGAAATAACTATCTATGAGGAAAGGACAATCTGAGATAGTTAGTTTTGTTCTTCTTTTTCTAATCGGCGTAACCCTATTTATGACCGCAATAGTCTGGGGTAGAGGTTCTTTTGAGAGAAATCTGGACATAAATAAGATAGCTTCGACAGAAACATTAATCAAAGAGCTGGATAGCAACATCCAGACAGTTGCAAGGTTCGGCGGCAGGAAAGAAATGGAATACAGATCAGACAGCACAGTAATTCTAAATGATATAGGCTCAGAGGATACTATAGAAATGAGAGCAGTAATACAGGAAACTCTCCCGAGTTATTGGGTGAACTTAACAACACCTGATTCGTTTTCTTTAATAAGAGAGAAGCTGGAAGGAGATATTTTTATAGTCCAGCTCTCATACCCAAACAGACAAATATATGGTATCGATTTGTTCACAACAGGATCAAAGGAATCAGTACCAAGGTCAATAGCAATAGAAAAAGATTCAAGTTATGTGGATTCTGGGATGACCATAATCAAAATAAAAATAACATTTGAGTAATTTTTTATACCTAGAATTGCAAATCTCTACTATGAAAGGGCAGTATTTAGCTGTAGAGTGGATTTTCTTTTTTGCTATTGGAATTACCTTAGTTATGATGATATTCTCACTTTTCTCGACAATGGGTCTCTCTTATAGAGAAACTACTGTAGAGATTCAACTGGGAAAGGCTGGAGAAATGGTAAGAAACGGAATAATAAACACTTTCAAGTCTTCTGAAACTGGGAACCGAACAATGCTGAATATATCAATACCAACCAGGCTTTCAGGTTGCATATATACGATAGAAGTCAGTCAAAAACTTCGGTTAAGATGCGTTGACAATCCTGAGCTGGAGGTTGTTCTAGATTTATATGGTATTAATACCAATTCTGAAAATATAATATATAGCACCAGAGGCTTCATACAGATAAGGGGCACTAATGGTAGGGTAGATCTGCTATGATTTTAAAGCTCAAAAAAAAGAGTAGGGGGATTAACATAAATAAAGCCATCAGAAAAGCGATAGCTGGATCCAAGATGGTCGGCAAGAAGGAAGAAAAAAAGGAAACCCAGATTATTTCTGGTCCAATAACCATACAAAACCTTCAGCAAATTGAAAAGGCTTTGGATGAAAGGAGACATACAAAAGAGATTAAAGAGGAACCTAAAGAGGAAGGTGTTTCTTTAGAAGAAAAACCAGGATTTGTCCCAAGAAAAAAGGAGCCGGAAGTTGATCTGAGGACAGTAAATATTTCTTATTCACTCATACCAAAGAATTCCAGAAATCCCTTTGCAATGGTAAACGTTAAATGGTCAAAAGCAGACAACTCGCTTGTATATTATGTTATTCAACCCAAATTGTCAAAAGAAGAGGCAGAACTTCTCAATAAGATAAAAGCATCACTCATAGAAAAGCTTGATGTTGACTTCACAAGGCTTAGAAAGGGTGAGGCAAAAGATTATCTTAAGGGTAAGTTTGAAGAAATGGTTAATCTTCTGGCAACCACACTGCCTCCAGAAAAGAGAAAACAGATACTCTATTACATAGAGAGAGATTTCATCGGCCTTGACAAAATAGAGCCCCTTATGGAGGACCCTGACATAGAAGACGTAAGCTGTGACGGAATAGGGCTCCCCATATACATTTATCACAGAAACCCTGTAATAGGGAGCATTAAGACCAACATATTTTTCGAGACAGCCAAAGAACTAAACATATTTGTGAACAAGCTTGCGCAGAGATGCGGCAAAACAGTGTCAGTTGCCCATCCCATTGTAAATGCTTCTCTTCCTGATGGCAGCAGAGTCCAGTTGACACTTGGAACTGATATAGCCAGAAGAGGAAGTAATTTCACCATAAGAAAATTCACAGAAAATCCGTTAACGCCGGTTGATATTATTGATTACAAAACAATGGACCCAAAATTGGCATCATACCTCTGGATGATGATAGAATATGGTAGAACTATGTTGATAACAGGCGGTGTTGCCACAGGAAAGACTTCTATGCTAAATGCATTATCATTATTCATAAAACCAGATCTCAAAATAGTGTCGATAGAAGACACCCCAGAATTGAGGTTACCACATCCGCATTGGGTCCCGCAGGTTGCGAGACAACCAATAGCTCAGGTCGGAGGTAGAGGGGTGGGGGAAGTTGATTTGTTTGATCTGCTGAGGGAGTCATTAAGACAGAGACCAGATTATTTGATAGTAGGTGAGGTTAGAGGCAGGGAAGCCTATGTACTGTTCCAACAGATAGCAACTGGACACGCATCACTGTCAACCATACATGCTGATTCCATGGAAAGGCTGATGGACAGATTGACAACTCCGCCGATAAGTCTTCCGCCAAATCTCATCGAAGCTCTTGACATAATAATATTCCTAGTAAGAATAAAGTATGGGAACATGTATGTCAGAAAAGTAAGCAGTGTCCTTGAGATTCTTGGTTATGATAAAGAAAAGGGTGTTCCTAAAGTAAATGAAGTATTTAGATGGAACCCCTCCACTGACAAGTTCGAAAATGTTAACAAGTCTGTAATCCTTGGTAAAATAGTAAAACAATATGGTCTATCTGAGAAATATCTCCAAAGAGAGGTGAACCAAAGGGAGAAGATCTTAGACTGGATGCACAGTAGAGGGATCAGAGACTACAGAGACGTTTCAAGGATAATAAACATCTACTACACCAGACCAGAAGAATTGCTAAGCGCCATATAGATAGTGATATGATGTGGGACAAATTAAAAAAATTATCATTCAGATTCTTCGGAAGAAAACTAGAACCTTATGTAGAGAACTTTGATAGTATAAAATTTGATCTTCAGAAATCAAGTCTGGATCTGAGCCTGACAGAATATGTTTACATAATGTTCTTTGTGCTTTTGTTAACCTTTATAATAGAATTTCCAATGGTAGTGATAATATCTTCTCTTGCATTTGCGGATGCAATGGTTTCCTTTATCTTCTCTTTCACAATGAACATACTGATATTATTGGGGGTGTTTTTTGCGTTTTATACCTATCCGAGTTACGAATCTGGCAAGAGGAGAAAAAATATAGATTCAACTCTGCCGTTTGCAACAACCTATATGGCGACAATAGCAAGTAGCGGAGCCCCTCCCACAACTATGTTTAGAGTTATCTCTAAATTCAAGGAATATGGCGAGGTTGCAAAAGAGGCAAAGAAGATAACAAGAGATGTCGAAGCGTTTGGAATGGACCTTGTGAGTTCTCTGAGGAAAACTGCTTCAAGAACGCCATCAAAACAGCTCAAAGAATTGTTGTGGGGATTAGACAATGTCTTGACTTCCGGTGGAAACCTTGGAGATTTTTTGCACGAAAGATCCAGAGCATTCATATCTGAATATAGAAGAAGCCTAGAGAAATATTCTCAGATGTTATCATTGTTGATAGAGGTGTATCTTACTGTTGTCTTGGTTGGATCGATATTCTTTGTTATAATGTCTGCTCTTATGTCTATATTCGGAGGTGGGGAGATGAATTTGATGCTTAACTTTGTCCAGTTTCTAGTTGTTTTCGTCATGCTTCCGTTTGTATCAATAGGGTTTATAGTGTTATTGAGGTCATTATCACCATCGAGCTGATTCCATGGATATAAAAGAAAAAATAAACATAAAACACATACCACCAATAATCGCTGCGATTTTAATATTCGTGGGGATCGTTGTATTCAACAACAACGTGGGTATAATGGGAAATCTTATTCTTTTGGGACTTCTGATAGGAACAATTCCATTTATCCTGATATCATATTTTGAATTCCAGAAAATAAAGTTAATAGAAGAACAGATACCCCCCTTCCTGTTGGATCTGGCTGAAGCTCAGAAAGCTGGCATGACATTGCCTGAGGCACTCAGAAACATGGGAAAATCTGATTATGGAAAACTGTCAGTCCAGATAAAAAAAATAAACGATCAGCTGTCTTGGGGGGTTCCTGTACAAGAAGCTCTATACAGATTCTCAAACAGAGTCAAGAAATCCCAGCTAGTGTCAAAAGTCACAAGAATAATCATAGAATCATATAACTCTGGCGGAGACATAGTAAGAACAATGGAAGCCACTGCAAGAGATATAGACAGTATAAGGGAGGCTGAAAAAGAGAGAAAGGCCATGGCCTTTCAGCACGTAATGGTAATGTACGCAATCTATTACATATTCATAGGGATAATAATTGGTCTCTCAAAAACTCTCATACCAATGTTGACAATAAATGTTGATACCTCCTCAATAGGAGGGATATTAGCTTTCCAAAATCCATGCGACGTTTGTGTCGGGAACCCGCACATATTCTGCATATCATGCATAGTCTTCGGCACAGTCTGTAAGATGTTCGCTCTCGGGTCTGGGGCTATATGTTATTATTATGCTTTGTTTTTGATGATGGCCGTGGTTCAGGGAATATTCTCCGGGCTGGTAGCTGGTCAGATAGGCGAGAACTCAGTCATAGCTGGCATTAAGCACAGTGTGATAATGACTGTTTCAGGATTTTCTATTTTAATGATCTTAATGCAAACAGGGTTAGTTTAGGATGAAAGGTCAGATAAGAGTAGAGTTCATATTCGGGGTCATAGTATTTGCGATAGTGATATTTATGGTGGTTTCGCAGATAAACACAATTTTTATTTCCTCTGGAACAGACTCTTTGTCCGACATCCTGAAAGCGAAAGCAGTTGGGTTTCTGGATATTGTGTTAAAGGATAGTGGTGATCCCGATAATTGGGAAACCAACCCACTGTTGATGAAGAGAATTGGCTTGAGTTATAACGACCAGCCATTTAATTTGTCATTAGCAAAAATACAGGCAATTGATAGTAACAGAGATTCAGAAAACAGATGTTATCTTCTGGATTCATTAGATCTAGGAGGCTATAGGTTGTTGATCTACAAGGGAGAGAACCTGATACTTGAATGCGGACTAGAGACAACAACAGTAACACTTGTCAGTGTGGGAAGAAGCGTGTTCATAGAAGATGAATATGGTAGCGTGATACTTGAGGTGTGGTGATGAAAGGTTTTATTCATCTGATAGAAGTAGCAGTGGCCGCAGTACTGATAACAGTAGTCATGAGTACTTTCTTTTCTGTTCAGAATGTAAGGGGAAACTGGGATCATTCTGACTTATTAGCAACTGGAAACTCCATAGGATTCTCAATTGATTCAGCAAGCAATATGTCTGTGATGCTTGACAATTCGCAGAGAAATCTGGAAATCTCAAAAGTGAAGCCTGCGAACCTTGATTATGGTATATATGTAGAGGGCGCTTCAAAGGAAAATATTAATGTTGGGTGTCCTCAAAGCCAGGACATATGCGACGAAGTCAAGGATTATCTTGGTATGAGAATCTCTGAGAGGAGCTCTCTCCTTAATGGCAGATGGATATTTTTCAACGTGACTCAGATGACTATGGGAGATGACTTGGATGATTATGATGCTTTGGTCCTAGCTAACTTCACAGACTACGCAGCATACGAGAATGAATTAATTGAATTTATGGAAGATGGGAAGGTTGTTGTTGCGATAAATGATACTCTTGGAGATAGTCCTGCTTTCTATAGATTGTTTGGATTGACATATGTATCACCCGGAACACCTAGCAATCTAAAGTTCACGAACTACGCACCAGCAAACGATAAAACTGAGAAATACTTCCTGGGAATGGGATTTGATATAGACCTGTATGGGTCTGATAAAATAGGATATTGGAAAATTATGGGAGATACTCTGTACGTCAACTTTACAGGAGGCTATGTCTATGTTGAGACCGCAACTCCGAATGAACTTAGTGAGGGGGATGTTTTCAACATAGGAGGCTCAACTTATGATTTTAAACTTAAGAAGATATCAGATGATGAGAAGATTGTGGTCATACAACCTATGGAAACTGGTTTTGATTTTAATAATTTCTATGAGAACAGCGCCGTGATCAACGGGGCATATAAAATAATATCAGATACTTCAGGTCATCCTGCAATGACTTCAAATGGAAATGCAATATGGATTTCGGGATTTCCTGACGGTGACGAGTATAAAACTCTCGTAAAAGCAGCTATAGCTTCAAATGTTAACAGATGGTATGCGGAATATTATTTGTTTGGAGAAGAGAGGGCCTCTGCTTCTTATTACACTTCACTGTGCTGCGACATGCCCGAACCAGCAGAGTTTAATTTTATATTGTGGTATGCATATTGATTTTTATGAGAAGGGCATTTTGTTTTCTCTGTGGGAAGAGAACTGAAAAACTAAAAGAAGGCTACTGTGACAGTTGTTATTCCAAAGAACACAAGTCTCTGATTGTCCCTGACAAGATAGAAGTAACTGTCTGTAGCAAGTGCAATAAAGTGAAGATCGGAAATAAGTGGTCTGAAAATGAAATTAAAGAAGCAGTAAAAAGGAAAATAAAGTCTGTTCCCAAAAATGCTTTGATTGAAACTAAACAATTGTCTAAGAAGAAATTAGAACTAGTCATCAAGACTTCTGAGGAATATAAGACAAGAGTTCATCTGAACAGAATAATGTGTCCAATATGTTCTAAAATATCTAGCGGTTATTACGAATCAATAATCCAGTTAAGAGGAGATGATATTGATAGATTCTATAAAATAGTATCAAGAGAAATAAAAAAATCAAAGAACCCAAAAGCGTTTTTCAATGTAAAAGATACCAAGAATGGCCTGGATTTTTATATTGGAGGCAAATCCGTTGCGAATAGCGTTGCAGATTATCTTAAAAGAAGATACAAATTAAAAATAAAGAAAAGTTACAAGCTTGTCACCAGAAAGGACGGAAGAGATGTGTATAGAACAATAATATCGGTAAGAATATAAACATAGAAGATGAAGTGTTTCCATGGTTTGGAGAAGAGAGCCGCAAAAACTAAGATTTCCAAAGGAAGGAGAATTGTTGGGAATAACCGTAGCAATGTTGGGAGCCAGCAGAATTACTGTTGACTGTGAAGATGGAATAACGAGAATGGGAAGAATCCTAGGCAAACTCAGAAAGAGAGTTTGGGTAAGGGTCGGCGATTTGGTTATTGTCAAGCCATGGAGCATTGAACCCAACAAAAAAGCAGATGTTGTCTGGAGATACACCAGAACACAGGCAGCCATTATAAAGAAAAAAGGGTACGGAAAGAATCTCGATTTCTGATCACCTTTAAATTGTCGCAAGTCAATTTCTTATCTATGGCTTGGGATTTGAGAAAGAGAATAAAAGATTCTGAAAGAAAAAAGATATTTGGAGGTATATTAGATGAGTCTACTTTGATGGCTCTCTACAAATTATCCAACAAAGGCTTCTTTGATGTGATATATGGTCCATTAAAACAGGGAAAAGAATCTTCTGTGCTTCTAGCAGAGAAGGATAAGAAAAAGATTGCAGTGAAGATTTACGCAATAGAAGCGGGAAACTTTAAAAGGATGCACCCGTACCTTATCGGGGATCCTAGATTTAAGAGAGTTAGAAGAGACAGGAGATCTATTATCTATGCTTGGTGCAAGAAAGAATTTAAAAATCTTGAGAGGTCCAGGAAAGCCGGCGTGAGCTGTCCTGAACCAATCACTTTTATGAGTAATGTTTTACTAATGTCCTTTCTCGGAAAAGATGCAAACCCATACCCAAGACTCAAAGACACTAAAATCAAAACAAAGGAGACTTTAGACAAAATAGTCAGTGACGTCAGAAAAATGTTCAAGAAAGCAAAACTTGTTCACGGCGATTTATCTGCCTTTAATATCCTGATAGGAAAGAAACCATACCTGATAGATCTTTCACAGTCTGTTTTACTCTCACATCCAAACGCAGAATACTTCTTGAAGAGAGATATCAGAAATATTTGTAAATGGTTTAATGAAGACGATAAAAGGTATTATGAAAAGGTGATAAAGTGATCAAGGCGTTGATATTTGATTGGGGTGGCGTGTTGTCAATGAACGGTTCGTGGAGATCAATTTCAAAAAAGTCTTCTCCTAAATTCAACAGGTCCCCCGAGGAGATCTACGAAATAGTGATGAAATATTGGGAACCTGCTAGGGTCGGTAAAATAAGCTCAGATGAGTTTTGGAAAAATGTCGCTAACGGGCTCGGAGTGGATATGAAAACTTTAAAGGAAACTGTTTTATATCTTGACAAAGCCGATGAAGACATGATAAGTTACGTGAAATCGTTTCAGGGAAAATATAAACTAGCCATATTATCAAACCAGATTGAAGGCTGGTTAGGAGAATTGATAGATGATCTTAACTTGAATGAAGTTTTTGATGTAATTATAATTTCTTCTGTTGTCAAGATGAAAAAACCTGACATCGAAATATATAAGGAAGTTGCTAAAAGATTAGAGGTCAGACCAGAAGAATGTGTGTTTATAGATGATTATAAAAGGAACCTGCCGCCAGCAGAAAAACTTGGGATGAGAACTATTTTATTTACTGATAAAAACGAGTTGAGAAATAAATTAGAGATGATTAGATGAAGTTTGACGTAAGAGAATTAGAAAGCGTTCTAGAAAAATTAGAAAAAATGTTTAATAGTTGGAATTTAACTATCAATGATTGGGTTTTAGTTGATGAGTTTGCTTATAATCTACAAGGCTATGACGTCATTGGTGAAGAAGTAAAAACAAAACACATAGATGTCCTTGTTAATAAAAACAAGTGGCCATTTAAGACAAAAGAATCAATGAGAACCATGTTCTGGAAAGATGAGAAATCCTACAACCAATATAAAGAGTTTATGAGAGAAACTGGTTACAAACTAGACATATTGTTTTGTGATGTTGATGACGAACAGGAAGTAAAAACCAATTTCATATTGCACACTCTACCTAACAGTAGAAAAATAAGAATTAAGAAGGCACTTGAAATGACTAGCGGGATGTATAAATATACATTAGGCAGATATAGTGAGAAGGATGTGGGTGAGAAAAAGATAAAGGAGTGGAAGGAAAAGTATAAAATAATTTTAAGGGCAGCTATGGAAAAAAATAATACAGAACTTGTGAAAGTTTGTAAGAAATTAATAGGGAAAATGTGATTATATGAAAGAGGTTGTTTTGGTCCCAAAAGACAGACTGGGTGTGATAAAGTCAAAGAAAACCAAAGAAGAGTTAGAGAATTTGTTAAATGTGAAACTAAGTTTTATTGAGAACTCTGTCGAAATAGACGGCGAAGGAATAGAATTGTTCAGAGCTAAGATGATTGTAAAGGCGATCGGTCGCGGCTTTTCTCCTCCCCGTGCATTTGATCTAATCAACGAAGAAAAGGAACTGGAGATAATAGACATAAGTAAGTTCTCAGATAAGAAGATAGGGACAATAAGATCCAGGATTATCGGGACAAATGGAAAGACCAGAAAATATATAGAAGATTCCACGAATTGTTTTGTTTCTGTCTACGGAAAAACAATATCAATTATAGGAACCTACGACGAGATTAAGAATTCAAAAGAAGCAATAGGCATGATTATAGATGGTGCGAGACACGTATCTGTCTACAATTTTTTGGACAAAATAAGGCCTAAAGTGAAGAAACCTTTTTAAGTTTCTATTACAATATGGGTAGTGTTATGGCAGAATATAAAACAGCAGAACAGATGGCAGTTGATCAGAGAGAAATATCTGTAGCAGAGTTTTTTGAAAAGAACAGACACTTGCTTGGTTTTGACAACCCGACAAAATCATTACTCACTGTAATCAAGGAGGGTGTTGACAATTCTCTCGATGCCTGTGAGGAGGCTGGAATACTACCAGAAGTATTGGTTAAGATAAAACAGTTAAAACAAGAGGACCGTTATAGAATAACAATAAGAGACAATGGTCCGGGTATTGTTAAAGCGCAGATACCGAGGATCTTCGGCAAATTGTTGTACGGGAGCAAGTTCTATAAGCTATCACAGTCAAGGGGGCAGCAGGGAATAGGCATTTCTGCAGCAGTATTATATTCACAATTAACAACCAGCAAACCAACAAGAATCGTGTCAAACACAACAAAAAGCAAAAAGCCGCATGAATTCAAAATAAGGATTGACACAATAAAGAATGAGCCGCAAATAATCGAAGATGTTGTCCATGAAAAAAACTTCCCTGACCATGGAGTACATATAGAGATGGAGATAGAGGGAAGATATGTCAAGGGCGCGAGATCTATTGACGAATATATAGAGCAGACAGCACTGGCAAATCCATTTGCTAAAATAACCTACCATGCTCCTGACGGGAGAAAAACAACATACTCAAGAGTCGTGGACAAGCTTCCAAGAAGACCAAAATCAATAAAACCTCATCCCTATGGAGTGGAGGTTGGCGTTTTTGAAAGAATGGCAAAACATTCTAAGTCTAAGTCTACGGCAGGGTTTTTATCGAATGACTTCTCAAGAGTCAGCAGACCAGTTGCAAATCAAGTTTGTAAAATAGCTAAAGTAAAACCAAGTAGAAAACCAAAGTCCTTGGATCATGAGGAGATTGAATCTCTATGGAGAACTCTTCAAAAGACAAAATTAATGAAACCTCCTGTGGACTGTCTGTCACCCATCGGGGAAAGTGTCTTAGAAAAAGCGATCAAAAAGGATACAAAAGCAGACTTTGTCGCAGCAATAACAAGACCACCCTCGGTTTATAGGGGAAATCCTTTTGGCATCGAAGTATGTGTTGGTTTTGGCGGCGAGCTTAATCCCAAAGGATCTGGAAGGCTTGTGAGAATTGCCAATAGGGTTCCGTTGTTATATGAAGCGTCCTCCTGTGCGATAACAAAGGCTCTGAAAAAAATAGACTGGAGACATTACAGGGTAGACAGTCAGGGAAATCTGCCCACTGGACCGATTATAATCCTGACCCATATGTATTCAACATGGATACCATATACCTCTGAGAGCAAGGAGGCCATTGACGCGTATCCGGTGATTCTGAAAGAGATTAAGCTAGCATTGCAAGACTGTCTAAGAAAGCTCGGGAGATATCTCTCTGGACAAAAAAGAAGGCAGGTTGAAAAACAAAGACAGAGTCTGTTTGAGAAATATATTCCTGAAGCTGCTCATGCAATATCTAAGATGAGCGGCGTATCGAAGGACAAGATAATGAGGGATATGATGAAAATAGTTAAAAAAGAAAAAGTAAATGGTGAAGATGTTGAGAAAAACAAGTGACGAGATAAAGAAACTTGGTAAAGACCTTGTCAATAAGATAGCTAAGGGTCAGAATCCTTTCCTGGATGTTCCGATAAGGTCATTGTCGAATGTATTCTATGACCAGAAGTCGAAGTTGATCAAGCTTGGCAATAGATCCTCCAAGAGATTTCTATTTAATGTAGCACATATAAGAAAATTTGTGCAGACTTCAGAAGTTGCTGCAAACGCAAAGGATCTCATAGAAGCCGGGAAACACATCAGTTTGAGACAGGCTTTCTATATGATGAGAAGAACTATCCCCGGAACCAACATTGATATAGTCGACGAGCAGGAAGAGAGCAACAAAGCTGTAGAAGATTTGGAGTTAATAACCGGCTACTCAAGGGAACAGTTGAATATCAATGCAAATAAGAACGGCGCAGCTGCAGGGAAGATAATAATCAAAGATAAGGGCGACACAATTGACTGGTCTAAACTCGGCAGCGGAGGATGGGCAATCCCGTCGAACACAGAGGACATACAATTCAAGAAAGTGAATGCCAAGTTTGTTCTGTATATGGAAAAAGCAGCAATCTGGGAGAGGCTGCACGAAGACAGATTCTGGGACAAGATGAACTGCATAATAGTTGCTTCACAGGGCCAGGCAACTCGTGGTATCAGGAGATTGTTGAGCAGGCTTCATCATGAACACAAGCTTCCTGTCTATGTGTTGACTGACTTTGATCCCTGGGGATTTTATATTTATTCTGTCTTGAAATACGGATCAATATCCCTTGCTCATATTTCTGATAAGCTAGCAGTACCTAAGATAAAGTTCCTCGGTTTAACAGCTGAGGATATTGACAATTACAGTCTTAGAAAGTATATCATAAAATTCAAGGATGTTGATAAGAAGAGGCTTGAACAGATGAGAAAATATAGATGGTTTGAAGGTAAGAAGGACTGGCAGAGACAATTCAAGAAGATGAAGGAGATGAAGGGCAAGGTTGAGTTGGATGCTTTGGTCACAAAAGGCGTGAGCTTTATCTCTGAGAAATATCTTCCTGAAAAAATAAAGAAAAAAGATTTTCTTGATTAAAATGAGAAGTATAATCTTTCTTACCAATATTGAAAATGATTATAACGAAGACTTGAATCTAATAAATGCTCTTAAGAAATCGTATAACGTGGAAGCTACGGGTTGGCAGAACCTCATTGAGATAGTTAAAAGAACTAATTTTAAAACAATCATAGGCAGAAACTTTTGGCCAATATATCCGAACACTAAAGAATTCTTAAAAGTCTTGAAAAGAGCTAAGGAAATGGGGTGTAGATTCTATAATGATGTCGATGTATTAACTAGATACCAAGTCAAAGACTATCTTAAGAGGATGAAAGACGATGAGCTTCCAATCATACCAACTGCTTTTAACATAGATGATGTTCAGAAACTTCCTGAATCTGAAAAGTATATAGCTAAGCCCATAGACGGCGAGAGCTCAGAGGACATAATAACATTTAGAAAATCAGAACTAGATAAAGTAAGAAACTTAGACAATTACCTTTTTGAACCTTTTTTAGTCATTGACTACGAGTATTTTTTCATATTCCTAGACAACAGATTTCTTTTTTCGCTGCGTTCCTTAACAAATGATAGATGGAACCTCAAGGAATATTTTCCTACATCTGAGGAACTGAAGCAAATCCATAAGTTTATAAATTTCGAAAAGATGGAATATGGAATACAGAGAGTGGATGTGTTCAAAATAAATAACAAATTTGTATTATGTGAACTTGAAAGGGTATGTCCATGTTTGAATCTTAAGAGTCTGGACAGCAATAAAAAGGGTGTTGTGACCAGTAGGATAATTGAATCATTCAGGAGATTTATAGAAAGTGGTTAAAATGAAACTAGTTATCATCTTTTCTGCAATGGCGAGCGCTGGGAAGTCCAGCATCGCGAGGATGGTCGCAGATAAGTACAAACTAAAATTTCATGACGCTGGGGATATTCTCAAGTTCATCGCAAAAGACGAAGGTTTTAAGGTCACAGAAAACGAGGATTGGTGGGACACTGAAGAAGGCATGAGATTTCTAAAAAAAAGAAGCGAAGACCAGAGTTTTGACAAGAAAATAGACAAAAAGTTGATCGAACTGGCTGAAGAAGGAAATGCTGTGTTCACAAGCTGGACACTGCCCTGGATATATGGGAAAGGGATTAGTGTTTGGCTGCATGCCTCAGTTGAAGTTAGAGCCAAGAGACTAGCTGGAAGAGATAACATACCTTACGAGGAAGCGCTAAAACTAATAAAAGAGAGGGACGAAAAAAACAATAAACTCTACAAAAGTCTATATAATATAGACTACGGGAACGACCTAAAACCGTTTGACATCATCATAGATACGGACAATATGTCAAAGCAGAATGTCCTTGAGAACGTTTCTAAGGCCATCGACAAGATAATAGAAGATAGAAATGAGTAAATTGGAAGAGTTAATCAAGGTCTTTGATTTTAAAAGGGATAGCGGCGAGTGTTTTGCTCATGAGTGCTTTTCTCCTTCTACCAAGACGGTTATATTGAGAGAAAATGACCTGAAAAGTTTGGATAGTAAAGAGGTGGCCCAAATAGAGATATGTGACGACCATTTCAATCTGTTGGATCATGTCTTGAGGAAAATGAATACAGAAGTGTATGGAAATCTAAAAATGATAGAATTTGAAATTCAGGATAAACTTAAATAGTATCGATTTTTATTTCTTGTTGAGGGGCGGTAGCTCAGCATGGGAGAGCGCACGACTGAAGATCGTGTTGTCGCGTGTTCAAATCACGCTCGTCCCACCATTTCTGTTCTACATTTTGTACAACAAATTTGTCAACATTTTTGTACAACAGAAAAGACTTAAATTATTAGAAGACTTATTTTATTTCATGTCTCTGGCATCTAAGCTTGAAAAAGCAGCAAAACCTGTAATAGATGAATTAAAAAAGTTAAAAGAAACTAGAGCTATCTGTTTCTACGGGAGCCTGGGCGGTGAAACCGTTGACAAACATTCTGATGTTGATTTATTGTGCTTCTGTAAAAAATTCCCGCCACGCAAGGTAAGGGACGCCTTTCTGAAAAAAATGGGGACTAAAAGATATTCATTGAGAGGTAAATTCGATGCTTTCGTGCTCAATGGTGTTGAGTTCGCTATCCTATACGTGCCGGTAGATGTTGCTGAGAAGACTTTGAAAATGTTTTTAAAAGAAAAACATGGGGGTT
>JAFCDY010000014.1 GCA_017609445.1 Candidatus Aenigmatarchaeota archaeon | reverse complement strand
GCATGGCGGCTCTGTCTTATATCTGGTTCACTAATCTCTCTAAAGGATTAACAGAAACTGGTTCTGAGAATATAGAGACCTATAAAGAAGGGACTAGTATTCTTTTCAAGGTTGAGTCGATCTCCAAGGAGACAAACACTGTTTATCTCAGGAATCTTGGAGATACCACACTGACAAATATTGCTGCTTATTTTGATGATAGTCCCTCTGGGATTGTCATTGAACCAGAGGAAGTTCCTCCTGGGGAGAGATTTAGCGTTATGTTTATCCCTGAACAGATCAAAGATCAGGAATGCACTTCTGTTTCTGGCGCATCGTCTGCTCCTGGCATGGGTGCGCAGCAGTTTACAGCCAATGAAGACGGACTGTTGACAACAGTAGAACTAAGATCAACTCTTTCCGGTTTCGCCACACCGCATATATTTGAGATTCTTGAAGACGAAGATAATATGATGGGCGATGTTATTTCAAGCCAGACCATAACGAGATCTGGAGGCTGGGAAAACATAACAATCGAGAGCCCAATAATGATACAAACCGGCGATAAGTACTGGATCAGCTTAAGCGAAAAAAATGGTTGGATGTACAGTTTGGGAAATCCATATGACGGTGGGATAGCTTATTTCACAAGCAGTTATTATAATCATGTTGATTTTGGCTTCAGAACCTATGTTGTTCCGCCAACTTCCATTGAGGGAAAAAATCTAAAGGTTACAGTAGGTCCTGTTAAAATAGAACAAATAATAAAATAGTGGTGGGCGTGACGGGATTCGAACCCGCGGCTTTTGGCTTTCTTCAGTCATAGCTTAAAGCTCATTGCTTCTAAACTGGGTTTAGAAGGCCAACACTCTATCCAAGCTGAGTTACACGCCCAATAGTCTTAGTTTATTAGAATACTTTATAAATTTACTAGAATTAACGATTATTGAAAATAACTCAAACGTTCATGCATTATTCTATCAAGGTCTCTTTTCAAAGCCCTATCTACTCTTCTGGCTTCACCGCTAAGTGTGGATCTGACATCATCAAGAAGTCCCGGACTGTCAAATGCTGGAATGATTCCTTGCGTAACACCCATATGAGTTTCATTTATCCACTCAGTAGCGCCCATAGTCAACCATATTGGTATTTCTTCTCCTGACATTTTTATGTATTTGATCGTGTCGTTGTCAGCATAACCAAGCTTCCCACCCCTGACAATTGTTTCAAATGGAGAAACCCTAAATCTACTGAATTCATATAACTGTCTCCCTTGTAAAATAATACATGTGTCTTCAGAGGCTGGACGATCTGGATTGTAATTGGTCAATGCTCTAGTATACAAGCCAGACTCTGCCCTTCTCATTATTTCTAAGATCAGATCGTTGATGTTCCTGTCCTTCATCATAGTCTTCATTACAAGCAAACAGATTTATATCTTACGAATACAGAAATTGGTTTATGGACCATAAGAGGATAGAGGAGAAATGGCAGAAAGAGTGGAAAAACGTATTTCTGGCTAAACCTGGAGATGGTAAGAAATTCTACTGTTTGGATATGCTTCCATACCCCTCAGGAAAGATGCACATGGGACATGTTAGGAATTATTCTATTGGCGATGCAATAGCCAGATTCAAGAGAATGCAGGGGTTTAATGTGTTATATCCTATGGGATTTGATTCATTCGGTCTACCGGCAGAAAATGCTGCAATAAAGAACAAAACGAGCCCAAAAGAATGGACTGAGGATAATATTAAATTTATTAAAAAGCAACAGAAAAAAATGGGTTTTGGTTTTGACTGGTCAAAAGAACTATCAACCCATGATCCAAGATATTACAGGTGGAACCAGTGGCTGTTCTTAAAGATGTTGGAAATGGGCCTGGCTTACAAGAAAAAAGCGCCTGTAAACTGGTGTCCCGGATGTAATACTGTTCTTGCAAACGAACAGGTTGAGAAGGGAAAATGCTGGAGATGCAAATCAGAAGTCATTGAAAAACAACTAGAACAGTGGTTTCTGAAAATCAAGGATTATGCTGACAGATTACTAGAGGGTTTGGAAGGGGTAGAGTGGCCTGAAAAGGTCAAGACCCTGCAGAAAAACTGGATAGGAAGAAGCGAGGGCGTCGAGATATTCTTCAAGATGAAAAACTCAGAGAGAGTTTTTCCGTCGTTCACAACTCGTCCAGATACGATATACAGTGTGACTTTCTTAGTGATTGCTCCAGAACATCCTCTGACATTAGAATTAGTCATGGGGACAAAACATGAAAAGGAAGTCAAACAGTTTATAGAGAAAGTCAAAAAGCAAAGCATGATCGACAGAACAAATGAGGAGAAAGAAAAAGAAGGCATATTCTTAGGAAAGTATGTCATTAATCCGGTTAATGGGGAGGAGATACCGATATACACTTCTAATTTTGCTGTCTATGAATATGGAACTGGCATTGTACTATGTGATGCTCACGACAAAAGAGACTTCAGATTTGCTAAAAAATATAACATTCCTCTAAAGGTTGTTATAAGTCCTGACGGACAACCAATCGATGTTAAAGGACTAAAAGAAGCAATTGTTGAGGATGGTATTTTGTTTGGTTCCGGAGAGTTTTCAGGAATGAAAAACAGAGAGGCAATTCCCAGGATAATAGACTGGCTGGTCAAAAAAGGATATGGAAAGAGGAAAGTGAATTACAAACTAAGGGACTGGTTAATTTCCAGACAAAGGTATTGGGGAACGCCAATACCGATTATTTATTGTGAGAAATGCGGTGTTGTTCCTGCTGAACTTCCTGTGATACTTCCTGAAGATGTGGAATTCACTGGAACCGGAAACCCGATTGAGACCTCAGAGAGTTTTGTTAATGTTAAGTGTCCGAAATGTTCTAGCAAAGCCAGGAGAGAGACAGACACAATGGACACGTTCATTGATTCGTCCTGGTATTTCCTGAGATACTGCAGTCCTGATTATGAAGAGGGGATGTTTGACAAATCTGTGGATTATTGGATGCCTGTTGACCAATACACTGGAGGTATAGAACACGCGATATTACACTTGCTATATGCAAGGTTCTTCACCAAGGTCCTGAAAGATATTGGACTGATAAATTTTGACGAACCATTCAAAAGGTTATTGACTCAGGGGATGGTTCTAAAAGACGGGGAAAAGATGAGCAAATCTGTCGGGAATATTATCGAACCAACAGAAATAATAGAAAAATACGGAGCTGACACAGCCAGACTGTTTATTCTGTCGGCTGCGCTTCCTGAAAAGGAATTGGACTGGAACGATAAGGGTGTCAACAGCTGTTACAAATTCATCAAAAAATTCTACAACCTATCTAGACTGAAGATAGAACCAGTCAACAGAAGCAAGGATAAGGCTGTTTTGAACAGATTGCACAGTACGATAAAAAGTGTCACAAAGGAATTAGAAAATTTGAGGATGAACTATGCGATAAGAGATTTGATGGAATTTGTCAATTATATCGAAAGATATAAAGAATTTGTTTCTAGTGATGTGTTTAAAGAATCTATCGAAAAGGCTGCGCTGTTGTTCTGCCCATTCATTCCGCATGTCTCTGAAGAGATATGGTCTGGTCTGGGGAACAAGGGACTTGTATTGTTACAAAAATGGCCAGAAGCCGTTGAAAAACTAATCAGTCCTAAGTTAGATGCTGAAGATGAATTAGTCAAAACCGTATTGAAAGACATAGAGGAGATCAAAAAGCTTTCGGGAATCGAAAAACCAATGAAAATTTCAATCTTCATAACGCCTGCCTGGAAGTACAAGGTTTATGAGCTAGTTTATAATGGAACTAATCTTAAAGAGATAATGAAAACCGACCTGAAAGAACATGGCAAAGATCTGGTTAAGTATGTTCAGAGGTTGGAGAAAAGAAAGCCATTGCTAGAAACATTCCTAACAGCAACATCAGAACATAATGCAATGGGTGAAGCAAAAGACTTCATACAAAAAGAATACGGCTGTGAGATTGAGATCGCCTCTGGAAACAAAGTCAATCATCCAAAAGCTAAGTCTGCGGAACCTGGGAAACCTGGGATACTGATAGAGTAATGAATAATTATGCATAACCAATTATGAATCTATATTCAGAACTACGACCATATCCCTAATTTGTTTTCTTTAGCAAACTGTTCTGCTTCTGAGAACTCTTCATCATATTTCAGATCGTGGCCGAACTTCCTGGCCAATCCGTTCTCAACCATCTCAATGTTCACAAAAACTTCATCCAAGTACACATATCTGAGTAGCCTTTTGTAGACGTCCTTATTTCTTGAACCCTCTTCTAACTGGACAAACTCGCCTTCTACCAGAAATTTTAGCTCTTGGGTGGACTCGTCATAGTAACTCTCGTTTGTTTCTGGGGTGTTGATTCCTAACAGCCTGACAGTTCCAATAGACGTCTCTATTGTGTCTCCGTCGATAACTCTATCCACGAAAACAGTTTCCCTAGAAGGAAGATAATTCGGTATATTGTAGACTCCGTATATAATAACGACTATAATGATGGTTATGATCAGTTTCTTCATTATATTTCTAGATATAAGAAGTATGATAAGGTTTATTCACCACTTTAAGTAGTTAACTCTGGAGCAGACATACGACAGTACAGAAAAGAATTAGAATAGAATTTTAGAGTTTGACAATATTGTTATCTATTAAAAAGTCTTTAACTGTTTTGAATATTTTCTTGTGTCCATCTGTACTGGGATGGAGACCGTCAGAATCTATCTCTATATCTTTTAGTTCTATAAAAGGTATATCTTTTTCCTTAAGAATATTCCTGAGTGTTGTCTTACTTTTCTCTATGTCTGAATTTTTGAGATAGTAGTCAAAATGAAGGAATGGGTTTGTCTTGCTTTCATCCACTTTGTCTCCAGTAATAAATATTATCTTATTGGAGAATTTTTTGGATATCTCTAGCAACATTTTCATGTTATCTCTGAATTTTTCTGGACTAACCTTGAACTTTCCTTCTTTGTTGGTATGAGAGTCGTTCTTGCTGACTGATATGATTATAACTGTTTCATCATATTCACTCGACCTTGTTTCGCAGTCCTTTTCAAAATATTCTAACATATCGTCTGAAGTGTTTCCAGAAACGCATAAATTATATGTTTGTATTTTCCAACCAGATTCTTTTGCTAGGTGAGCTTTTAGTCTGTCTACCCAACCTGAACTTTCTAAATCTTTTGTTCCCAGCCCGCCGGAAGCACCGAACACCAGAATTCTCATCCCAGCAGCTCCTGAACTACCCTATTCATGCCTAAAAGAGTTTCAAAATTATCCAACTCGTCTTTATTAATCCACTTATAATCAACGTGCTCCCAATCAATATCAACAACATCGGTGTTAGAATCAAATAAAAACACGTTCATGTTCCAATTTATTCCTCTCTCATTATCAGGAACAACCACCTTCTCTTTCTTAACTAGCTTCAATTCGTTTCGAGGTATTCCTGTTTCTTCTTCTATTTCCTGCAAAGCTTTCTCCAATGGTTCAGATTCATTCAAATAACCACACACGCCGGCCCAACAGTGCTTGTAATATCTGACGCCGCCGCTTCTTTTTAGAATTAGGATCTTGTTTTTATATCTCAATATAGAAGTTACTGTCTCGATATCTTTCATAACTTATCAGCCTTAAGCCACATGTCTTCAAACCTGTCCTTATAATCTGTGCTATAATTCAGGAACCATAATCCTTTATCCTCAAAATCAAGGGTTATGCCATGTCTTCCGTCAATAACAACTATGTATGGCCATGCCTTTCCAAGCCTCATCTCTATTCCTATCTTCTTTAGTTTCTGAACCAGTTCAGGATGCAACTCCTCTGCGATTATCCTTATCCTTATATTTTTCTCGACTGCTCTTTTGATTGCTTCAAGCAGAACAACGCTGTCATAGAATTTTTTGGTCGTGATTAGAATCTCCTGTTTAGCTATATCAAACAGGAATGCTGCTTTGTCTATGAATCCCCCAGAGTATTGCTCGTGTTTTTTCTCCCCTCTCCAGGTTTCTTCTATTGGTACCAGTTGCGAATACGTCTTTTCAAGCTTTTCGAATATATCCATCTTTTCTATGTAGTCCTGCTTGACATAACTGAAGAGTCTTGGGAACGGGTTGGAGGACCTTGCCAACCAGAAGACCTTATTCTTGTCTTCCCCGCTCTCTATGAGGCCCTTTCTTTCTAATTCGTAAAGATATTTGTAAGCGTTAGTCACAGAAAGTCCTGCTTCTTTTGCTATCAGGTTGGCAGTTACCTTTGTTTGTTTCTTTTTTTCTATTTTTAGAAGTGCATGGATTATTCTTACTTCGAGAGTGTCAAATTTTCCTGACAATCTCAGCAACGAGCAGAACTCATCGGTTATCTTCATGTTTATAATATAGAATATAAGCTTTAAAAAGATTATCTGTTATAAACTTGGATATAGTTTATTAGGAGCTATGATTATTGTCTGGAATATAATTTCATTTAAGTTTTTCGTAGAGAGTCTTGACCATCTGGAACATCTGTCCTAAGTTCTCTACCTTTCCCCATCATTACCACCTGATTATTCTGTCGACAGAAAAGCATTTAAATACATTATTACAATTACTCGCATGCAAAAAGGAGACTTTGTCCGGGTAAAATATTCAGGTAAGATAAAGGAGAACCAACTTCAGTTAGATGAAGCTGAAGCAGCACCAATCATAGTTGGTTCTGGTTGGGTTCTTAAGGGATTCGATGAAGAACTAGAAAAAATGAATGTCGGCGACAAAAAGAGCATAGAGATCTCGCCTGAGAAGGGATTCGGTCCCAGAAATCCAAAGTTAGTTAAATTGGTTTCTGAATCTGAGTTCAAGAAACACGGTAAAAAGCCGTTTCCAGGAATGTGGGTCGATGCAGATAAAGCAAGGGGAAGGGTTCTCTCTGTTGCCAGCGGAAGAGTCAAGATCGACTTCAACCACCCGCTTTCGGGAAAGGTTCTTGCATATGACATTGAGATCAAGAGTAAGATTGAAGTTCCTGAGGAGAAAATAAAAGCAATTGTTGAGTTTTTCACAAGGCAGCCTTCTGGCAAGGTTGGAGTTGAGATAAAAGACAAAGAAGTCGACATAACAATGCCTCCAATTGTTAATTCTCTCTACAAGAAAAAAATCGCAGACGAAGTTATGAAATATCTGGGAAAGGAAAGAGTTAAATTCTTAGAAATCTTCGAGAAACCCAAAGAAGAACAACCGAAAAAGGGGAAAACCGAGAAGAAATAACATCTTTTCTTTACAAAAAAAGAATTAATCAAATTTTTTAGAAATTATAAAATATTTTATAAAAATCTGCTTAGGTTTAAATATAATTTTTGTTAATCTTAATTTAGTTTTAACAATTTTTTATGATAAAAAACGGAGGTAGTTCTAAATGGCAGTAAGAAACCCAGGTGAAAAGTTTAAATCTTCTGATACTGACGAAGATCTAAGAAAGTTACTAGAGGCAAGAAAAGCAGACATCAAAGTAATCGGTATCGGCGGTGCAGGAAACAACACAATTTCTAGAATGATGCAAGTAGGAATTGTCGGTGCAGATATTTTAGCAATGAACACAGATGCACAAGATCTATTATATACAGATGCAGACGGAAAAGTTCTGATTGGAAAAGAACTGACAAGAGGTCTAGGAGCTGGAGCAGATCCGCATATTGGTTCTGAGTCTGCAAAGGAAAGCAAGAACGAAATTAAGGATTCATTATCTGGTGCAGACATGGTCTTCATCACTTGTGGATTGGGTGGTGGAACAGGAACAGGCGCGGCGCCAGTAGTTGCTGACGTAGCCAAGAAACTTGGAGCATTAGTAGTTGGAATCGTAACTCTTCCTTTCACAATGGAAGGAAAGCAGAGAATGGATAACGCGAAGAGTGGGTTGGAAGAACTAGAAAACTCGGTCGATACATTGATAGTTGTTCCAAACGACAAGTTGTTGGAAATTGTTCCAGATGTTTCGATTGTGACGGCGTTTAAGGTTTCAGACGAGATACTTGTCAACGCAGTAAAGGGAATCACCGAACTTGTCACAAAACCAGGACTAGTTAACTTAGATTTTGCAGACATCAAGGCAGTCATGGGAACCGGCGGAATGGCAATGATTGGAATGGGTGAAAGTGACACAGAGAACAGATCATTGGAAGCTGTGGAAAAAGCTTTGAATAATCCATTACTTGACATTGAGATTGACGGCGCAAACGGCGCATTGGTGAATGTTGCTGGCGGAGCTGATATAACAATAAGAGAATGTCAGGAAATTGTTGAAGCAGTCAGAAAGATCTT
Organism: Candidatus Aenigmatarchaeota archaeon; assembly: GCA_017609445.1. Lineage (GTDB taxonomy): Archaea > Aenigmatarchaeota > Aenigmatarchaeia > Aenigmatarchaeales > Aenigmatarchaeaceae > JAFCDY01. The sequence continues at coordinate 16,266 of JAFCDY010000014.1, read as the reverse complement.
GGAGACATTGTCAGAACAATGCTGATAATAACCGGCGTGAAATCCAACCAAGTCTATGGACCAGGAAAGACATTTTCAACTGAAAAACAGAAGGAAATCGAGAAGATTCTAGGAATTGATTTTGTCTAAAGCGGTTTTCCGCTTTTCTTTTTCTTATTTAAATTTTCTGACTCTATTAAATAATGTGCTAATCCATTACGCTACCAACCCACCTAACATGACTGTAGTAACAAATGAAGAATTTTGTGATGATTGTAACTATTCTGTAGATTGTATAATAACGCCATGGAGATATAGTAATTCTGGCAGCCCTTGTCCAAGAAGACTAAACAGATTAAGCGACGTATGGCCTCAGTGGTTTGACTATGAATAAAAAACCTTTAAATACTTCTCTATATAATAGAAATTAGTTCTTTGGTGATTATATGGAAGAGGGTCAACCATCAAGTGAAGAAGTTAAAGAAATTGTTCAGACAGAAGAATCAAAATCTGAAGAAGCAAAGGAAGAACCAAAGACTGAATTAAAGAAGGAAAAAAGAGGATGGTTCTCATTCAAGAAAAAACACAAAGAACAAAAAATTACACAGGATGAACCCAAACCAGAGAAGAAATCCAAAAAAGAACATAAAAAAGACAAGCTTAGGATCGGCTTAAAAATAAAAAACAGGTTATCAAATTACAGGCGGGTTATAGAGGTTGCCAGAAAACCAGACAAAGAAGAATACCTGAGCTCAGCAAAGATAACTGGCATTGGAATCGCTGCCCTGGGTATAATCGGGTTTGTGTTGTTTTTGATATTTGCACTCGTGTGATAACATGATATATACAATAAGAACGACAGTGGGAAGAGAGAACTCAGTAATGGAGACTCTTAGGAGCAGAATACCTGCTCTCGGAGTAAACGTGAGAGCACTGTTCCATCCACAGGAATTGAAAGGATACTTTTTCATAGAAGGCGAGTTGGAAGAAGTGGAAAAAGCTATCTCAGGAGCGCCTCATCTGAGAGGTATAATCAAGAAAGAGATAAAAATTGAGGAACTAAAAAAGTTCTTAGAGACAAAAAACATAGAGGTCCACGTCAACAGAGGAGATATAATCGAGATAACTGGCGGGCCTTTCAAGAACGAGAGAGGAAAGGTAACAAGAGTAGATGAAGCAAAGGACGAAGTTACGATCGAATTAATAGAAGCTGCAATACCAATACCGATAACTGTATCAATAGGTCTGGTCAAGTTAGTAGAGGCAGCTGAGAAGAAGGAATGATATCATGGGTAAAATAACTATTAAAGCATTGGTTGAGGGCGGAAAAGCGTCAGCCGGACCGCCGCTGGGACCAACACTGGCTCAAAATAAGCTGAGTGTCAAGGACATAATAGCAAAGATAAACGAAAAGACCAAAGACTTCGCAGGAATGAAGATTCCTATTGAGGTAATAGCTGATCCCGAGACAAAGGAGATAAAGATTAGGGTTGGTACTCCTCCTGTTTCTGCTATGATAAAAAAAGAGATGAATCTAAAGAAACTAGCAAAAACCCCTTTCACGCTTCCAAAAGCCAAAGAAGGAGAGGCAGCACTGAAAGAGTTTAAAGATAGCATAAGCTTTGACCAGATTGTTAAGATAACAAAATCGAAAATGGGTTCTTTCCAGACAAAAGACTTGAAGCTGGCTGTCAAGCAGGTTATTGGAACCTGTGTAAGTTGTGGGGTTTATGTTGAGGGAAAGAAACCTAAAGAGATTCAGAAGGAAATCGACGAAGGTAAATGGGACGAGAAGATTAAGTAATTGTATATTTAAGTTTTTCTGTTCATTCTCTTATTATGAGGCTTAAAGATCAAGTTCTTGTTACTGAAAGAAGATTTGCGAACAAATACGACCATGGATATGGTCAACTAATAGGATACAGAAAGGCTATGAGATTGTTTGGAGAGGGAAAAAGGTATACCGAAATTGCTAGACGAACAAGAATAAATAAACATACTGTGCGTGATTGGCGACCGGCTCGTGGGAAACGGCCTCATGTTGTTCGTGGTTTGGAGCCGCTGAAATCCAATTTCCCTATCACAATGGGAAGTCTGGAACTGGTGGACTATAACATTCTTGGTTGGCATACGTTATTAAGTGGTAATATATATCCCCGGAATTACAGAATTGAGATTTCTTTCGTAGGGAGAATAGTACCAATAATGTTGGAGACCTCAAGAAAACGTTAGAAAACCTTGAATTGGGGTTTAGGGATTACAGTGAATATGGAAATTTAGTGCTAAACAACGGGGCAGCTTCTCATGGAAGGGTTCTCGATTGTTTGGGGTTCAAAACAGGAACCAAATTCATTGGAGATAAGGTAGCTCCTCCAAAATATTTTTCTGAGATTGTTAGGTTGGTTGATGAAGAATCGTTAGATTATCCGGATATGGTGATGGCTGGAAAAATACTGTATGATGGTGCAAGTGTACTATTCTCTACTAAGTATTACCCCCTAATGGGTAACGATGGATGGTCTGGCGAAGGAGTCGTAAATATAATAAAAAACGCAAGAAAATCTAGGGTAGATAAATTCACCGATCTGTTCAATGATGTTGTTCGCTTAACAATGCCTTCGTTAGAAGATGATATTTGTTTTAAGACTGGGCACCATGAAGCCGTGGGTGAGAAAGACGGTGATTATAGTCATTATTACTCAAATGCTTGTGTTGGTAAGAAGGTTATTAGAAAAATAGCAGAGGATCATATGGATTTATTTAGATTTAATTTAAACGTCTCTAATAAGGTTGTTGGAATGTGAGTTTAGGTTATCACAATCTTTAAATATCTTGATTATTAATTAGATATCACTGTTTCGACAGTAGCGATGGTGCGAAGACTATGTCTGAAATACTGGAAATAGTTAAAAAAGCAAAAGAATCTAAACAAAGAAAGTTCAAACAGAGCTTTGATCTAGCCATAAACATAAAGGGCCTGGATCTCAAGAAACCAGAAGGTAAGATCAAAACTCAAGCCTCTTTACCACATGGAACAGGTAAGCCTGCAAAAGCAGGAATATTCGCCGACATGCTCATATCGAAGGTAAAAGAACTCGGCGACCAGGTAATTCTAATCAAAAAAGATGATATTCAAGATTTAGGAAAGAACAAGAAAAAGGCAAAAAAAATAGCAAACACTTGCAAGTTTTTCCTAGCAGAGGCACCTCTCATGCCTACCGTAGGTAAATTCTTGGGTCCTGTCTTAGCTGTAAGAAACAAGATGCCAAAACCAATACCACCAACACTACCCAACATAAAACCATTATTGGAAAAGAACAACAAAATGGTTGATCTTGTTTTGAAAAATACCCCTGTTATTCATTGCCCCGTTGGAACAGAAGAAATGGATGACCAAAAAATTGTTGAGAACATCAACGCTGTGATAAGTGCATTGGCATCTGCGCTTCCAAGAGGAAAGGAAAACATCAAAGAATGCTACCTGAAGTTAACGATGGGCAAATCTGTAAAGTTTGTGATATAAATGCCAGGAAGAGGAAAAGTAAGACCAGAGAAGATAAAGGCAGTCGAAGATCTATCTTTTAAGATAGAAAAATATCCTGTGGTCGGAATCTTAAATATGAACAAGCTTCCTGCCAAGGCTTTACAAAATATCAGGAAAGAATTAAAGGACAGGGCTGAAATCAAGGTAACTAAAAAGAATATTTTAGTGAGGTCTCTTGACAGAGTAAAAGAGAAAAAAGACTTGGAAAAACATATGGTGATTCAGTCCGCGTTACTACTAACAGAAATGGATCCTTTCAAGCTGTATAAATTTTTAAACAAAAATAAAACGCCTGCTCCGGCAAAACCAGGAGACATCGCAATAAGCGAAATAAAAATTGAAGCTGGTCCGACAAGCTTAATGCCCGGTCCTGCGATATCTACACTGGCTAAAGCAAAGATTCCCGCTAAAGTTGAGGGTGGGAAGATATCTATCATAAAAGATAAATTGGTTGCCATCCCTGGGGATGTAATTTCTGAAGATTTGGCTGGAGTATTGCAGATGCTGAAGATTGAACCGATGGAGATTGGGCTTGACTTGGTTGCTGTCTATGAAGACGGAACAATATACACGAAGGATGTTCTATCAGTAGATGAAGAGCAGGTATTGAATGATATGGTAATTGCTTATAATTGTGCTATAAACCTGTCAGTTGAAACTGGGTTTGCGACCAAAGAAAGCATTGAGGTCATGATTTCAAAGGCATTTAGAGAGGCAAAGAGTTTGAGTCTTGAAGCCGGAGTAGTAAGCAAGGAAATTATTGGTGATCTGTTAGCTAAAGCTCTCAACGAGATGAAAGCTCTTGAATCAGAAGTCGGTGATTTGAAAGTTGAAAAGAAAGAGCCAAAATCTATAGAAAAGGCAGGAGAAAACAAAGAAGAGAAGACTGATAATAAAGAGGGTGAGTAAATGGATGAATCAATCAAAAAGGGTCAAGAAATAATGAAGCAGTGCAAAGACGCTGTTTTCGAGATATTCAAAGATACTGATATTCCTAAAGAGAATCTGATTGCGTGCATCAATTCACTTTTCATTTGGAGCACAAAGGAAATATACTTTAGAGAAAAAAGGTGATAAAAAATGGTAAATTACATATACGGAGCACTGTTGCTTCACTCAGCAGGAAAGCCAATAGACGAGACTAACCTTAAGAAAATCATAGATGCAACTGGCGAAGCTGCGAACGAAGCTCAGGTGAAAGCATTGATAGCTGCTCTAGACGGAGTTAACATAGAAGAAGCCATGAAGAAGGCGGCAGCTCCAGTGGCAGTGGCAGCACCTGTAGCAGAAGCAAAAGCTGAGAAGAAGGAAGAGAAAGCTGAAGATACAGCAAAGAAAGCAGAGGAAGCTGCAGCAGGATTAGCAGGATTGTTCGGATGAGTTAGTTTTTTACAATGACTCCGAGGCCTGCTAGTCTTCAGGATATTTTCTCAAATCTTATATAGTCCCAAACTGAGTAGCCTGTACCGGAGGTGCTTCCAGAACCGAAACCGACTCCAGGGTCTCCTTTGCTGGAATGTTCTGAGAGTGATGCTGATACAAACAACTCACCGTTTCTGTATATTTCATAAGTGTTGGATTTTACTGCTATTCTGTATATGTTAAATTTTGTGTTATCCACTGGCATATCAACAAAATTTCCTCTATGTGAAGATATCTTGTCCGGATAAAAATTTATGTACTCGTCATAAACATCGTCGCCAAAATATATTCTTGCTGCTCTTCCGTCAGTATTTTGGGAGACCTTAAAGTTGGCTTCTATTATGTATCCTTCTGTATTGTTAAGGTCGGTATAAAACCCATATTGCTTATAATCTGAATTAACTGAGTCGTTAAGGCGCAGTAACCCATCTCCTGTTGAAGCCAATGTGGTCGTTCCTGAGGATGACACGCTCCATCCTGAATCTTCTGGGGAGCTGTCTGCATGGTAATTGGTCCAGACCGTAGGCTGCTGGATTGGATTGGTCCCGTTTAGCGACGTGATTACTACATTGTCAAAAGACGATTTCACATGTTCTAGTCCTGCTGTTGAGGTTCCAATTCCAAATGTTCCTGATGCATAAGTTGAATCGTTTACATCAATGACCAAATTTTCGTCTATATATATCTTGATGTTGTTGTTGCTTCTCTCAAGTCCTACGTGATATACTACATTAGGATTGATGGTGTATGGTGTCTCGACAATTGAAGTGTATTCCCCGTTTACTCTCTTTAGTAAATATATTTTGTCTTGAACCTTTGCTATGATTGCCCAGTAAGAGTTCTCAAAGTCTGTAGCTGATTGTGAATCAAACACTAAATTGATGTATGCATATCCGCAGCACTCGCCAATGTAATCTATTCTTGAGTCAAACTCTAGTCTGTAGTTGTCTAGATCTAAACCGTTTTTGTACATAGCGATTCCATAATCATTTACATCGGTGCCGTCATTAGGAACATCCATTTCAAACACATAATTTCCCTGACCATTCAAACTGCCTGTTTTCACTGTTTTTTGGCCAGTCATCGAATACTGAATATCTGATGTAATCAAATTCCAACTATCTGAATTATTGTCTTCAAAATCATCATAGAATTGTGGTATCTCATCTACATCACTAGCGAGGGTTGTTTCCAGAGAGATCTTCAAAACACCTTCGGAATCAGATCCAAATAACATTTGTATTTTGCATTTACCATTGTCGGTTGTACAATTGATGATTTGTTCGTTTAGATAGTCTGCAACATCAATAAGAACCGTCTCGTTAAACTGCCCTTGATATTCCCATTCCTTTATGGTGTCATTTCCGATGTCTAGACTAGGGCTGGTTGGATATCCTCCTGTTGTGTTATTTAAATAATACTCAAATCCTTGAATCTCCAACTGAGCACTATCTATTTTGTCACTGGCCAGAAACTCTACATCTAAATCTATTAGTCCTTCTTGTTCAAAGGAGAGAACCTGAAATATTTTACTGTTGATGTTGTTTGGGGTGACAGTATAATCTAAAGTGCTGTTATTGGCTTTGTAAACTTTGATTGTCTGATTAACATTTGTACCGTCAATGTTTAATTTACCTAAAAACTGATCGTCAACAGAGACATTCTTGTATTCTATCATCTTAAACTGTCCGTTTTCCCAGACACCTATCTCCAAGTCCATAGTTCCTTGCTCTACGCCTATTATATCAACATCATATCCAGAAGTTGGATTCGTTATCATAATTATTTCTGGGTCTAGGTCATATGATGTGCGATAAATCTGATCATTGGAAACTGACCTCTGTTGTGTATTTTCAGAAATGTTCAAATCAACTGGAGAGTATGCTGCAATATAGATAAATGTTGTGTCAGAGTAATAGTTGTATGGTGATTGGTAATGAACATTCTCAAATGCAATTGGAAAGTCAGCATCCATTGGTATGTATACACCTGTGTCAATTGATGTTGTTACAGAATTTGTTAAATCCTGCTGATACCCTCTAATGATTTCTGTAGAGTCTAGTCCAAAGTCCCTATACGCTAGCATATTTACAAGTCCCTTAATCCCCAAATGAAGATATTGGAACTTGTCTGGTGCCAGATTAAGTAATTCAAAAATTATATCAGATACCTGAGAATCTGTTCCGCTGTCTAGAAGTCTATATATCCTGACATCTTTTGAGGCATCGTTTATGCTGACCGGTGTCATATAAGCTGTTTGGTCGCCTGGGCCTTCGTTAAACCAATTTCCGAAGAATACGGTTGGGAGACCATAATAGAGAGATGTGATAGAATTTGACTCTGGTGCAGAAAAGTCTTGAGATACGTTCAATGATTCCTCTCCCTCCTGGAATCTTGTTATCAAGACATCATATACAAACTCCTGATCGCTCGGGTTATACTGTTATATCATAAAATCTCTAAGACTGTTATGGTATGTTTCTAGATTTTGTTTTTTTGTTTCAATATCATAAAAATGATAAATCATCTCTGTCGAAAATTCTTTAAGTTTTTGAGCTGCATATTCATCAGATTTATTTTGAAGGTCTTGAAATTTTTCCTGGGCCAATATATTTATCATAAAATCATCAAACTCAGAATCTGTTGTACCTAAATAGTCTATAATTGACCCTGCCATACTTGAACAATCTATTCCGTCCTCATTTGCAAGTTTCTCGAGACTTTTTGAACAAAAATCAAACATCAAATCTGCGTTGGTCTCTGAAATTGCATCAATCTGCAAATCTATTGTATTGACAAGTTTTGTATAAAACGATTTCTCACTATCTAAAAGATTAGTTAAACCGGCTGGCATTTGGCAGTCGTCTTCACAATTAACATAATCTTCACCAGACTCGCATACACTATTTCCGCAGACTGGACCACAGACATCCCCCTCATCAACTGAACCGTCGCAGTCATTGTCTAAACTGTCGCAAATCTCCGATGATGATCCAACCTCACCATTGCAGGAACCCCAAGAATTCCAGACACATGAATTTGAACATGTTCTTGTCTGCGTTCCTTTAGAACATTCCCCTACATTTGATCCACATTGCTGAGAATCGGTGTTTCCATCACATTCTTCCCCTGACTCTACTATTCCGTTCCCACAAACAGGAAGCGGCTGATCAACAGACATAACCAAAGAAAAGTCATCAGTTGCGCCGTCATCGTCTGTTACTGTGAGCACAACTGTGTAAGATCCCTCAGAATCATAAGTATGTGTTGGTTTTGACCCGCCACTTTGAATGTCACCATCTCCGAAAACCCAATTGTATTGTATTATGGTTCCGTCTGGATCATAAGAAGACGATCCGTCAAAATTTACACTTAGTGGAGCGTTTCCCGAAGTTGTGTTTGCAGTAAATGATGCGATGGGGTTTTGGTTTGGTTCTGGAGCACCTCCGATTTCAATATATTCATACCAGAAATCAGGATCTGTATCACAGTCTGTGTCCTCTATGTAATATCTGAACTGCCAGTTTCCGTTTGTCTGTGGTTCAATGTTATTATATTGGAAAGCTATGCATCTATATCCAGCATCCTGCCAGCCAGATTCATGCACATACAAATAACTATTGCCGTTTATTGTTCCGTCGCTTGAGTCTGGATCCTTTACTCTGCTCCAGACCTCGTAATTATAATTAATCCCTTCTGAACAACTCACACTGAGGTCAGGATGTGTATTAAATATTGCATAAAAGTTTTCTCCAAAATCTGCACTACTTATCTCATTACAGCCAGAATAAAGTTCTTCACATGTGAAATAACTTGGTCTGTTGCCGCTGCAGAATTTGAAGTCAGAGTGTGTTGTTGGCGTTGCCATGTAGTTTTTTTGCCCCATTCTTATGGGGGTCTTCATGTGGGCTGCTGCCTTCATCTGATCTGGGCTATCAAGCGCTGTTCTGCTATTAATTCTGGCAGAATAAACAATGCTTGGTGAAACTAAAATTATCAATATAGCTAACGCTAATACTATTTTTATCCCTTTCATTTAGATTCCTCCTTTTCTAGATTTCATAGATGGTTGTTTCTGTTCTGTGTCTTGGTCTTGTTGGTCTGAAACCGTGATTCCAAATAGAATATGTTGGTGGTTGACCAGATTGTCTTATCCCTGACCCACCTTCAAAAGACATAAACATCTATATATTCGAAAAAGATATATAAAGAATCCGAAATAAATCAGACTACATCTGGAAAAGGGTTTTGTCTGGCTAATTTTTATGCATGCTATAAATATGTTTTCACGTGATTAATTTTACTATGATCTTCTTTGTGTCCATAAATATATTTATAACGTTGCAAGTAAATTATAATGATATGGATTATTTCAGAACGATCCATCTCCAGGATAAGGACTTTTTGTTTAAAATTCTTCTAGTTGACTCCTCAGATGAAGATGAACTAAAGAGGGTTGAGATAAAAATGAAGGCTCTGGCCAGCAGAGAAAGAATAAAAATATTTTCATTGCTGCTATCAAAACACCCTGAATTTCTTTCATCAAAAGAAATATCAAAAATAACCAAAATAAACAGTAATACTGTCAGGTTTCATCTGAAAATTCTCAGAGAGGCAAATCTAATATCATCTGAAAAGCACAACGTAAAGAACAATATGGATGCCTGGAGATATAAGTCAAAATACTGTGGTCTAGTCTTTGGAATTGACCCAAAAAACTGGAAATCTTCGCCTGTCATATCTGCTGATTCAAGACCCTTCATACCAAAGGGCTTCATATATAAGAAGGAGGTTGATTAAATGGAGAAATTCAGGTCCAAAATAAAAGATGCTTTCAAGCTAATGGTTACCAAACCGCTGTGGGTTGTTGGTGAAAATACCCCTATTGACAAAGTTATTGAAAAAGCTGTTAGCAGGCCCTATCACGAATCAGTAATTGTAACATCCAAAGACGGAAATATTGTTGGCGTTGTTCCGTTCACCAGACTGCTTGGCATAGTTTATGCTGAAAGAAGATTGGGCAAAAAAATGGAAAAGCGAGTTAAGGACATTATGATTAATCCTATTGTTGTTAGTGAGGACAACAGGCTGTTAACTGCTGTTGAATTCATGATGCTGCAGCAGGTATATGAACTACCTGTAGTTTCTGAAGATGTTTTATCAAAAAATGACCTTAAGGAATCAGATGTTATTGGCACACTGACATATCTGGAGATACTGAGACACTCTATAGGAAAGCCAATGGTAGAAAAAATAGCGAAAAATCTTGAAGAACTCAAAGTCAGGGATGCTTATAGAACAATAACCTTGCAGCCACTGTTCCTTGAACCAGAAGCATCTATCAAGGAACTAATAGAATTCATAACACTCTCACCTGATCATAAGGCAACTTTCATTATTGATGTAAAAAAGAAATTAATAGGAATAGTTCCAAACCAGTTGATACTGGAATCCATAAAGGGATCAATTCTAGCCGGCGAACCTATTGTTAAAACGGTTAAAGAAGTAATGATGCCACCTATTTCTGTCACAGAAGAATGGAATCTCAAAGATGCGATAGAACAGATGCTTACTTCTAGGATTTTTGAGCTTCCTGTTGTTAATTTAAAAGGGAAAATAAAAGGAACCTTGACAGACGTAGAAATATTCAAACATGTTGGCATGAACATATTCAAATGATGCTTGATTTTGGAGATTATTTTTTCTCTAATTTATTTTATTAAACTAGGGCCTACTTTATTTTTTTGGCTTGGATATTGATGAGCCATATTGATGTTCTGAAGCTGAGGAAACATATGTTCCTTCTTCTGGTGAACCGCCATATGTAGATTGATCTATACCACTTACTTGGTTGGGACGTCTGTAAGTGTTGAAAAATTTTCTTCCATAGACAGGTCTTGTCTCTATTATATCAGAAATGTTCCCCAAAATCCTATGTTTCTTTTCTCTCAGCCTCTCAACAATATACAGTATTCTGTATAGTGGTATTCCTGCGGCTTTTAGTTTGGAGATCAGTTCCTCAATCTTCATGAGAGAGAAGTCTTCGAGAGTCCAGAACACTTCGTGCAGGGTCGCTCTTGTGAAATCTGCCTTGAATTTTTCTGTATCCATGAAATTTGAGTTTGATATGTCCGCACCCGTGAAGTCTGTGTTTTCGAATTCAGTACCCTCAAAACTTGAAACATATATGACGGTGTTCCTGAACTTGGCGTTCTTGAGTTTCGTAAACCTTATTCCGCACCAAGTTATCTTTGCGTTGGAGAAGTCGGCACCTGTGAAATCAGTTTCCTCAAAAGACATTCCCTCTAGAATAGCGTTCCTAAATATGATTCCTCTAAAGTTCTTGTATCTGAGAACCGCACCGTTGCAGATTATGTTGGAAAAATCTCTTTTTCCTTTTTTATACTGCTCTAAGATCTGCTGCTCAGTCAAATATTCTCTTTCCACTTCATCACTGTTTAAAAATTCAGGAGAAACAGGATTGCAACCTTCTTTGAAGACCCTGGTCTTGCAAAGGCATTGAGATCATGGTTCTACCAAACCTGGAAAAAAGCAAAACCAATCAAGCTATAGTTTTTTAAACGAAAACCCGTACTATACTTATGTTCTACACAATCTCGGTGGGCGGATCGAAAATAGTGCCCGACGAAATAAACGTAAAGTTCTTGAAGGACTTGAGAAAAGTCATCCAAAAACACATCAGAAGAGGGCATCGTTTCGGATTGGTCTCTGGTGGAGGGAGGACTTGCAGAAAATACCAGGGAGCTGCCAAGAAGATAATAAGAAAACAGAGTGAGATTGACTGGGTGGGGATAGAGTCCACAAAATTAAACGCAAAACTTCTTCAGGCTGTTTTTAATGATGTCGCTCACAAAAGAATAGTTTCTGATTATTCCAAGAAAGAACCTTTTAGAGAAAAGGTCCTCATAGGATCTGGTTGGAAACCTGGTTGGTCTACAGACTACGACGCTGTGGTTCTGGCCAGATGGTATGATGGAAAGTTTGTTATCAATCTTACAGATGTTGATTACATCTATGATAAAGATCCCAAAAAACACAAAAACGCTGAGCCTCTCAAGGAAGTTTCCTGGAAAAGGTACAAAAAGATAATCGGTGGAAAGTGGACTCCTGGTCTTCATACCCCCTTCGACCCTATCGCAAGTAGGGCTGCAGAAAGATTCAAAATGAAGGCTGTCATAATAAACAGGTTAAGTGATCTGGATAAATTCTTGTCTGGAAAGAATTTCAGGGGAACTGTCATCAGTTAAATTATAAATACAGATCAAACAAATTCTACTTAATGAGAAAAGAACACCTGATGATGAAGGAAGCTTATGAAACTGAGTTTCTTAAAAATAATTTTAACAGGTCCACCTGTAAAAAATGCGGCCACAGGTTCTGGTCAAGACAGCACAGGGAAGACTGCTCAGAGCCTCCCTGCGGAGAATATGAATTCATCGGTAAACCGATGATGCCCAAGGGGTACACGACAAAGGAAATGAGAACAAAGTTTTTGGAGTTCTTCCAATCAAAAAATCATTCTGTAACCTATAGGTATCCTGTTGTCTGTCGGTGGAAGCCCGATACAATGTTTGTGGGCGCGTCAATATATGACTTCATGCCATGGGTAGTGAACGGAACAATAGAGCCTCCGGCGAATCCCCTGATAGTTTCGCAGCCGTGTTTCAGGGCGCAGGATCTGGATAACATTGGTCTGGGAACTGCAAGACATATGTCTGTATTTGAGATGGTCGGGCATCATGCTTTCAATTATCCTGAGAATCAAATCTACTGGAAGGAAGAAACAGTTAAATTATGTTATGACTGGCTGGTTCATCTTGGAATTGATCCCAGCAACATAATTTTTAAGGAGTCCTGGTGGGAAGGCGGAGGAAATGCTGGTCCTTGTTTTGAAGTTATGGTCGGCGGTAGCGAAGTTGCCACTCTGGTGTTCATGGAATATGAGGGCCCGTTCAACGGAGAATACAAACCAATGAAAATAAAGACTGTTGACACTGGGTACGGGTTGGAAAGGCATGTCTGGATATCACAAGGAACACCGACTGTTTATGATTGTACTTATCCTGAATTGATTGAGTGGTTGGTCAAAAAAGCAAAGCTACCTGAAAGGAACGAAAGTGTCTTTGAACAGTTTTGCAAGTTAAGCGGTTCTCTGAATGTTGAAGAAACAAACGTAGAGAAGTTAAGAGAAAGAATAGTAAAACAGATCTCACTTGACACTGGCATCCATGATAGCGAAATCATGAACACTGTCAGGCTTTACCACAATATCTATCAGGTGATTGACCACACAAAAGCGATAATGTTCATATTGGGCGACGGGGTTGTTCCGTCAAATGTAAAAGAGGGATATCTGGCAAGATTACTAATAAGAAGATCTATAAGAGCACTAAGAGATTTGGGTGTGGTCGTTCCTCTAAGGGATATTGTTGAGAGGCAAATAAATTATTACAAGGGGACGTTTCCAGAATATGACAGGCAGAGGAATGATATTTTAAAGATGGTTGGTGTTGAAGAAAAGAAATATGAAGAAACACTAAAGAGAGGAAAGCAGATTGTTAAAGGTCTCAAGAAAATAGATCAAAATATTCTCGTTCAGTTATACGAATCGCATGGTTTGTTGCCCAGAGATGTTAAAAACTATACTAGTTTGGAAATGCCTGATATTTCTGATCTGGAAACAAAAATGGCTGTGCATAAGTCTAAGGTTAAAGAAGAAACAGAGCCAAAACAGGATGTCTCTGGCTTACCTGAAACAGAGCTGCTATTTTATAAAGACGAGACCAGATCAGAGTTCAAAGCCAAAGTCTTGAGAATGAAGGACGGTGTGGTTGTTCTTGATAGTACGTGTTTCTATCCCAGGGGCGGGGGACAGGAACCTGACCACGGAGAAATAGAAGGCTGCAAGGTCTATGACATCGAGAAGCAGAACAATGTTGTTTTACATTTTGTAGAAAATCCCAAATTCAAGGAAGGCCAGGAGGTTTCTTGTAGAGTGGACATGAACAGGAGAAAAAGAATAGTTGCCCATCATAGCGCAACCCATATTATTGCTGGATGTGTGAGAAAGCTTTTGGGAGACCATATCTGGCAGGGCGGAAGCAAGAAAGATGTTGATAAGGCCCATATTGATTTCACGCATTACGAACCATTGAATCAGAATCAGATCGATCAAATAGAAAAATGCGCAAACGAGTTTGTCAAAAATAAAGTTAAGGTCAGTAAAAAGATAATGAAGAGGACCGCTGCTGAAAAAGATTATGGTTTTAGAATTTACCAGGGTGGGGCTGTTCCTGGAAAATATTTAAGGATAGTTGCTTATGGAAACCATGATGTTGAAGCTTGCGGTGGTATCCATGTTGACAATTCCTCTGATGTTGGGGAGATAGTTATTATGAAAGTTGAGAGGCCAACTGATGGAACTATCAGACTTATTTACAAAGCTGGACAGGCTGCTAGAGAATATCTTAAGGTTATGGAAGGTGTTATGTTTGAAAGCGCAGAGCTTCTTGGCGTTTCTGAGAATGAAGTCTTAAATGGTATAGGTGATTTGAAGAAAGAGTGGAAAGAAAAAAGAAAACAATTAGATGAAAAATTAAAGAATAGAGCTGAAGAAAAAATAGAAAACCTGAAGTTCGAAGTTAGGGGCAATACAAAGTTCTTGATTAAAATATTTGAAAATACTCGTGCCTCTGAACTGCAAAAGATATCTGAAAGATTGTCAGGCAACAATACATTTATAGCATTGTTTGGAACGAGAGACGGCGGTGTGGATGTTTTTGTTTCATCTGGTGAGGATGTTGAACTTGATGCTGGCATATTTACAAAAGAAATTTGTGATAAATTGGAAGGTAAAGGCGGTGGAACTAAACTTCTTGGAAGAGGTTTTGTAAAGGACATGGAGAAACTTAGAGAAGAATTAAAAAGAATGAAGTGGTAGTATGAATCTGAGAGAAAAATATAGGGTCGTTAAAAAGATGGCTGAAGAGCTGAACACTGAACCTGAGAATGTTCCTTCTGTAATCAAAAAAATGAAAAAAGAAATTGAAGATATGAATAGAAAGATTAAATAGAACATTTGTCCACATAGGAAAAGAACAAAACGCAAATCTTTGTTGTCAGATCGCTGAGGGTTATATTCTCTGTTATAACATCTATTGAGTATCCCTTCAGATAAATTGTCGGGGCCTGCGTTATATCTAATCTTTCTGCTTCGTCTGGATATTCATCTATGTTTATTTTTTCAACGAAAAAGTTTCCGTCAAAAAATTCCAATGCTCCATCCACGATCGCTTCTGTGGATTGGCACCTCAGGCAACCTTCTGAATAGAAGTATTTGGCAACAACTATGTTTCTCTGCAGGAAGTAAGCTTCTTCTGAGTCCTGCAGCGGTTGGTAAACGACGTACTGCATCTGTCTCTCTTGGGTTGGTATTACAGACAAGAGCGCATAAGCAATACCACTACCTGCGAAAACCAGCAATACAAAAACTGCAAACAATTGTTTTTTTGTATTTTTTTTCATTTAATCTCCTCTCTCAATACCCAACTCGTCCACAATAGTAAAATATGTTGATATTGATCTTTCAAATTGTTTCAGTGCTACTTCGTCTCCAGTTTTTGTGTATTTATTTTCAATTCTTCTCCACCTGTCGTTTGGAGTTATTCTTCCCTGATCCTTTGCTATTGAATCTGCTACCACAAGTATCTTTTCTTCAATTGTTAAATCTTCTGGTTTGTAATCTGCTAACATGAAACCATGCTTGGATACTATTTCAGCTATTTCATCCAAACCTTCTTTTTTCAGAATCTCGACGCTGTGCCTCTCATGTCTATTGTCTCCAAATTCTTCGGTGGGCGTTCCTCTTAATGTTTTTACTCTTCCTATGTCGTGAAGCAAGGCAGCTATCTTTATTTTTTCAAAATCAGGGTTTCTGTCTTTGTTCTTCTCGGCTATTTCTAATGCTGCTTTGGTGACTGCCCGGCAATGTTTGATTATATGTTCTGGAACCTCATATTTTTTTAAAAGTCCAATTGCCTCTTGCTCGCTTATCATTTCTTCACCTTAAACATTGGACCATGTCCAGGGATTATATAGTCGGCGATCTGTAAAATCTTTTTTCTACTTTTTTCCAAGCCTTCTGGGTCACAGTTGTGTTTAGATTCCATTTTATTTTTCAAGTCTGCCCATCTCTCATTTGTTATTGCGTCCCCAGAAACAACAATTTTTCCTTTATCAGTATCAACACCCGGCCACACACAAGGTCACGTTTCTATTGTTATTGATACTGATAAAGGAAA